>CAZVBC010000022.1:0-31481 GCA_964625155.1 uncultured Pirellulaceae bacterium
TTCCTGCAACCCATTCAGTTGGCTATCGGTTAAAGGCCCAGGCTTTGTCGAGGACGCAGATTGAATGCCTATGGGAGTTCCCAGCGACCCAGTGACGATTTGCAGATTGTTGACCGTTACAGCGGTGCCGGTATCAGCATCGTCATTGACCAGTCGAGCAACCAGTTTCGCCGAAGTGCCGGCCGGAATATTCGTCAGGTCGATTTGCAGTTTACCCGTGGAGAGTTTTCCGTTGGCTCCGACGATGGCTGCTTTGCCTTCAGACAAATTGAAGGTCGCATCGCGCGAGTTGGCGATCGGCAAAATCAATGTCCGACCGTTTACATCGACTACCGAGATTTCAAATGCATCAAGTGGACTAGAGGGCGATTGATTGTCAAAAGCAGGTGTCCTGAATGCCACTTCCCAAATACTGGGTACTGACGGGACGACAAAGCCGCGTTCAACCTGAACTTTGAAATTAGATCCTTCTCGCAAAGTGAAAGGTGATCCGTCGATCAAACTTGGTGATACTGGGGCGATCTCCTTGACAAAAACTCCGTCAAAATCACCGTCACCTTGCCCATCCCAGGTAGCGACCATCCCAAATGGCCCGAACACTAATCTCGCGTCGCGCTGCATACCGGTGGTGGTTGGGTTGATTCGTTCCTCGCCAGCTAGCGCTAAACCGCTGGCATTGAACTGGCGCACATATACGCCGTAGTCTTCCTGTGGACCGCATCCTTCCCACGAAACGACGAACGAATTATCTGGTCGATAAGCCACGCTCGGATTCCATTGAGTGGCGATCGTCGGCTGGTTGATGCGCACCTCTTGGCCAATGAGCGTCCCATCAGTGGCGAACTGCTGCGCGTAAATGCCCCAACCCGACTGATGTTCGGTGCTCGCCCACGCGACCAATATTCGGCCGTCGCTGGAAATATCCAAAGCGGGCTGGGACTGAATGCCTTGTGTAAATGTCCCGTTGACGAGTACTTCGGTTGCGACCGGTGATGCCGCTGAATCAAATCGCCGCAGGTACACTCCGGCCGAATCGACGACACCGGTTCCATTCCAAGCTATCACGAATCCGCCATTAGGACTCGCTGCAACGGATGCACGTTCCTGAAATCCAAGCGTTGGAGTATTGACGCGTTGTTCTGAAGTCAGTGCGTTGCCTTGAGCCGAAAACTGTCGAACGAAAATCTCGTAGTCTTCTTGACGACTGCTATCAACAACACCGCGCCCTTCCCAAGCGATAACAAACGAACCGTTTGTCAGAACCGCCACACTGGGCGATCGCTGTGCGGCTGTTACCGATTGATTGACGTGAAATTCGTCGCCTGCTGGTATCCCATCAGCGTTGAACAAGCGAGCGTAGACTCCCCAATTCTCATCGCCAGTCTGTTGAAAGCTTTCCCAGGCCACCACGAATCGACCATCGGGCCAAACGTCGACGGAAGGACGTTGTTGAGCCAACTGAGTCGTCTGTGAAACTCGGAATTCGGAGCCGACTTTTGCTCCGGCAGCATCCAATCGTTGCCCGTAGACTCCCCACTCCGAACCGTCTTGAGCGAGACTGGCCCAGACGACGACCGCACCGGCATTGTTGGTGGCGATCGCTGGCAACTGCTGTACGTTACTTCGCGTTGTATTGATCAGCAATTCGTTCGCTGTTGAAATTGCATTCGCTGTATTGCTCGGTGCAGGCGCAGTTGTACCACCGCGCTCGACCGACAATCGCACTAGAGGTTCCTCCGGTTCGACTCGTTGTTGTAAGGAGCGAGTATTGAGGTAGTTGATAATTAATAGTGCGTCGATGGGTGTCGCGAATCCATCACCGGAAACGTCGTAGAATGCAGGTGGCGCAAGCGATTCATTAGGTGCCGGCAATCGACCTTGACTTCCGCCGGTCACTGCGCCACTATTGAGTTCATTGATTACCAGAAGTGCATCCAGTGGCGAGACGACTGGTCGAACATCACTGCCGGTTACATCCTCCGGGAACAAACGATTCTGCCAGTCCGCTGCCAGCAGATGTCGCACTTCCAAAGTCTCCAACAGCATCTCGCGAAATCGCAGTCGAGAGAGTCGCTGTCGCGATAGTCGCGATCGAACGAATCGCGCTCGAGAACAGAATCTAACTAGGGAATGGGAACGCAATAGCTCCATGACCCAAGTTCCTCCCGTTATTAAGAGGGCAGCAGTGTTTGATCAGGATGCACTGCGGTGGTTGTGTAATACGTCAAGCTAAATCTTGATCTCGGAAATAACCCATGAGCCCGACAAAATGGCCACTGACTATCAGGTAATCAGTATGCACAAAAACTAACTACAAGGCTAACTTGTCGGATAGAAAAAACGGATGATGGCGTTTCACTAACGTCTCAACTGATCGACAACGAAAATTACGGTTGCCGACTTCCCAACAATTGAAACAAATAAAAAGAGACCTTGTAGGCAAGGCAATAAACAGGATCTTTAGAGCACACCTTACGACACATCGACAACACGAGGGCCGATAATCTCAGATCGAGGAACGATACCTAAGCCTGGTGATTGGCTGGCTAGCATATGCCCGTTCTCGCGCTCAGGGGCTCCGCTGGCAGTGCTGACTGTAACATAACTATTAAAGTCAGTACTAGTAAATCGAAACTCTTCAGGAGTGCTGTGCGCCAAGTGGGCGATGGCGGCGGTGATGATGTCACCACCCCAGGAATCCTCCAACGTCATGGCGATGCCCATACTAATACATAGGTCGCGAACCAATTTTGTTTTGGTAAGACCACCTAGCTTGCTAATTTTAAGATTAACCACATCCATGGCCAAATCGGCTTTCGCACGCAACAACATGTCGAGGTTATCTACATTCTCGTCCAGCACAAATGGATGGTCCGTATGTCGGCGAACAGCCAAACATTCCTCGTAGGACAAACAGGGTTGCTCGATGTAAACATCCAAATCGCGAACTGCACGCACAACTCGCATCGCTTCGTGTTGTGCCCAACCAGTATTCGCGTCCGCCACTAAGCGATCGGTGGGCAGTAGAATCGCTCGAACGGAGCGTATTCGTTGTATATCCTGATCGGGATCCCCGCCGACCTTCAATTGAAATCGAGTGTATCCTTGTTGGCGATAGCGAGAGACATTTTCGGCCATCTCGTCTGGTGGGAGCTGTGAGATGGCTCGGTATAAACAAATTTTGTCGCCGAATCGCCCTCCCATTAGAGTGCAAACTGGCAACCCAGATACTTGTCCCAGAATGTCCCAACATGCGATATCAATGCCGGACTTAACGTATGGATGCCCCTTCAATGCAGCATCCATGCGACGATTAAGAACCGCTAGCTGCCTTGGATCACTTCCTATCAGATGAGACGACAATTCTCGCAGCCCGGTGCGAACTCCTTCAGCATAGGCTGGCAGGTAATATGGCCCTAACGGACAGACTTCTCCGTACCCCACAACCCCACATGCAGTCTCGACACCAACAATGGTACTATCAAAGACCGAGACCGATTTTCCACCCGACCATTTATACGAGCCTTCAACTAATGGCAGTTCGACGCGATGAGCAAAAATACGCGCGATCTTCAAGGCTAGTCCTCAAGGGGTTGGTCGCTATATGAAAATACCGTTAACTCAATATGCCGTTGGTGTAACCAAGCGCGCAAGCCGAGCTTCGGCATTGAGCGGATGCGGGTTTCGAATAGTATCGCCATTCAATCATCATGCTTCAGAGGCACGACGTTGCTCACTTTTGAATTCTCTTTCAGCCAGCCACAGCAAAATTGGCGAAGCAATAAAAATCGAACTGTAACTGCCGACCAAGATTCCGATGAACAAAGTAAAGGCAAAGCCGTGGATACCTTCTCCACCAAAGGCATACAAAATAATGATGGTGGCTAGCGTCGTTCCGCCGGTTAATACAGTACGACTGAGCGTTTGATTAACACTCCTGTTAATAATGTCCTTATTCAGCCTCACGGTCTTGCCACGAACTTCGCGAATGCGGTCAAAAATAACGATCGTGTCGTTAAGTGAATAACCGATGACGGTCAACAAGGCCGCGATAATGGTCAAGCTGATCTTAAAATCCTCGACCAGCAAAAATCCAAAATACGGCGCCAACCAATGCGACACAGCGATTGCACCAAGAGTTATCAGGACGTCATGCACCAGCGCCAATACTGCGGCGAAACCATAGGACACTTTCTGAAATCGGAACCATATATAAGCGCCAATAAATATTAAACTGACCAAAACAGAACCAATCGCCTTCTGCTGCATATCGGCCGCAACGCGACCACCAATATTGTTTACCGAAAGCCAAACGGGTTGCTTACCGATCTGCGAGTCAAGCTGAGCCATGACGGATTGCGACTGAGTTTCATCTACCGGAATTTCGATTGTCCAATCGCTGAAACCATCGGTTGCGTCTCTGTTCCAATTCTTGGGTGGATCAGCAGGCGTGAGACCTATTTGCGAGGCCACCAACGTGATACCAGCTCCCTTGGCGGCAGAAATCAAGCTCTCGGTTAAACTTGGAGCACTAAACTTTGCTGCCTCGCTTTCTCCGTTGCTTGCTGCAAATTGGATCTGCAATCGAGTTTTTGGAGCCGCTTTGGTTGTGGCGTCCGGCTCAACAGGATCGCCGGAAATTTCCCCTTCAACTTTAGCTGGCGGGGAATTAGGCAAACCATTACCAGCATTGGCAGAATTCGTTGCGGCGGGTGCTTGCGATGATGGTGCTGGAGATTCTTTCGACGGCGCTGCGGATTCTGGCGCGGGCGCTGGAGATGAAGCCGGAGCATTGGCAGATGCTTGTTCAGCCGGTGTTACTGTGCTGGGCTGAGGAGCGGCCTTCTTGGCACCTTCCTCTTGCAACGCAACTAACTTGGCACCCCGTGCGAGTTCACCGCTCGATAAGCCAACTTTACCCAGAGGCGATTGATTGAGCACCTTGAGGCGATACGTCACTAGTTCGGCGTTACCACCAGCAAATCCTGCAGTAAGCCGATCTTTTAGGGACTGCACCGTAGCGATTGATGTATCCAGTTTGTAAACCGTATTCGGATCTTTACCTTTAAACTCTACGTGCTGAACAGTAACTTGGACCGGATTTCCCTTGTCATCTTTCACTAAGAACTGTTCAGCCATTTTACGAATGTTATCTGCTGAAACAGGCTTGACCAGTTCAAAAGTTACGCTGGTGCCACCCGTAAAATCGATATCAAGCATGTCGCGTCCGCGAACCAGCACCAACAGCATCCCAACCGCAATTAGGCTTCCCGAAGCAGCCAGGAAAGGACGCTGCATACCCATAAAATCGATATCTTTGTCGCCCAGGAAGTTGCGTCGGAACCATGCAAAAAAGTCGGCCATTCCCAAACTAAGGAAGCGTGTTTTTTCACACACATCAAAACATACCCTCGAGCAGAAGATCGCGGTAAACATACTGATGGCGATACCAATAATTAGGGCAACGGCAAAACCTCGAACGGTGTCGGTGCCGATCCAATACAGGACCACTGCAGAGATAATGGTCGTCAAGTTCGAATCAACAATGGCTGAGAGTGCACGGTCAAAGCCGTTACGAATAGCCATGCGCGGCGCAGCGCCCCGAGCAACTTCTTCGCGAATACGTTCATAAATCAACACATTCGCATCGACACTCATGCCCACAGTCAAAACCAAACCGGCCAACCCTGGCAATGTCAAAGGTTGCTGAATTAAGATCATTGAACCGTAAATCAGCAAGCCTGCGATTACCAACGTTAACGCTGCTATAAAGCCTGAGAATCGATAGTACAGCAGAATCGTAACAAACGTCAGGATGACAGATAACCACGATGCGTAGTATCCCTTGCTGATCGTATCGTCACCCAATCCTGCACCAACACGGTTTTCGGATGCAGGCGCCGCTCCAAGAGTTGCCGGCAATCGACCTGCGCGCAGAATAGTTACCAAAAAATCGGCTTCTTTACGCGTAAACTCTCCGGTAATCTGCCCACTATTACTAATTGTCGAATTTAATTGAGGAGCAGAAAGAACTCGATCATCAAGTATGATCGCCATGCGGCGATGAAATCCACCTGTCGGCTGGTTCATGCCGGTCAGATTCATCATCTTAATCGCACCTTGTGCGTGCAGATTGAAATCGACCGCCGGCCTACCCATCTTGTCATACGTAAACGTAGCATTTGATAGATCATCGCCCGAGACATCTACAAAGGACTCACTGTCTCGTTCAAGCGCCATTAACACATCAATGTCGGTGATCCCTTCGTTCTTGAGCCACTGTTCCAGCGCCAACCTACCTTCGCCTAATGGCGGTTGAACACGGGGCGGGTCGATGATCAAAGCGCCCGTCTGAGCGTTGCGAACAATGTCACCGTAAACAGGTGTCCTGAGTGGATAAACTCCGGAAACCTCATCTTCATTGCGACCAACTGGAAACCAGCTACCCACAACCTTGCCTTCGCGATTTCGCACGTTACGATCGATGCGCACGTTGCCGTTCTCGCTAGCAGCCTGCTGTCTGGCTAATTCGATAATGTCGCCGTGGTCGCGAGTGTTCGCAACAATACGGAATTTAAGCTGACCTGCCTGAGAGACCAGTCGTTTTACTTCGGCGATTTCAAACTCATCGACCATCGGCACAACGATCTCAATTTGCGCCTCCCCGACGGGACGAATCGACATTTCCTTTGTGCCTGAAGGATTCAACCGTGAGCTGAGGGCACTTGCCAAGCCGGACGCATCAATTGTCTGCTTAACTCCGTCGACGATAGGTTGAACGATGTCGTATACGAGAATTGTCCCACCACGAATATCGATGCCGTACTTTAATTGCCCGCTAAACGAAACCAGCAAACCAGCGATAATGGTCGCCAGCATGAGGCCAATCTTGTTTGCATGAGTCGGCATTCGCAAGTTCCGTCCAAGCAGGCTGCCGATCAGAAATGGTAAAACAAATATCAAGAAGATGCTCAACAGGCCAAATGCCCAGGCAACCCATGCTTTGGGATCGGGAGGCGTTGCTTGTGCAAACAACATGGCCGTGATCAATGTCTCAAACATACCTTCGATTTCCATGTAACCTGTGAGTAAATAACGGCAACCGACTTGAACTACGATTCCTTGTCGGCTTTAGATTCTTGAGCCAGGAACCTTACAATTGATTCTCGATTGACGGTCATCTTCGCGCCGGTCGCTTCGTCAATGCGAATCGTCACCACGGGACTTTCTGCAGAAGCTTGTAAAATCGTCCCATGAATTCCAGCACTGGTGACCACCCTGTCATTCTTTTTCATGTTGGCTAAGGCTTCGGCCAGTGCTCGCTGCTGAGCCCTCTGTTGACGTTGTTGTGGCCATACAACCACGACAAAGAACAACATAATAATAATGAGCATTAAGTTTAACGGGCTCTGCAGAAAGACTGTAAATGGATCCGGAGAGGGCTTAGCACCCGCCCCTTCCGTTGCAGCTTGAGCCAGAATGCTCAGGTCAACAAGCCACGACCAACTAAGTTCAATCATTTGGACGAGGTCCTCGGGTTCAGCAACTCGCGCATGCCCTCTCGACTGCACGATATGGGGGTCGAGGTATGTACGCACAAATAAAAGTGGATCAATGATACGAGGCGCTCATAGTCCTCACAAGTCCTAACCGCCGGATAGATTACCAGATGCACTCAACCGTATTGTTGAACTTACTTGATTTCGCAGTCACGTTTTGTCTGTCTGTAGACCCTTGAAAATCTGCGTAAGACCGAAGGGGCACTGCGGTTTCTACGAAAAATCCGGGCTATGTCGGGCTTGCGCTGAGAATAGCGACTAGGTAATTAGGAAAATCTGAAGAAAATCTACCACCCTATCTCGCAGAGCAGGAAACTTCGGCTAGACTCTTATATCACTTTTACGGCAGTTCCAGCAATCGCAGTTTACCTATTGCTCCCAAACACAAGCAGTTTATGGCGAGTGTTACAATTGTGCAGGCTACGAGGCTTGCGGAACTTCTGCAGAAAATCGCTTTTAATTTTAGCCTTCGTCGCAATGTGGTGGCGGGGGGAAAACCGTTTCGAAGTGGCCGGTTCGGCCAAGGTTCCTTTAGAGGAGATGCTCCATGAAGTTTCGCCCATTTTTTGCTCTGATGGGCCTGGCCGGTTTACTGAGTTCGGCCAGTGTTTACGCTGATTGTGGTGGTTGTGGAAGTTGCGGTGGCTGCGGTGCAGTTGCAGCATCTGGTTGTGGCAGCGCTGTTGGTTGTGGAGGCGCAGGAGATTGTGGCGGCGCAGCAAGTGGTTGCGGCGTTTCCTATATGGAAAAGACCGTCATGGTTCCACAATATGTCACCGAAACTCAAATGGTGACGGTAACTGAGTACAAGACTGAAGCTCGCACACGGAACTACACTGTAACCAAGTGTGTTCCTCGCACCGAGACCAAGACTCGAACTTATACCGTCAACAAGAGTGTTGCTCGTCAAGAAGAACGTACCCAGAATTACACTGAGATGGTTCCAACGCAGCAGACTCAAACCTACACAGTTTCCGTACCCGTAACCACCATGGTTGACCAGACCTACACGGTGCGCGTACCTAAGATGGAAACACGCGAAGTTCCCTACACTGTACAGGTTCCTGTGCACACAACCGTTGACGTTCCTTATACCGTCATGGTTCCGTATACCGAGACCCATGAACAGAGCTACACGGTTCAAGTACCTTATACCGAAACCGTAACTCAAAACGTTAACGTAACTGTGCCTTATACCGAGACGATTGAACAGTCTTACACAGTTCAGGTCCCGCACACCGAGACGCGAACTGGTACTCGCCAAGTTTGCACACGAGTTCCTGTTACGACCTATCAAACTCGCACTCGGGACATGGGCAGCTATCAATGCCAAACTGTTGAAGTTCCTGTTTCCAGCGGCTGTGGCGTAAGTGCCGGTGCTGGTTGTGGAGCTAGTGCAGGTTGCGGAGGCTGTGGCGCTGCCGCTTCGTGTGGTGGTTGTGCAAGTTCCTGCGGAGGTTGTGCTACAGCGAGCGCATGTGGTGGCTGTGGTGCAGCAAGTGCTTGTGGTGGTGAAGTTGCCGGTGGATGTGGTCCAGCGACGACCACTGTAACTCGTCGCGTTTGGGTTCCTAATGTTGTAACTGAGCAAGTACCAGTCACAACCTATCAAAACCAAATGTCGACTCAAGAGTATACCTACAATGTGACTGTCTGCCGGTCTGAAACTCGTACTCGTCCAGTGACCGTAACTCGTCATCGCACTGAAACTCAAGCTCGTCAAGTTTCCGTACAACGCTGCCGAACTGAGACTCGTACGCGACCAGTTACCGTCACCAAGTGCCGCGCTGAACAACGTACTCGTCAAGAGACTCGTGTCAGTTACACCACCGAACAGCGCACACGCACCGTTCAGGTTTGCAACTACGTTAACGAAACTCGTACTCGCCAAGTTGCTCAGTGCAGCATGCAGCAGCAGACTCGCGAACGAAATGTTACCGTTATGGTTCCAACTCAGAAGACCCGTACCTATAGCGTTACTCTCTATGACAATGTGCCAGAGACCAAGACCGAAACGTACAATGTAACGGTTATGGATCAGGTTCAAGAAGAAAAGACCGAAACCTACAACGTATCGGTTCCAGTACAGGTTCAGAAAGAGGTTCAGGTTCAAAAGTGCGTTATGGTTCCACAAACTGTGACTGTACCAGTTAGCAATGGCTGTGGCGGTGCTGTAAGCGTCGGCGGAAGCTGTGGCGCATCGGCTAGCGCAGGTTGCGGCGGATGCAGCTCAAGCTGTGGCGGTTGTGCAAGCAACTGTGGCGGCTGCTAATTGAACTTTGTCGGTTCATTTTGAACCGCTAGTCAAATACTAAAGAAGGCCAGTTTCCAAAAGAGACTGGCCTTTTTGCTTTTAGGGCTGTTGAAGATTCCTGGCGAGTGTGGAACTCGCAACTCTATTGCATTCTCTAGAATGCAGATTTAATCGAGAGCCCCACACCATAGCACAAACACGATAGAATCAAGCGTGGTTTATTCTGATTCGAGTCTTACCTGTGGTATTCAATCATGCGCCAACGAACTGTTCCATTTCTGTCACTGGCAGTGTGTCTTCTTGTGAATGTCGCATTGAGCCAGGACCGAAAGACGAAGGTATTGAACGATCGCGACCGGACTCTACAAGACGGCTTTTGGATTTACAACAATGTCGGTAAAGGACAAGAAGAAGCCAAGCGAACTGGCAAGCCGTTGCTGGTCATTTTTCGCTGCATCCCATGTGAAGCCTGCGCGCAGCTCGATGAGCAAGTTGTTGAGAAAAATCCAACCGTCCGCAAGCAATTGAGCAAGTTTGTATGTGTGAGAGTAGTACACACAAATGGCATGGACATGGCGCGATTCCAGTTCGACTACGATCAATCGTGGGCCGCGTTCTTTATGAACGGGGACGGGACGATTTATGGACGCTATGGAACTCGCTCTCATCAGCACGATTCGGAGCAAGATGTATCACTAGCGGGTTTTCTAGATACGCTGAACGAGGTTGTCCAGCTTCATCGTGAATACCCTAGTAACAAGGATGCGTTGTCAGCCAAGACCGGTCCCCAGCCAGAGGTCTCACGACCTGAGGAATTCCCAAAGTTAAAAGTCAAATACTCAGCGGAGTTGGATTATCAAGGAAAAGTCGTTGAAAGTTGTATTCACTGCCATCAAGTCGGCGAAGCTATTCGCGAGTGGCATCGCGATTCGGGTAAAACGATCCCGGTGGAGGTAATGTACCCTTATCCACACCCAAAGATCTTGGGGCTTGTCATGAATCCCGCCAAGGCAGCCACTATCGCTGGAGTTGTTGCAGGTTCCGTTGCAGAAAAGGTCGGTTTCCAAGACGGCGATAAGGTATTGGTGCTGGATGGCCAGCCGGTAGTATCTGTAGCAGATATTCAGTGGGTTTTACACCGATCGGGGACTAAACCGGAACTCAAAGCTACAGTACAACGTGGTGGAAAGTCAGTCTCGGTCGATTTAGTGCTGCCTGGCGGCTGGCGTGAATCGGGAGACATTGCTTGGAGGGCAACCAGTTGGGCACTGCGCCGCATGGTGACAGGCGGTCTGTTGCTCGAACCATTATCCAATGAGGAACGGCGCACTCAGGGATTGGAAACAAACGCAATTGGATTACGAGTAAAGCACGTTGGACAATTTGGTGCGCATGCCGCTGCGAAGCGAGCGGGATTCAAAGTCGGCGACATTCTCATATCGATTGACGGGGTGGCTGGCCCAATGTCGGAAAGCCAGCTTTTCGCCAAGTTATTTACTACCAAACGGACTGGCGATCACACAACCGTGGTAATTGCTCGCGAAGCAAAACGGCATGAGCTTGAGCTGCCCATCCAAGAATGAAATAGAAGTTGGCGATTGAATCACTCGGAAGTGATGCAGCCTTTCCGTTTCGATATCTTGACGAATCGCCCGTCCTTAAAAAAACCGGCTGTCTTTATGAGCGGGTATCGGAACGGGAAGTTGCTGTTTTTATGGAAAATTACTTGACGATGGTGTGTCGTAATGCGACTATTTAGATTCGTGATGGAGAGAGCGCAGAAACAACGGCACTGCCTTAGACCTCAGTTGGGTTTAGCAGAATCATGATTTGGCTGAAGCATTTGATCGCAACTTTCTCACTGGTAATTGCCAGTGCAGGTGCGATCCCCCTTTGGCTTCACCATCATTTTTGCCATCTTGAATGCAGTTCGAACCACAGTGTATGCCACAGTCATGTAGAGCATGGCAGTTGCAATCACCATCCGGTGAAATCGATACCAGTCACCGAAGTTCTGGTTCGCGATGTTGGTCAGCCCTCGCTCCTTCAGCTTGAATCAGCTCATCACGATTGTCAGATTTGCTTTCAATTGTCGCAGTTGTCAGTTCGGCAGCTTGTCAGCGACACCGGCTTCCGTAAAACGATTCACATTGAACCGACTCGAAGTATTCTGCAAGTTTTTCAAAAGTTTGCAGACTCCTCTAATTCATCGCGAGGACCTCCCGCAGCATAGGCCGAAAGCCTGTTATTGGGCTTCGAGCCTTCTTGATACACAGCAGTTCTTGGCTTGCGCTACTTGGCAATGTCTTAACGTACTGCTGTTTTGAACCACGTGAATTTGCTTTTCGTGATCGTGCAGAACGATGGTTTGTAGTACGGCTCAACTAGGGCGTGTGAGCCAAGTGTTGTGCATGAGTTCTGCGTAAGTTCTTGTTGCCAGTTTTTCAATGGCCGAAGCAGTTGTGTTGCTCGTGCTCATCTCATCAGATGTTCTTCGGTCACAACGGTTAGGCGGCGATCTATTCGATTCATTTATTTTTGGATTTGGGAGTAAGTTGTTATGTACTGGAAAGAGAGGCGAGCATTCACGTTAGTGGAACTGCTCGTTGTCATCGCGATCATTGGGGTCCTTGTCGGATTACTGTTGCCAGCGGTTCAAGCGGCTCGTGAAGCGGCTCGACGAATGCAATGTACAAATAATATTCGGCAACTCGGCATTGCCTTGCATAACTACGAGTCCACATACAGGAGGCTGCCGGCCGGATTTATATCATTTGGCTTGTCAGGCGAGCCTGGTTGGAGTTGGGCGGCCGGTCTGCTCTCTTTCATGGAGCAAACCAACTTGGTCAACCAAATCGATTTTCGAGTGCCGATCGAATCCGATATACACGAGAATGTACGTATGACTGTTGTGCCAACTTTTGTTTGTCCTTCCGATATCGGCTCTAACATCTTCGATATTGCCGAAGGTGGCGGACATGCCCATCCAATCGGAAATCCCAAAGTGGCTTTAGTTGATGAGGGCGATAAACTTTTTTCGATCGCAAAATCGAACTACATGGCAATGTTCGGTACGTTCGAGTTGGAAGATTCGCCGTTTCGTGGTGATGGAATATTTTATGGAAATAGTCGTACTCGCTTTGGCGATGTGCTCGACGGCCTGAGCAATACACTGATGATCGGTGAAAGAGGGAGCCGATTGGGCAGTGGGATTTGGCATGGCAATATTCCAGAAGCGGCTGAGCCACACGCACGAATCTTGGGAGTTGCCGATCATGCGCCTAATGACGCAGGAGGCCATTTTGAGGATTTTGGCAGTTTTCACCCAGCAGGAGTGAATTTCTTACGCGCGGACACTTCGGTTGTTTTTGTACCCAATACAATCGACCTCCGTGTCTATCAGGCACTGGCGACTCGAAGTGGTGGAGAGATTTCAAGTAACTGGGAATAATGTCCCTTGAGCATGAGGTCAGCCAGCCAATTGATCGGAGCGGTTTGTCGATTTTCCGTCGACATTGTCACGGACATGGTGGTGGGACTAAACCCACCACCGCGAGCCCAGTTGTGAGACAGATAATGTCGTGAATTGAAAGTTCATTCACCAATGAACGACGTACCTCGCCATCCGGTCATTCACTCCCGATCTCTGCGTTGATCGCAAGCTCTGCGTTTCAAAACGCCTGATCATGGATGTTCTCGCGCAAAGGGGCCAACCTCGTAGTGAGTCAATTGAACGACGCTCGGTAGGAACCTCGCACACCTCGCACTCCCGTTTCCGCGCACTCTAATTCTTTGCTGTAATAAAGTTCTTGCAAAATGCAGCTCTTTACTGCAAACGGTTACAAACCCGCTATATTGTTGTCGTCATCGAGACAGTTCTCAGAGCGTTAGATTGATGGGAGAGTAACCAATAATGCAAATTCACTATTGGCAACGATATGCTTGGGGTGCAATGCTTACCGTGGGTCTGATAGCAAGCTACTTCGCGCAGTTAGGTATAGCGAATGCGCAGTCAAATTTGGGAGCCAAGATGATACCTTTTTATATCGGAACTTATACTGGCCCCAAGAGTGAAGGAATCTATCGTAGCCTGATTGATGTCAGCAATGGAGCGATGACGAACCCGCAGTTGGTCGCTAAGTTGGACAATCCATCGTTTTTGACGATCCATCCATCCAAACCTGTCTTATACGCCGTTAGCGAAATTCGCCGAGGCGACCAGCGTGAAGGAGCGCAAGTGATGGCGTATCGAATCGAAGTGGACGGTCGGTTAGCGGAACTCGGAGGGCAAGCATCTGCTGGACAAGGACCTTGTTATGTCTCCACAGACCAAACTGGAAAGGTCTTGTTGGTGGCCAATTATGGAAGTGGCAGCATCGCTTCGTTGCCATTGAAAGATGATGGTTCATTGTCTCCGGTGGCGTCGGGTATCCAGCATGTGGGAAAGAGTGTCAACCCTAACCGCCAGGAAGGGCCACATGCACATTGCATCATGACCGACCCCAGCAATAACTTTGTTTGCGCGGTGGATTTGGGTTTGGACCAAGTATTGGTCTATAAACTTGAACACAAAACAGGACGGCTATTGGCGCAGCCGGAAGGCCATTATCGTGCTGAGCCAGGAAATGGTCCGCGCCATCTGGCCTTTCACCCTAATGGCAAGCATGCGTTTGTTAATCACGAAATTGCATCTAAGCTATCCTTGCTAAAGTGGGACAAAGGACGTTTCACTGAAATTCAGACTCTTTCCACGCTGCCATCTGGTCATAGCGGATCCAATTCAACGGCGGAAGTTCTGGTCCATCCGTCTGGAAAATTCGTGTATTGTTCGAATCGCGGTCACGACAGTGTTGCGATCTTTAAATTCGACGCCACTGCAGAAGCCTTGACACTGGTGGGTAATGCTTCCACGCTGGGCAAGACGCCTAGGAATTTTAGAATCGATCCTGCGGGTCAATTCCTGCTAGCCCAGAACCAAGGCTCGGACTCCATTTATGCTTTCCGTATCGATCAAGTTTCTGGCCAGCTTAGCCAGGTTGGAAACTCGATATCGGTGGGCGGTCCGTGTTGCATCAAGTTCTTCGAAAACGCCGCAATTCAGTAATAAAACTGCGATCCAAAACTCCCTGTCGGACAACGCAGACAGTAGTGACCGAGGACGTATCAGTAGCGTTTTTCTGAGCTTGGTTGTGGATTTTGGACCGTCCAACCACCGGCTGGGTTTCCTGTGGGCAACGAGTTCTGAGCAATTTTGATATTTAGCGATGCAACTCGTTGATACAACTCGGGCTGTAGAGTGTTGAGCGCCAAGCTCTGTTGATAATTGTGGAGCGCTTGCCCCAAATCCCCGGATTGTTCGCGCAACTGTCCCCGTGCGGCCCAGGCTCGGGCATCGTTTGGGTTTAAAGCCAGCGCTTCGTCGAGGTAGCGTTCTGCTGCTTTGGTTTGGCCGAGTTCCTGATGTAATCGGCTCAATTCGACTCGCGCATCGGAAAGCTGAGGATTGTTAGCAGCCCAGTTCTTGAGAAGCGCTAAGCCTCGATCATGACGTCCAGATTCGACCAGCAAGACAGCGAGAGCTCGATGGCAATCGACGTGGTTGGGTGATAGATCAAGACATTGGTTGTACAAAGACTCCGCTTGCTCAACCATCTTGGCTTCTTTCTGCGCGATACCAAGTTTATGGTAGCACGACGCCAAGTTGTAGTAAGCATCTGGATTGGACGGGTCTGTTTGCTGGGCGATTTGGAATTGTTGCAAGGCGTCCGTATATCTCCCTTGCTGAAACAAGCTAACTCCAACCGTATTCTGGCCAGTGCTGGTCCAGCGGCAACCCGTGCAAACTGTAAACGCGAGGATAGAAATACCCGCCACCAAGCGCGCAGTGCTATTCAACACATCGCTCTTACGGTTTACTATGCTTGCCACACAGAACATGGCCGCTTCCTTGCATTATCAAGCTCGGAGTATCTGTCCAAAATCGTTCCCAACAATAGCCCCATGAGCATGCTCAGCTCAAGAGCGATTTGGCAATTTCAATGTGGCACCTGCGTCGCGACTTGAAAGCTCGGCCTCAGATCGCCAGCATCGCTGGTCGGTAAAACCAGTTGGATATCGCCCCGCGCTGGCTCGCATCACCTAAAAACCAGCGTATTCGAGTGTGAGGATGTGGGGCTGTAAAGCGAGAGCGGAGGCTGGCACAGACTCGTGCTGCTTGGAACGTGCCGGATTATTACGAGCCGCTGCCTTATAGTTGAGAGCTAGTACGCGAGAATTCAGCACACGCGGCCCGATGGGCATGCGGCTAAACGATTTCGCTGGAAGGTCTCAAAATGGGGCTCGCTTCGTTCGGACTCGGTCAAGTGGTCGAAGAACAGATGTCCCTTCGCAGCGAATGACGCGAGTCTGTAAATCTCTGGCGCTGGCAGTAAAGAGGATCTGCGATGTATTCATTCGCAGACTACTGTTTGACAGCAATACCAAGTTCGTCGTGAACGCTTTCGATCGTCGAAGTATCAATCAGGTTGAGATCTTCTGCGTAACCGACCATCAAAGCTAAATCGGCGAGACGATTGATGCGCCGAGGTATACCGTGTGAAAAATTGTGAATGGCGTCAATGGCTCCAGTCGTAAATATCTTGTCGGCGATTCCACCGGCAACTCGCAGGCGATGAAGGATATAAGCGTTGGTCTCTTCGGGTGAGAAGCGATTGACCAAACACTTCACTGCGAATCGTTCGTCGAGTGCATGACACCGCTCGACCTGCGATAACAGAGTAAGCTGGCCCGCCAATATCAGCGTCCATGCTGATTCGCCAGGCGATCGTTCGGCAGCTACGTTTAAGAGGAGGCGTAAAGGTTCGAGTAAGTCGTTCTGTTCGAGGAGCTGAGCCTCGTCAACGACGATGACCAGATGTCGCTTAGCCTCCAAGTTGCCTCGCAAGAACTGGTCGAACCGAGCCAAAACGGACGCTGGTCCAGCCTCGATGGTTCCTTCGGGTACCAATGATTGGACTAGGTATTGTAATAATTGGTCGCCCGTAAGCATCGGAAACACGAGTTGGCAAAAAGGACGAAACTGTTCGGGTAATTGCCTATGCAACGCGTTGATCAGCATAGTCTTGCCGACCCCCGATGGGCCACACAATAATGCCGCAGCACGGCGATTCTCGATTGCGTAACGCAACTTCAAAAGTGCGGTCTGATGGGAATCTGCGGGATAATACGAATCGTCTTCACAACGATTTTCGAAAGGCTGCGAACGCAGTTTCCAATAGTCACAGTACATGATCGTTTACCAAATTAGTTCGGTTTAGGCTGCGAAGTTTTCGATAATCCCGATTGATGAGACACCTGCGTGTCGCATGCGCATGACGGTGTTATCCACCGATTGCTGGTCCGTGCGCCGACGATCAACCACAATCATGGCCGCGTCAAAGAGACTCTCGCGAGCAAGATTGGTAATCAACGCGGACTTAGATCCAACCGATCCCACGTCGACGATGACTAAGTCAAACGACTCAGCCAATTCGCGGATCATCTGACCGATGCGCTGGTCACTGGGAAGCAAGTAATCAGGTTGTTCCGGTTTATGGAGCGGCACCAGTGTAAGTTGGTCAGCGATCGAATGCACAGCTACTTCTTCGAGCGGCATTTGTTCGATAATTGCGGCTCGCCAATCGTTGTCAATTTCTAAGTTGGTTTGCGCACACAAAGAAGGGGCATCGAGATTTCCATCCATGAGCACTATCTTGATTCCATGCTGTGCACAGAGCATCGCCAAGCAATTGGCAACCGTAGAACCACCTTCACCCGCCTGAGAGCTGGCAACCGCCAATACCTGCAGGCCGTCTTGGCAAGCTGATTTCAAGTGCTTGGCAATTTCCGCCAGATTGGCCGCACGTTTCTGCAGCAACTGCAGGCAAACTTCAGGCCATTGCAGTTCATCTACCTCCCATACCGGATTAAACACCCTCGTCCTTGCTTGGCGAAGTTTTTCTTCCGCTTGGGCAACCGCCATTGATACTCCATCGGACATCTCCGATTTGGTTGACGACGTAGGTTGTCCTGACGCGGGGGGACTTGAAGATTGCTGAACCGCAGACTCTTTGGAGCTATTTTCAGGATAAGTATAAATCGAATTAGCTGTCGAATTTTGGCGAACCGGGATATCCAATCGCATGAATTCGCCAGGTCTCGCTACCGACGGCAAGGGCGCTTGGATGGTTTGAGAACCTTCCTTTGGCATGCTTGCAGGCAATGCTTCGCGTTGCGGCGAATTGTAAGTTTGAGGTGAACTAAATGGAAGTGAACTGCTGGCGGCGACCGACTGGAATGGCTTTGATGGAATTGACTTGGGGCTCTCGGAAGTAGCTGTTACACCGCCGTTTGGTATCGAATTACGTGCAACCGCTGAAGGCTCGACCAGCGCAGGTCGATGCGCATGAATTTCGGAGCTGCCACCAGCGTTGCTGCCGCTGCTCCAAGCGTCAACGATTGAGGATGACATCAAGCGATCGAGGTCCAAGTTCGCATTCAAATCTTGCGAGGCGCGCTCCTGTCGCTGAAAAGCCATTGGTTCCTGGCCCGCTTGATAAAGGTAATCTGCAACCTCTTTGCGTCGAACCTCGGCATCGACTTGATTCAGTGCCAATTCTTCCGACAACATTGAATTTTTGGCAAGCGTGGGCGATAAGTTTTGCTGCTGAACAGCCACAGGGGGAGCGATTTGCATGCGGCGCGTTAGGCTGTTCGATTTGGGCGTCACCGAAACGCTTGCCGACTCTCGCGATCGTGGTGCCAGGTGTGGAGTTGGTGGCGCGATAGCCGCCGCGCTATCAATACGTCGTCGAAGTTCCTCGACATGTTTGTAATCGTGTGCCGAGATTTCGGAGTTCGCCGTCTCAACTACCTCAGCTTTGGCAACTCCTGGTGGAGCTGCAGGTGGCCGAGGAAAATCAGCTCTTGGGCTCGTAGAGTTTAGAATTGCCCTAGAGTTCTGTGGTGCGGGTGGTAACTTTGGGTCAACTTTGATTTGCGGCTCGGTCACTTCATTGGTACGACCACTCTGAGTATTACGGCCAAGTTGTTGTTCCTTGGCGTAAGCACGAGCGAACGCATTATTCAGACTGTTACCCATGAATGCCTCCGTGCAAATCGACCGGTTTACATTAGTGAGAACTAATTGATCAAATTTGTTTCGACGACTCGCCGCAAAATTCCAGATTGCAACGGACCATTACGCTTGTACAGCACCTGACCGCCATTTCAAATACCGAAATCTCTAGCGTGGCTGGCTTGGGCCTTGGGAACCAATCAAACCTAATGGAGTCGTAGAAACATTGGTACCAGCATTCGACTGTGGTGCTTGCCAAGTACCAGGATATGGGATTGTTGCCATCGTACCATTTGTTTGTGGGTAAACAGTTTGGCTGGGCAACATGCCGCTGGGTGATACCAAGTTGTTTGACACACTAGGAGGTGAATTTGTGGCTGATGGCATTTGCTGCGTCGGCAGGAACTGGAGTGTAGTTGGCTGCTGCGGTACCACCTGGCTTGGGCTAGGTTGAATTTGATTTGGGGCCGTTTGATATGGCGACGATTGATAAGGCGTCGGAGTAGGATAAGTTGGCTGGTTCCGGAAGCCTGCGGTCATGGCTGGAACTGAGGCTCCTCCGGGAGCAGGCTGGACGGGTTGAAATGGTGTAACAGTTGGGCTGTTGGGAACACTGCTCATGCTCGTGTTGATCGATGGCTGTACAAAAGCCGTTACAGCACTGTTAGCCGTTGGTGAATTAGTAAAGGTAGAATTTGAAGGCGAGGCATTTACAATCTGTGATGGCGTTGAAGTTTGAGCTGGCGTTGATGTCGTAGAAAGATATCGATTCGCGCTTGTCAATGTTCCGTCACTAGATCGCCGCTCACTAAACTCAAGCCATAACTTGACCAGTTGCTCAGTCTCAAATTCGGGAGTGGTGGTCGAGGAAACGACTTTTTCGGATTCGTTTCCATTTTCACTCGGAAGAGCCGCCGAACTCGAACTCGTTTCGCCAGTTGTACTGGAATTCGGCACTTCCGCAGCAGTCTGCGGCACTGAGCCATTCACGTTATGGTTCAACGTAGGCGAAGTGGCAGAGGCATCACCCAGTGTTAACATCGAAGGCGCCGGCACAGCAGAAATTAGACTTTCCTGATCAGCATCCACGGCGGTTTGGGCAGCGTCCTTAGTCCCCTTACTTGAGTTCGTTGACTCATGAGCGGTGGCGTTGGACAGAATCAATGAGTTCTGGCTGAGCGTTGCAGATTGAGTACTATTACTAGCAGAACCGTCCTTGATTGGCGTTGGCAAACCAAGTCGCACATCACCTTCAGCGCGATCCTCGTTGTCTTCGCTTTCGGTTTGGCCGGCCTCGTTGGGCTCAGCGGTAGGTTCGACCACTGTTCGCACCGATACTTGGCTGAGAGGCCGCGCAACTGACGCACTCTGTGAGGTATTGCTCGATGATGGTTTATCTGATGATTCGCTGGCAACTGGTTCTCCCAACGAAATTGTAGGGAATTCCAAACTTGCCAATGAACCGGAGTCATTCGGCTTGGGATTCGACTGGTTCGATGGCTTATCTGCCAATGAATTGGACGGGGAATTTCTTGAGTCGTTAAAAGCGATGATGGCCGCTATAAAAAGTGCAAGCATGAGAACAAATAGAACTATCCCACTAGACCAATGTTCCCACCATGATCGATTGATTTCAGTTTTGGTCGAAAGTTGTGTGGTGGGGTTCGCTTGCTCAGCCACTGGTTGGCCTGCACCGCTGGCGACCGGGGTTACATCGGGAATTTGGGAAACGCGAGGGGGCGTTGGCTCAACGGCACTGAGGTTCGATGAACCTATTTGTACCTGAGTAACGGCAGGTAGAACCGGACTAGCTGGCCCAGCGACAGGTTCGATTATTGGAAAACGGAGTAAGACGGGAACCTCGATCGGATTTTGGGCTGCACGGTACTTGGCTGATGGGCGAGCTGTTTGGCCCGTGCGAGAGTTATTATTTGCTGCCGTCCCTGGCATAGCGGAACTTCCTTCTTCACGTAAACTTGGCCACATTCGCGAGCCTTACCAGCTCGATTTGTGTCTTTGTATGCCCACGCACCTCCGCAATCGGATTTACGGAGATACACTACCTCGGACATCTTATTTATCGAATTCGATCGTGACGGTCTTGATCAATTTGCCGTTTAAGTCGTCTTTTTTTGATGCGTCGTTTGCGGCAAATAGGATGGTTGGTAAAAATGGCCATTTCAAAGAACCACTCATAGCCTAAGCTAGCACACCAGACACGTGCTGCTGAGCAAAAGTGGGGTAAGTACATCAACATAAGCGAATCGAATTCCGCAATGGTAAATAGATCCTCAGCCAACGAATTGTTACCCGAGTTAATTCGCGAGCGCATCTTGGTTTTAGATGGCGCCATGGGGACGATGATTCAAGCGTTGAAGCTGGACGAAGCAGGTGTTCGTGGCGAGCGATTTGCGCAGCACACCAAGGACTTAAAGAACTTTGCTGATATTCTGTGCTTGACCCATCCCGATAGCATTCGAGAAATCCACCGCCAGTATTTCGAGGCTGGAGCGGATATCGTGGAGACCAACACGTTTGGGGCCAGCCCGATCGGAATGGAGGAGTTTGCGTTACCGAATGAATTGGTTCGAGAAATCAATTTCGCAGCGGTCAAATGTGCCAGATTGGCGGCTGATGAATTCACTCAACGGACGCCGGACAAACCTCGATTTGTCGCAGGCAGTATTGGTCCAACAGCTAAACAAAGTGCGATCAGTACGAACCCGGACGATCCAGCGTATCGGAATGTCGAGTATCGGCAGATGGTCGATTCTTATTATCAACAAATCGCGGCGCTGGTAGAAGCGGGAGTCGATTTGCTATTACCCGAAACAGTAATTGACACTCTCAATCTCAAGGCATGTTTGTTTGCGATCAGCCAATATTTTGCTGACAGTGGACGTCGTGTACCGGTCATGATCAGTGGGACGTTTAACGACGCTGGTGTGACATTTGTCAGTAGTCAAAACGTCGAAGCGTTTTGGAACGCAGTCAGTCACTTTCCCATGTTGAGTGTAGGGATGAATTGCGCTTTGGGGCCAGAGAAGATGCGGCCTTTTGTGGAAGAGATGGCTCGCATCACCACGGTCCCGATCAGTTGTCATCCGAACGCTGGCTTGCCAAATGAATTTGGGCAATACGATCTTGACCCACGCAAGATGGCCGACTTGGTAGGAGAGTTTGCAGCCAATGGTTGGTTGAACATCGTAGGAGGATGTTGCGGCACGACGCCGTCACATATCCGAGCCATTGCCCAACGCGTCTCGGGGTTGACACCACATCGCTCCGCTGACGTTCCCATCTACACCAGGTTGAGCGGTACGGAATCGCTGACCTTGCGCCCAGAATCAAATTTTACGATGATTGGCGAACGGACTAACGTCACGGGCTCGAAAGCTTTTGCACGCCTCATCCGCAACGATCAATTTGAGCCTGCAGTAGAAGTCGCTCGCCAACAAGTTCTCGGGGGCGCAACGGTAATTGATATTAACATGGACGATGCATTGCTGGATGGCAGCGAAGCCATGAAGCGATTCTTGCGTTTGATCGCTCCCGAAAAAGACATTGCTGCCGTACCGGTCATGATCGACAGCAGCAAATGGGAGGTTATCGAAACCGGATTGCAAAACACGCAAGGCAAGTCGATTGTCAACTCGATCAGTTTGAAAGATGGCGAAGAGGAGTTCTTGCGAAAAGCGAGATTGATTCGTTGCTATGGAGCGGCAGTGGTCGTGATGGCCTTTGATGAGCAAGGTCAAGCAGCCGTCAAAGATCAAAAAGTTCGCATCTGCTTGCGAGCGTACAAACTGCTAACTGAACAAGCGGGCTTTCCGCCCCAAGACATAATCTTTGATCCTAATATTCTTACGGTGGCGACGGGAATTGACGAGCACAACAACTATGCCGTCGATTTTATCGAAGCCACGCGCGAAATCAAACGCCTGTGTCCGGGTGTGAAGGTCAGTGGTGGAGTTAGTAATATCAGTTTCTCGTTTCGCGGCAATGATGCAGTGCGTGAAGCAATGCACTCAGCATTTCTCTACCATGCAGTGCGCGCCGGGATGGATATGGGAATCGTTAACGCTGGACAACTGGCCGTCTACGAAGAGATTCCCAAGGACTTGCTGGAACGCGTCGAAGACGTGTTACTCAACCGCCGTCCGGATGCCACCGAGCGTCTGCTGGCTTTCTCAGAACATGTAAAAGGCCAGGGCAAGAAGGTGATCGAAGAAGATCTCGCTTGGCGAGATACTCCAGTGTCCGAGCGGCTCAAGCACGCGTTGGTCAAAGGCATCGATCGCTTTATTGAAGTCGACACTGAGGAAGCGCGCCAACAAAGTTCCCGATGTTTGGATGTCATCGAAGGACCGTTGATGAGTGGCATGAGTGTCGTGGGCGATCTTTTTGGCGCTGGCAAAATGTTCTTGCCGCAAGTAGTAAAATCAGCCCGCGTGATGAAGAAAGCTGTCGCCTATTTGACGCCATTTATGGAAGAAGAAAAACGCCGAAGTGGTGTCGTTGGCAAAGGAGGCCGTGGTAAAGTACTGATGGCCACCGTCAAAGGAGACGTACACGATATCGGCAAGAATATCGTTGGCGTGGTCTTGGCCTGCAATAATTTTGAAGTTATTGACCTCGGCGTAATGGTCTCGTGCGAAAAGATATTAGAGACAGCGACAAAGGAAACGGTGGATGTAATTGGGCTGTCCGGCTTGATCACACCCAGCTTGGATGAAATGGTTCACGTAGCTCGGGAGATGAAGCGTCGAGGCTTGCAGACGCCACTGTTGATCGGCGGAGCCACCACCAGCGCCAAACATACGGCCGTCAAGATTGCTCCCCAGTACGATCACGAAGTCATTCACGTACTGGACGCCTCACGTTCCGCAGGAGTAGTTGAGAAGCTCTGTAATCGAGAAGTGCGACTCGTGCTTGATCGAGAAAACCGCGAGCTACAGGCACAGCTAGTAGCCAGTTATGAAGCACGGCAAGCTAAGTTGATTCCTTATAGCGAGGCGTTGAATCGACGATTTCAAACGGATTGGAGCCAAGTGGACATTCGTCGTCCAAGTTTTATCGGAACGAAGGTTTTAAGAGATTACCCTCTCGAAAAGATTGCCGCTTATATCGACTGGTCTCCGTTCTTTATGGCCTGGGAGCTTAAAGGCAAGTATCCGCAAATATTCTCCGATGCAACTTATGGTGCAGAGGCGCGGGATCTGTTCCATCATGCCCAGCAGATGTTGCAGTCGATCATTGCCAAGAACAGCATTCACGCTCATGCGGTTTATGGTTTTTGGCCAGCCGCCAGTGTGGGTGATGATATCCAATTGTATTCCGATGAATCACAGAGTACTGAAGCAGCTCGGTTTCAGTGTCTGCGTCAGCAATTGGAACGAAAAGGACAATCCGACTATCGCTCCTTAGCCGACTATATTGCTCCTAAGGAAAGTGGACGAACGGATTACCTTGGTGCGTTCGTGGTCACTGCCGGGGACGGTGCAGAAGAGTTGGCCAAGTCCTACGAAACGCAAGGTGATGACTATAGCGCTATCATGGTCAAAGCGCTCGCCGACCGGCTGGCCGAAGCGTTTGCAGAGCTTTTGCATCGGCAAGCTCGGACTGACCTGCAGTATGGCCAAGGGGAAAGTTTGAGCATTACGCAATTGATCGACGAGGAATACCGTGGAATTCGCCCCGCACCTGGCTATCCTGCTTGTCCCGACCACACCGAGAAAGGGACTCTCTTTAACTTACTTGGTGCCTCAGAAGCAACCGGAGTTAAACTGACAGAGTCGTATGCGATGTGGCCTGCAGCCAGTGTCAGCGGATTCTATTTCGCCCACCCTGATGCCAAGTATTTCGCTGTCGACCGTATTACTTACGATCAAGTGCAATCTTACGCCAAGCGTAAACATATGGCTGTCAGTGAAGTAGAACGATGGTTGGCGCCCAATCTCGGTTATGAGCCCAGCTAGCGCATGAGGCTGGTCGCAGCCGACATAGTCACCACCACGATACTCGCCAGCCTTCGACCCGATGCCACAGAGCCGAATCTGGGATGCGGGTCGTTTGCCTCAAAATACAAGTTGGCTTTTGCCAAATCTGCTTTTGCAACTGACACGCGATACCGGATCTCCGGTAAGATGCTCTCGAATCAGTACACGTCGAATCTTCAGGATGTAGCTGTGCCAGTTTTAGGGTTTAACGATGGACGCAATGCAAGATACAAAGTTAGTCGGTCAACCAGTTTCAGAATCGGTTGACCAGCCACTTGCCGACAGTCGTCCGGATTTGGTGCTAGACAGATCGTTCTGGGGTATCAACCTGACGCAATTTCTAGGTGCTTTTAATGATAATGTTTACAAGCAATTAGTATTGCTGTTAGCGTTACCTACCGCAGCTTCGAGCACCGACATGCAGGGCTGGGCAACGTTTATCTTTTCGCTGCCCTTTGTCTTGTTTAGTTCGTTTGCAGGTTATCTATCCGATCGCTTTAGCAAAACACCCATCATCGTTTACTCCAAGGTTGCGGAAATCGCGATCATGGTACTGGGGTTACTGGCCTTCTACTTTTACGAATCGTGGGGCATGATCGGAACCTGGACAGTACTCTTCTTGATGGCAACTCAAAGTACTTTTTTTGGACCAGGCAAGTATGGGATATTGCCAGAATTGTTTCGGCGCAAGGACCTAGCTCGCGCCAACGGCTTGATCCTCATGGCAACTTTCTTGGCGATCATTTTTGGCGTAATTTGCGCTGGCACTCTGTTTGATTTGTGTGTCGTCAAAAGCGAAACAGGTGAAGTCATCGAGATGGGCAATTTGTGGATTGGCTCGTTGATCTGCATTGCAATTGCGGTTGGAGGTACGTTAACTTCCACTTTTATTCGTCGCACGCCGTCTGCGCAGCCTGGCGCGGTAATGCAGATGAGCGATTTTGGTGTTAATCAAGAAATAACAAAGCTGTTCAAACAAGATCGACCGCTGCTGATGGCCCTGTTAGTTTCGTGCGTTTTTTGGATGGTGTCATCAATCACCATGCCAACGGTGAATCGACTGGGCGTGGATATGCTGCGGCTCAGCATGCAAGATACTGGAACCTTGGTCGGCATGATTGCCGTGGGAATCATGTTGGGCGGACCTTTGGGTGGATGGCTATGTCGAAAAATGGCCAACCGACATGTCGTGACCATAGGATTATGGGGCATCGTCCTTTGCTTAGTAGCCCTCGGGGTATGGGTTACCGACGAAAACGTTCCACACCTATGGATGAGCTCGAAGGCATGTCACGCGATATTGATCGTCCTGGGCGTTTCAGCAGCCATATACTCGATTCCATTGCAAGTTTTCCTTCAGGAACGACCTCCGGCTGCACTCAAGGGGCGTATGATCGCCACGATGAATCAAGCCAACTTTACTGGCATGTTAATCGCTGGTCCTTTGTATCAGTTTTTCGAGCAAATTTCGCGCTGGTTATCTTGGCCGATTAGCTCTGTATTTTGGATGATTGCACTTCTGGTGTTGCCTTTAGCATTGTTCTACCGCATGGGTGATCGAGACCAGTGAGTTCAGTTGTCTGGTTTCCCACGAGTTTTCCGCTCAACATCTGAAGCAGAACAGTTCTGCAAAACGCAAGCCGCGACTTTCCACTGTCCAATGCCGATGAGCTACAATCGTGGAAAGTTTTGAGTCGCTCGTCACTCCTGGCTACTCGCTTTTGAATTGCTCGTATTAGCATTATGTGTGTGGTATCGTCTTGGTAATTGTTTCGATCTATATCATAGGGAAGTCCAATCCATGGCTACAACAAGAAAGAAATGGGACGGTGGTTTCACGTTAGTGGAATTGCTGGTGGTGATTGCGATCATTGGTGTGTTGGTCGGGTTGTTGCTGCCAGCGGTACAAGCAGCGCGCGAAGCAGCGCGCCGCATGCAATGTTCGAATAACCTCAAGCAAATCGGCTTAGCGGTCCACAACTATGACGATACTTACAAGGCGTTGCCGATGTGCTACGGTATTGGCCCGAGTGGCAATGAATGGGGTGGACTGACAGCAATTCTGCCTTTCCTAGAACAGCAGAATCGGTACAACCGACTCGGATTTAACAATACGCCTCCCGATGGTCGCGGGCGGCCAACCATTGCGGCTCAGCCGTTGTTGGTTGAACCAATCCCGACTTACATCTGCCCATCTTGTTCGGGTCCACTTACAAATCCGAATCAAGGGAATCTCGGCAAGTCGAACTATGTGATGAGCGAGGCTGTTTTCCCACATCCACACGACCAAATTGCTGGCTTGCCATTTCATCCAGCGTGGTCACCCATCAAGATGTCGCAGATCTCAGACGGACTGACCAACACAATTCTCGTTGGCGAGCGCGCACTTGGCAGCTCTCCATTTCGCAGCTATGGCGCAGTTTGGTCCGGCAGAACAGGAACCAACTCCGGTGGTATGGCTCGCGGTTCTTGGCCTCCGAATACACCATGGTTCACTGGATCGGACCCCTGCACGCGTGCTGCATGGACCAGCTATCATCCTGGAGGTTTGAATATTGTGCTGGGTGATGGGAGCGTTCGCTTTCTGAGTCAGACGATTGATAGCCATACTGGTTTTCGCGACTGCGCGGCAACGATGTACTCGCAATTGTTATTGGATGTTCGCGCGGGACGAATCAATCGGGTCTATCAAAACTTGTTTTTACGAGACGATGGAAAGGTAGTTGCCGAGTATTAATATGCGTAATTCTTCAGCGAACAGGTGAAGTCGATGCGGTCAAAGAAAACAGGGTACTTGTGCGCACTGATGCGTGTGAATTTCATTGTGTTAGTTTGCGCAGCAGGATGCAGTCGCGCCGATCGTTGGGATCTTTCCGGCAACGTAACTTATGGAGGTAAACCGGTGGCAGAAGGTCATATAACCTTTGATCCAATCACGCCGGGAACAGGTGGCGGTTTTGCACGCATCGCCGATGGAAGATTCGATACTCGGCGAGAAGGACGCAATCACTCCGGTGGCCCATATCGAGTAACGGTGGTGGGATACAAAGGATTGGTCAACCCCAAAAACCCCGATTCCGACGTATTGCCACTATTTCCCGCTTACGAAGTCGAGGTTGAGTTGCCAAAAAGAACTTCGACTATGGATTTTGACGTACCGTCCGATTGGGGCAAAGGTACAAAAAAGTCTGTAGGCAGAAAGTGAGGCTTTTCCTTTCAGATCATGACATTCCGAGCTTTGTCGTCTGGTAGTTTGAGAAATTCGCAAATCACTTTACACGAGCGATGGAGCGTTCTAATATGAGCGAGAAATTGTAGTTCTCATATTAGTGAGATATTTGAATTTACGTTACCGCTCCATTTTTCAAAAGGTCCTTACATGATGATCACCTTACCAAATGAGCGTATCCGAGCAAGGATTCGCGTGGGATTTACACTGGTCGAGTTATTAGTAGTCATTGCCATTATTGGTGTACTAGTTGGGCTGTTATTGCCTGCTGTTCAGTCGGCTCGCGAAGCTGCACGGCGCATGCAGTGTACCAACAATCTCAAGCAAATCGGGCTCGCACTGCACACTTACCACGACTCACTCAAGCGAATTCCGCCAGGTGGGATTTGGTGGACAAATGCTTTGACGGACCCCAATTTCCAAAACAATCGCGGTTCATTGTTACTACATTTGACGCAGTTTATTGAGCAGGGAAATACGTATCGACAATTCGATTTTAATCGGCCTCCGGAATACCAATTTGTACCCGGATCGACAACTGATTACATCGCCGGTCAGGTGATTGCTGTTTACAAATGCCCAAGCGACAATTCTCCATCGCACAATGCAGAGGTTCGCGATGGAGTGCCAGCGGGACGATTGGCCTTGTTCAGTTATGCGGGAAGCAAAGGGCCAACATCGACTGGCGATAATGCTGCAGGAAGGTGCCCGGAACGAGCTGCTTGGGATACATATAATTTCAGTAATAACGACCAAACTCCGGCTGGGCCGTTTACTCGACTGGGACGAATCTACACGGCAAAACTGTCGGACGTAACCGATGGATTATCGAATACATTGTTCGTGGGTGAGGTGCGCGGCAATTGTTCATTACCAGCCACACGTGGCTGGGTTCACGGGAGCAATTTGAATGGCATGATCAGTACGATTTATCCGATCAATTACGATTCGTGCTCCAAGGATCTATCGCGCGGACCATGTCGTTGGTGGGATAATTGGTCGACTAACTTTGGATTCAAATCGCTGCACACCGGTGGTGCCAATTTTGCGCTCGGGGACGGTTCAGTACATTTTGTCTCGCAGACTATCGATCACTGGACTTACCAATATTTAGGCGGCAAAGCCGAGGGCCAAGTTGCTTCGATTGCCAATTAACTGAAAGAATTACTGATGCCCCGTTCGGCTCACTTGTCATTTTTTGCGTTCTGCTTGTTGGTTGGTTGCGGAGACAACAGCGGCTTGGCACCTGTCACGGGACGAGCTACATTGGATGGTGAGCCTTTGGTTGAAGCAGCCGTGCTGTTTCAACCCGATGGTGGTGGTGTGCCCGCAACTGGCGTTACTGACAAAGACGGGAAATTTGAGCTTACCACCGGGGAACTCAAGGGAGCCGCGGTGGGCAAGAACGGCGTTTCGGTGATCAAAGAGATCAGCGTTCAGCCCAAGCGCAAGATCGAGGAAAGTGAGATTGTTCCGATGAAAATGCTCACGCCTCCCAAATATGCTAGTCCACAAACTTCGGGCTTAACGGTGGAAGTAAAAACCGGCATGGAGCCAGTTCAACTGGAACTTGTCAGCGGCAAGAAAAAATGAAAACACAATCGCAGTCGTTGGGATTGGTAGATGTTCCCCTTTCCAAGCTGTCGATTATTCATTGCCCATCTATTTTTCTTACTACAAAACAACTGAAGAGACGGGACAGGTCGACCGTTCCGAGCAATTGTCGTTTCAGTTCGCGATGGCTAATTATGTTCTTGGCTGCGATCGGCTTGAACCAAGGAGCCAGGTTCAGTAACGCAGATGAATTCGCGAGCATAAAAATAATTCGTGCCCTGCCATCGTCGAGAATTGAATTAGAAGATGCCCATCGTCGCAGCAGTGTTGATGCCTGTGAACCGCTTGCTGCCGGACTCCCTTTGGAAACAACCAGCTACGCTCCTTATATTACCGACCGGGATCGAATGGAGAGTAAACGGTTTGGGCCTGTGTCAGCCATTCGTCGAGCTATCTTTTCGGTTGGGTTGACCATTTTGCCTAGCGATCGTGCCACGTTGCCGATGATCAGCCGCGGTTCGATCGTCGATTATTTAGACAAACACTACGTCATCATCGAAGTTCGGATACGCCGAGATTTGCTGGATCGCGAGCTATATTTTCATCATCGCCCGATAGCGGTGACTGCACTGTTTCGTGGATCGCGTTTGTCGCAGAAGTTCGAGCCCGTTGTCACCAACAGCATGCGTGCTTTCCATAGTCTAGGAATATACTCAAAGTCACAGGAAAAACTTCAGCCGAAGGATTTGAGAACTTTGGTATTACTGTTCAAGAACACGATTGCAGGTGCGCAATCAAATTCGAAGGAGCAATATGAATTTGCGTTTGTTCGCGGCAGGCCATCATCAAACCCTGACCAACTCGAAATACATACCTTTGTTACCACAGAGCAGCGTACCAAATTGATGTATGTTAATTCCTTTCTACCACCTACGCGGCCACAGGCGTGTGGAATTCTCGGAAACGTAGTTATCACGGACTTCGATTCCACAGGTCTTTATCCGCGTGACAGTTCGACGCGCAGCTATCGCATCGACCAAAAAGCGAGTTATGATCTCGCACAGCTAGACCAGCATTGTAAGTCTAACAAACTCGAAGGCAGCGCGTTTGGAAATCTGGATTACGTACTTGACGCCATCATTGACCAGAAAATTGCTGCTGGTAACTGATGCGAACCCAGCCAATTCAATATATGAGCAATTCTCGTTAATCTCGACATGCCATGCGGTGAAACGGCGAGCTAACCTCGTACGATTCCGGAATCTGAGACTCATCAAAAATACTTAGGCTCGCCACTGGCTTCAACTTCTTGCAGATTCCATGCCGAAATGCGTACACACGGAAAACTAGAATCTGTCTAGTGTGTTGTATCTCAGTTGGCCTCTCCCCAATGCCAAATCTGTTAGAAGTTCATCGTCCAAGAGTTCGTCTGCTTCCACCGTTCGCTCGTGACGCGCCAATAGCAGATTGCCGGTCTCGGTCGTCTGGTGTTCGGCCGTCCCGCTCGTATTGCTGCCGCTAACCGACCAGTCCGTAATCCCGTGATCCAGTTCATCGCGCGCAGGTTCATTCGAAAGGCTAAGAGTTACCCCAAGCGATCCCACATCTTGAGTCGAAGGTATTCCCCGCACCCGCAGGCCATGACCTCGATATTCGGACGGTATTGTGACCTGACGCATATCGACTAGTAGCGAAGCGCCCAGTACGTCGTCGCGGAAGCCCGGAACATGCCCAAGCTCTTCAGACTCGGTGGTAAATCTAAGCAGTATAT
>CAZVBC010000023.1:0-31323 GCA_964625155.1 uncultured Pirellulaceae bacterium
CGTTTTCCGGTAGCAATTGAATTGATTGTGGAACGAGACTTCAAAATGGACATTGTTCCGATTCGCGGTTTGCAAACTGCCTTCAACATTGATGCGTTCGTATCCCGCGATATGACCACCATAAGCGTTGATGAATTCGTTCTCGAAAACCGCTTGTATCGCTATCGGTTCTCGCTTGCGCACGAGTTGGGGCATCGCGTGCTACATCAAGAGATTCTAGGCGCGATGGAGTTCGAATCGATTGAACAATGGAAGTCACAGATAGTCCAATTCCCAGAGCGTGAATATGGGTTCCTGGAATACCAAGCGAACACGTTTGCAAATTGCCTGCTGGTTCCGGCGGTAAGTCTTGATCGACGCTTCGACACGGCCGTCCAACAGATAAAAGTTGCCGGGTTGAACCCAGCGGACTACCCCGATGAATGCTTGGACTCAATCGCGACCGGGCTGGGGAAACAGTTTGAAGTTAGCCGAGACGTAGTTCTCAACCGGCTGACCAACAAGCACGAAGATTTTCAATCACGATTGCGCTGACAGAGGACAGACAATGGCAACACTCATCAAGAAGCAATTCACCAAACCTATTCCCGCCGAAGCGAAGATCGTATCGCGAACGGTGAAAGGCGAGTCTAAACAGTTTGCTCAATGGATCGACCGCAAAGGGAAACGCCGATCGGCTGAATTGACTGCTGGCGGCGATCGGATCAAAGCGGAAGCGGCAACGTGGACCGCTAAGTTTCGCGATGGAGAAGGCGTGGTCTGCGAAGTAGCAACGGGCTGCCGGGATAAGCAAGCGGCTCAATCGGTGCTTGATGAGTTGTTGCGACGTGCTGAACTGGTCAAAGCGAAAGTGCTATCGCCCGATCAAGACCGCATTGCCAATCATGCTGGAACGCCACTGTCTGAACACATCGAAGCATTCTTGGACTATCAACGACGCAAGGGAAAGCACCCTGACCGCGTTAAGCATTACGAAACGAAGCTTTACGAAACTGCCGAAGCTTGCAAGTTTCGAACGCTTTGTGATTTATCTGTCGATCGGCTCGAACGATGGATGTCGGACGAACGAAGCGGCGAACGTGATTTGGGCACTGCGGTTTACAATGGCTATCGCGAATCGTGGCTTGCGTTTGGTAATTGGTGCATCGGGAAACGTGTGACTGGCAAGCAAACACACTTCAACGGTGAAAAGAGACTACTTGCCAATCCGTTTGATGGTATGGCGAGACTAAACGAGAAAGCCGACCGACGACGACGGGCTAGGGCACTTACTGAGGATGAACTAACTCGGCTGCTGGATGCCGCCCGCCGTCGCCCGCTCGAACATGCAATGACCGTTTATCGTGGAGCCAATAAGGGTAAACTGCTTGCGAAGGTTCCTGAGGACCGGCGGCAACAACTCGAGCGCTTAGGAACTGAACGCGCACTGATCTACAAGACGGCTGTTTTGACGGGGCTTCGATTGAACGAACTACGAACGCTAGTATGTCGCGATTTGTCGTTCGGCGATGTTCCATTCATCAAGCTAAGTCATTGCAACGAGAAGAACCGGCAAGGATCGACATTGGCTATCCGATCGGACTTGGCTGCCGAACTGCGGGAATGGACCTCAGGCCGCGAACGTGGCGACCGGGTGTTCGATGTTCCTGCCGGTTTGCTGCGGATTATGAATCGCGATTTGAAAGCGGCTGGCATCCCCAAGAAGGACGCTGACGGTTGCGTGGTTCACGTCCATGCCTTGCGACACAGTTTTGGGACTCACCTGTCCAAAGCTGGGGTTGCTCCGCGTGTGGCACAAGCTGCGATGCGTCACAGCAACATTAGCTTGACGATGGGCACCTATACCGATGCTCGGCTGCTGGACACATCCGAAGCGATCGAAGCTTTGCCCATGTTCCGCAATCAACCCGCTCAGTCGGCGACCCCGCGAAAGCTTGCACCAACGCTTGCACCAACTACGGGCCAGAATGGTCAAAATCAGTCCATTCCAGTCAATTTGGCGACGGATGACGTGGACGATCAAGACACGAAAAAACCCAGTAAATCGCGGGGAAATACTGGGTTTCTGCTAATGGGCGGTACAGAACTCGAATCTGTGACCTCCACGATGTCAACGTGGCGCTCTAACCAACTGAGCTAACCGCCCGATTTGAATGATTGTGCGTTTGGAAAAGTTTCTACTCTTTCGGGCTGGGCGTCAAGTGGCTTTCGGTTAGAGGTGCGATGATGTTTAGGTTCGATGATCCAATGCAGTTTATCAAACTGAAATGTGAAGAAAGAAAAGGCGTGAAGAAGAAATCGAGAGGGATTAAGCAGCGAAATTCTATGGGCGGCAGTGGTGATGCTGCCGGCAGGAAATGCTAGGAATACTTTAGGTGACTAGTCCTTTAGTAACAAGCATAAATACGTCTTCTAAGCTAGGTTCTTTATCGTTGAAGCTGCGCATCGGAATGCCTTGATTGACTAAGAGTTGCATGATTTGGGATATGCGGTCGTCGTCGGCTTCGAGTTCGGCTGTGACTTTGGTGCCGTCGATATCGATACCACGTAATTCAGGGCAAGAGCGGAGTAAGGAAACGCCTGCTTCCTGTTTGTCCAGGAAGCGAATATCGATGATGCGATTGCGACGAATTTGTTTATAGACGCTATCGATCGGGCCGTGCATGAGCAATTGTCCGCGTTCAATGATGCCAATTGAACTGCAACAGTCGGCAAGCTCTGAAAGGATGTGGCTGCTGATGAGCACCGTCTTTCCCATGCGTCGGAGTTCTTTGAGGAGAGCTTTTACTTCGATTCGAGCTCGCGGATCGAGACCACTGGTAGGCTCGTCGAGGATCAAAACGGGAGGGTCATGTACCAATGTTTTGGCGAGGCACAGTCTTTGCTTCATGCCGCGCGAGAGTCCGTTGACATAGTCGTCTCGCTTGTGAGAAAGGTCGAGCAATTCGAGTACATCCACAATTACCTGTTTGCGCTGTGAACGACCGATCTTGTAGGCTACCGCAAAGAAATCAAGGAACTCCCAGACTTTCATGCCATCGTAGACGCCAAAGTCGTCGGGCATGTAGCCTATACTGCGACGAACGCTCAAGGGGTCTTTGTTAACGCTATAGCCATTCACTACTGCGTCGCCTCGCGAAGCACGCAATAGAGTCGCCAAGTACCGAATCGTCGTACTTTTTCCAGCTCCGTTTGGACCGATAAACCCAAACATTTCACCGGCTTCGATTTTCAATGACAGGGATTGGACAGCAGTGAAATTACCGTAGTCTTTACCAAACTCAAAAAGTTCAATCATAGGTTGTGGCTTGGTGAATTGAGTTCGACGCGCGACAGTTAATTGGAATTCTTATTCGAGGATTCAAGGGGATCGACTGGTCCACCTACGCGGCTGAGAATTCTTTGATCTGGAGTCAAGTCGGGAAGGATCATGGGGGTCAGGTGAGCCATGACAACACAGCGACTGTCTAGCTGATCCTCTTGTGGCTTGATGGTCAGTTTGCCGGGTCGATGGTCGGTGAAACAAAACAAACGTGTTTGCCCAGGTACCAGCGGTACTTTATTCACTAACTCCCATAGTACGTTACCGACTGCTAGAGTCGAGTCTGTGGTAATACTAGGTTGAGATTCCGCTGCATCGCTGGCCTGCGATGCTGAGTTTTGAATGCGAGTAATGGGTGACCGATTCCATGCACGCGGCAAATCTTCCCAAAGAGCGTTTTTGAATTCCAGCATCGTAGGTTGAGCCGCCGTAAGTTGATCCTGCCAGGCCATTTGCAATACGCCGCTGGGCAACCGACGAACAAACAAACAGGATTGCAAGGACAAACCTGTACCGTTGACGATTGTTGCTCGATTGGACGTTCCGTCCGTCTGATATTGGATTCCCTCGGTGAATTCGACCATCTGTTCAGCGTGTACCATTTCGGTGGAGTTTGAAAACACGGTCAGTGGTTCTAATCGCATACCGGGCGATTCACCGTAACTTGTTCGCAAATTGCGTCGCGCAGCGTTTGATCGAAGTTGGAAACGAGCGACGTCGCCCAGTGGCAGTGCTACACTACCTGGATCTGGCAAATCGACAGCGTAATTAGTCGATAGCGACGTATAAATTGCAAAGTATCGCGTGAGGTGGGCTCGAGGGTAATTAGCGTATAGTTCTAAGCACGACAATTCCGTCGTACGACTAGCAAATCCGATATCCAAGCTCGCAACTTTTGTGACAACCACGACTCCCACGACAGCGATAATAGGGGCAGCGAGCCAAGCCAATTCCAAGCGACCAACTAAACGAAAAATCAACCAATTCAAAGGTACTAAACAGGCGAGGTACACGGTAATCAACCAGATGATCGTAGCTCGTTTTGGAAGATCAATGCCTGCAGCAGCGCGCAGGGACTGGATGGCTTGAAATCCTAAACCTGAAAAATCATTCCATGCCACTCCGTTGTCTGACCACTGAACTTGCTCAAGCGAATCGCTTGGCAATTCGCTTGGAGGTGATGGACGCGGTTCATCCAGCGCATTCGAATTCAGACCTTGATTCTGTTGAGGATCGTTGAATAAAGCCTCTGGTCCCGATTGTGCTGCGAACGTCGCTGAGTGAGCTGAAAGCGGAACATCTCGAGAAGCGATTCTCAAGTTTGAGTTCAAACGAGGATCGGACTCCATATTTTGGTAAGGCGCCGCCCACCGCTGCTGCCGCGAATTCAGATCCCCGGAACGCTGTACGGTTCGAGCGGGCCGTCGCAGAATCCCTGTGGAAAAGAAATTGGAGAAGTATTGCCAACGGTAGATTCTGGGTTCGCGCAGCGGAAAACTAGTGATGACCACACGTCCTCGCCCGACACTACGTTCGGCGACTAGTTGTCCGGTATGTGGCAACCACATGCCTTCGGAGGCCAAGCCGAATTTCAACCCCGGAATCGCTGCTCCTTCAAACCGCAGTGGATCGCGTTCACGCCGAGCTAGATCTTCCACCGCCCACTTCGCTGAGATCGGGGAAAAATCAGGTGTTGTCAGCTCGACCGCTTGGCCAGAATTGACAGGTAAGTAGGGTACTAAGAAACTATTTTGCAATCTCGACCAACTGTTGGGACCGCTAATGATCAATTGGCCGCCCCAATGAAGCCAATCAAGTAGAGCATACTTTTGCTCGGCGGAAAGTTCCTCAGGTGCCACATCATCCCATACCACGACGGCGGTCGAAGTCATCGTCAACAGTGAACTGGGCATAGCAAATTTGCCATTGACGGAATTCATCAAGGTTACGTGATAACTGCGCACGCGTTCTGCATCTAGCAGTTCTTCACCTCGCCACAATACGAAATCCGTGGCGCCAAGATATTCGTACACCAACGGTTCCGGTGTGAGCACCACTAGCTCAAATTGCTCTGCATTAAGCTCGTTGACGATAAACGGCTCGTCTTTGAGTGGCGACAGTAAGGGGCGCGAGAGCAAGCGAGTGCGCAGCTTGATCTTGGAATCGACCACAAAATTCTGACTATCCTGTTGGCTGCCGGACCTGGGTATAAAATATTGCAAGTTAACATTTCTGGACTGACCTTTAGGTAGCGCCGTGGCCCTCGCGTACTCGTTAACGATGTTGGTTCCGGAAATTGGAACTTGATCGGTGCCTAACAACACGTCGCCGGTAACGAGAATCTGCAGATCCTCCTGGTTTGATTTCATAGATTGGGTCGTTTCGACCCAGTGTCCGGCTTTAAGAGTAATCGCGGCACTTTGAAAATCCGCTGGCAGTGCGGAGGGCTGTTTGGTCTCAATAGCATCGAGTTTCTCTTTCGCAAGTTTTTGGCGTTCCTCTTGACTGAGGCTCTCAATCGGTTTGCGACATCCGTTGCAGCCACTCCACAAGACCAAACACAAAACGAAGCTCCATCGAAACGCCTTTGTCCATCCCGCTATAACGCTAGAACTCATATTTGGCACAGGCCTAACCAAAGCAGACCACATTTGCGACAACGCTCATTCGAACGATCGAGTTGATTTTAACATGTGACAGTTTAACAAGTTGTTCAGCGAATGGCTGAGGTATAAGGGGAGAATATGTAACTGCAAAAGGACGATCGACGGGATGCGAATTACTTTTCCCATTTGGTTTAGACGATTCGAACCGAAGATCTTGTTTAAGCCGTTTAAGAAGAAGTTTTCAAGACCAACTAAATTGGCATTCTATTGCAGACGATACAGTGCAGGAAATAACGCACGATCACAGTTTGATGCCAACAGTTAGGACGTGTTATAGCGTCCGCGGTCGCCTGATTGTGGTGGACGGCTGTGATTATCGCGAGAAAGTGTTTAGGCGAGAGGTGGGAAAAGCAACCCAGGAAACTTGCACTGTACCGCTAGAAGTAATAGCGGAAGAGGGCAAGTACTTTGGTGTCGCTGCAAATTTTTAATCGCGTCTCGTCTTATTGAACTATTTCAACACCGCAAATTCGCATGGACGTGGCACGCGGTAGATGCATCGGTTAATGCCGACGAGGAAGTGCCATGTTTCATTCGCTCACTCAGATCGGGCCGCGCGGGCGCGCAGTATTAGTGATGATAGTAGGTGGGGCGCTTGCCCTTCCCTTTCTGCGGTCAAGATCGATTGAATCAAGTAAAGCATCGAGCCGCCGCCAGGAGAATTGGGCCGACAAGTTGCAACCTGTGCAAACCAGAGACTCCTTGGCGAGCTTCGATTCGTTACCTAGTGATTTTCCTATACCAGCTCGGCCAGCGGTTCCTCCAACTTGGATGGAAAATCAGTTGCCAATCATCGAGCTGGCGGGTAGGTACGGATCTCGCCTAAAGGATACAAGGGACTCTGACAAAAAATCGATGCTGCTTCCTATGCAACCATTGCGACCATGGATGGACGGCCCCGTGGTTGCAGCGAACCAAGAAGCAGACGAAACTGCTCCGCCAGCAGCAAGAATTCACTCTCCGTCGATCTATAGTTCACCGTGGGATCGCTTGCCCGACACCGCGAACGAGCTGAACCGCGAAACGACCATCGTCGCTGGGCCGGCGGAAGCAATTTCTCGAGAAGTAACAACTCCAAACGTAAAATCCAAGCCGAGTGAACAAGTATGGCCGGACGAGAAATCGGCTGTGGCGGATTTTACTTCATTGTTTGCGCCTAAATTCGACCCAGAACAGCAAACTGCTTCGGTAACGGAAAACACTGCTCGACTTTCGCCGCCGGTACACGAGGCATCTGGGCGTAATTCGCGTAATTCCTTCGAGAATGCAGCGCCACTTTTACCGCCACCTAAGTCTCGAACAGGGCGTCCTTCATTGCATCAATCTCTCCCTCCCCAAATAACGAAAGAGAAGCACTATATCTATCAACCCCCAAAAAAGACACGCAATCACAGTGCGAAGTAAATAAAGATGATCGGCCAGAAGTTGCCTAGCAAATCTGAATGCAGTTCACGAACTTGCAGCAACCAAATCTAAAGAAAAAGAGGCCGCTTGGGTGGCTCGTCCAAGCGGCCTCTTTCGTTACCGTGAAACTGGGCCTGGCTGGTATTGCCGTGTTGTTTCGCCATACTCGAGCGAATTTGCCGCTAAGGTCACGGGGCTTTCGAAAACTGGATGCGGTTTGAAAGCTCACATGCTTGATGTTGATTATCAAGCATTTGCAAAGAGCGTGCCCAACAACAGGAAATCCCAAAATCAGACGAATTTGCAACAAATTCTGCGGTATTCTCGCAAAATCATTGTTTGCGGGGTAAGGATTCGACTTCCCAGAGGACGCTAGCAATCCAAAATCTTCCATCACATGGAAGTTTTTTCCATAATCCAGTACGGATTCGACTTATTTGGCAGTCATGTCATACAACGGCAAGTGTCGGTAATTGACTTCAAGTGACAGCAGATTCATGGTGGTCACGTATAATCGGCCAGCATACGGTGCCCAAATGTCTGGAGTTGGGAGATAGGGGTCCCAACTGCCAGCAAATTCTCCTTGAGTAATTTGGTCCTGAATGAGAATTGCATGCAATTGGGCTTGCCACTGCTTCCATCGCTCGCCACCCATGTGAAACATGACTTGCGTAGCGTAGTACCAATAGTAAGTGTCGCGGCGCGATTTCGAACGAGTGCCGGGAGTGGGTGGATATTGCAAGAGATGGTCGGCACCAGCGATCATCTCGGGCTGGGTACGTTGCCATCCAAGGTACAATCTCATCAACAAGCCTACACTGGTCATGGCTACGGTAGGTTCCAACCCGTGTCGTTGTTCTGCCGAGTCAGGTGCAAAGGGGTTGTAACGGAACAAATGAGGTTTGTCGCGTGAGTGTCGACTTTGATCAAGGAAACGGGTTAAGCGATCAAGTGACTCTTTGGGGACCGTCAAGCCTGCTAGTTGAGCGCTTTTGAGTGCCATGGTAAACCAACCAGTGACACTGGTGTCGGAACCCGATGCAGGACGATATCGCCATCCGCCGCGCTGTGCATCTTGGCTGGCAAGCATAAATGCGACTGCTTTCTGCGCAGGAGCTTTCAAAGCCTCGTCTTGGGTCATGCCATAGGCTTCACACAGCGCAAGAGTGGCGATAGCGTGGCTGTAGAGCCATGCATTTTGATCCGATGCGGGATCCTGCGGAATGTACAGATCACCGTCCGACTTCTGATGTTGGACAAGGAATCTCAACGCCTTATCTACAACTGCTGCGTGCTTGAACTGCTGATGAGTGTAGCCCGCACCTTGAAATGCCAGCAACGATAATCCGATGGCAGCGGTATCCGAGCGAATGAGAACTTGAGTATCGAAGTCTTGCAGTCGCCAGCGTCCGTCCGACTGCTGATGCTTGGCGAGAAATATCAAACCTCGTTCGATCGCGAGCTCAGTCAAGGGACCAGCCTGCGAATTTCTGTGCAATGCCTCGTCAGCTAAACGATTTAAACGGTTTTGAAAAGCCGGTTTAGGCGGAACCAAATTCATCCGCCGCTCAAACAGATTAGCCGCTCCATCGGCAACTGTTACCGGCATCTGATTGCGCACCATGGGTGGTAATTCGATTACACGTCGCTCGAGCGCACTTGGAGCATCAAGATTCGCGTTGATCGCTAGTGGGATGGATATTGCTGCCCTAGAACGTGCGTCTTGAACTCGGTCGGTTGATTCATTCGCCGTGAGGTTTGGGTTCGGACTTGACGCCGAGATGGATTCATCGATCTCGGCGGGGAGGTCGACAACATTCCCTGCTATCTGGCGGCGAAGCACCTCAGCCGAATGCTCCAAGCGACTACGCGATAATGGCTCTGCGGAGAGCGATGAAGTCGGCTCCCTATCGCGGATATCTCCCAACGATGCTCGTTGCGATAAGGGGGTCTGGGAATTCAGCAGCGTGCTGGAATGATCAAGAGTTTGAGGCTTAACCAGTTGCTTGCTGGAATCTTGCGAGATCGTTCGGTGGTCCAGGCCTTTCGCAGCGAGAGAAGTGTTCCCTGGCTCCGGTTTGGCGTCAGTCACCTCCAATAGATTTGCGAGCGTTTGAACATCAGGCACCTCGACAGCGATCGATGCTTGGTTGCTTGAGGGCGCAGCGGCTAGCCCAATAACCGACCTTGCAAGTTCGCGGTCATTGCCGGTTAAGCCAGCCTCATCTGTACTGGTTGCTTGGCCAGCGGCGCGAGGTGCCAATTCCGCAAGTGCCTCACCAGAGTACCCTGGTCCGATGTGTGTTAGGTCATCGAACATTAGGCTTTGTGGCAAGCCCAGGGCTGGCATACTGCTGGGAGTAAGCATGACTGGAGATTGGCGATTAGAGTTATCGGCAATTCGGCTTGGGCGAATCGATATACCGGATTCGGGTGCACCAATCAAGTCTGGGGCTTGGATTGGCAGCGACATCCTTGTTGCCGCGCCAATATCTCCCCCTGCTGTACGAGGACGCACAAAGTTCACTAACGGGTCGTTCGAAGTTGACGGAGACGACGGTGAAATTTGCCTGCGTTGCATCTCGGTCAAGCGATCTGCGAGGCTAGCGATTTGTCCCACGCTTGCCGCCTCCGGTGCTGGCAACACCGTTCCAGTTGGCGAAGCATGACGAACGTTTGCGATTGAGCTTGGCTCAAGCAATTGCGAAGGTTGGACGCTCGTCAATTCCAGACCTTGTGGCAAAGTGGAAATTGGGGCGGAGCTGCTCGACAGCGTACTGCGCTCGATGTGCGACAGGTTGAGATTTGGTGAAGATCGTGAATCACTGGAGTTGCGACGCTGCAACTCGTGAGGCGTTACAGTTGGCGCATTATTTAGCGCGAGGTGAGGCAGTTTGGCACTCTCGGAATGAGCCGTGCGGAGCATGGCAGAACCGACTTGTTGCACTTCAGTGGCCTGGTGACGCGTGGGCATAAATCGCAAATAGTCTGGGCGTTTATCTCCTGAAGTCGCACTTGCCAATTTGAAGTAAAGAGGGATTTTTTGCTGTTTTTGTAAGATTTGCCGCTGGCGTTCCAGGTCCTCAAAGAAATCTGGAAACAGTCGTGATGGGATAACCATGTCAAAGGCAAATATCAACAGCAGCAGATGAACGACCAAGCTCATCAGAAACGCCAATTGAACGCTCCGTTCAACGACCAGGCTGACTACGGTTCGCAAAGCGAACGATAAAACGACTAATCCCAGTGGGACAGCAAGTGCATACGTCCAAGGATTTTGAAGCAATCGAGTTTCGGTAGGACTAAGGTATCGAAAAGCCATCCACAGAGTGGCTCCACCGAGTGTAGCCAGCACCGCAGTGAATAACCATCCGTGATCGCTGTCGCGATGCTCGCGATCTATCCCAATCAACTCAGAGAGTCGAGGTTGCTCAGCCACTACGACTCCTCATCAGCGATTGACAGGGAATATCCGGCCCCGCATCGTAGGCAAACATCCATCACCGTCACCGGAGCCTGCAACGGAACGCGGCGATCAGCTCGAATGATGACCGATTGATTCAACGGATTATCGGTCACGGCTTGCAGAATAATCTGTTCCAGTTTGGTTTCGTCAACTGACTGCCCATTGACCGTGTATGTACCTAACCGATCGACATTGACCAGTAACTCTTGCGGTTCGGCGGTCATTGGCATGGCATTGGAGGCCGACGGCAACGGAATATCCAGCTCGCGGTCTTCTTGGCTTAGGCGGGAGGCGACGAGAAAAAAAATCAGCAACAGAAAGACGACATCGATCAACGGCGCGAGCGTCAGCGAACTCAGGGCGGTACCGCGATTAATTTTGGCAGGCATGCGTCGCCTCGCAGGCTATTTGTTCAAAAAAGGACGTGCCGCAGTGGTCGGTTGTTTGGCTGCGTGCATTACATGCGAGCCAGACAGGGTGGAATCTGTCGCAACGGGTGGAGCCTCGGGGGCGACACTTCGCTGTACCAGACCAGTGACCTCCAAATCAAAGCGTGTGCGACCTTCAAATCGTTCAAAGCGAGGCACTAGACGCAATACTAATTCTTCGATTCGGGAGATTTGTTTGGTAATTCGGCCTTCGAAATAATGGGCGATAATGGCTGCCGGAATCGCCACTGCCAACCCGCCCAGTGTTGTTACCAAGGCAACGTAAATACCCTCGGCCAAAAACTCGGCTTTATTCTTGCCCGGTCCGAGTTGCGTAGTGTGATAAAACGCAATAATCATTCCCCAAACCGTTCCCAACAAGCCAATTAGAGGCGTTACCGAAGCAGCTAAGGTCAACCAGCGCACATTGTAATAAAGCCGATCAGTCTCTCGTTGGCAGCAATCGGCAATCGACGCATTCATCTCTGGAACCGGCCGCCCGATTTTCTGCAATAGACTATCGAGTACTCGGGACGTAACAGAAGGAAATCTCACGGAAAGTTGATGGATTTCCTGGGGATCAATCGAGTATCTCTGTTCTGCGAAGTGTTCGATTCCTCGCCGCAATCGGCGTGGCAACAACTTGGCTGTCCGCATTTGGAACCAACGTTCCAGGGACATGGCTACGACCAACAAACTCATCAGGCCGATTGGAATCATCATCACACCACCCTGAACCAGCAGCGCAAGGAAATTCAGTCCTTGCTGGATTCCGGTATTGGCCACCGGGGCGGCTGACTGGCGACTTGATTCCGCTTCAGCAGCCAAGTCTTTCATTTCGTCGGTCGTGACAATTAATTCTGATGCGGATGGTTCGTTGGTCGGTGCGGATTGCGTTTGTGCGACAACGATGCGAAGCTCGCACGTTACCACGGACAGTATGCACATCCAGATGCTAACCCAAGCGGGCTGATGCCACCGTGATCGCGTGAATTGTTTGCGCAGCAGCATGAATTACACCTTCGACGTTTTGGTGCCTGCTCCTGCAGCAGTGTATTGAAACACCACAGGAAGCCTGCATTGGTCTTCCAACGGATTTTCGACAAGTTTATACGTATTCGCTAAACTTGCTACTTTATTGGGCGATTGGCAAACACTGCCAACTTTCCTTCGAGGAGCAAGTTTTTGTAGCAAGTTGCGAAGGACCTTAAACTTGAGTCGTTATCAGAACAGCGTTGCTAGTTTGTAGATTTTAACGAAGTTGTTTCAGCTCGCTCAACCGTGCTTGTGCTTGTTTGGTTAGCGTGTGGTCAGGCTGGTTTTCCACGATGTACTTGTAAAATTCGATCGCCGTCTGAATTGCTTTCGTACGTGCATCCCCTTTTAGATCCTGGATCAGTACATCGCTGCAACGGCCTGCTTCGAACGCACTGCGAGCTTGCCAATTCTTTATTTCTGGCGTTGCTTTTGCGCCACCGAACCCGAACATAACTCGCTGGAATTCAGGAATTGCCTTCGCAAAATCGCGCTGTGCGAAATAGACTTCACCCATCATGTAACGGCAGCGTGCGGCCGATTCGTCACGATATTTGCTAGAGGCTTCGGCATAGTACTTCAGGGCTTCGGGGAGTTGGTTTTGACTTTGTTTACAAAAGCCTAGTTCATACAATACTGTGGACATGTAGGGGGATTTGGGAAATCGAGTAACGATCTCATTTAACCAGCTCTCGCACTCAGACCATTTTTTTTGTTCTCGCAAGCACTGGGCGCCATGTAGATAGATCAATGACGCAACTTGTTCAGTAGGTTGGCCCCCGACCGATGCTTCGAGTAGCTTCCGGGCTTGTTGAAATCCAACATAAGCTGTTCCAAAACTATCTTCTTTGAATTGGCATTCGGCTTGCATAAACAATGCATCAACTGTTAACCGGCCCTCAGGGAACAGTTCGGCTTGGCGCTGAAATTTTTCGGCAGCATCCTTGAATTTATTCTGCTGAAACAGGCTCCAGCCTAACTTGTAGAAGGCTTTCTCTTGTAAATCGTCGGATCGTGTTTGCTCCGCGACTTTTGAATAGAGTGTCGCGGCCTGAGGATATCGCTGTTCGTTGTACTGCTGCTGGGCAACTTGATAAAGTGATTCAGGGGCAAGCTCGCTTTTGGGAAATTTGTCCACTAGTTGCTGAAAGTACTTGGTCCCTTTGTCCACGTCTTGTTTGTCCGTCCATCCCCAGCCCAGCTCATAGAGAACTTTGTCGAGTGCTGGATAGTCGGGCAATTCATTAGTAATCCGTTCGAAAGTGGCAATGGCTTCCTCAGTAGATTTTTTCTCTACCAAGGTCATCCCCAGTTCGTACAGCCCATTTGCTAGAGACAACCCCGTGGGCTTGGCATCCATAAATCTCTTAAGTGCGAGATGAGCGTCGTCGATTTGACCAAGTTTCCGTAAACAGACTCCCTGCGCCAAAATGGCTTCCATGGCAATTGAATCCTGCCGGTTCTCGGCGAGCAACGGCTTCAGAGCATCGAGGGCCGGTTGGAATTTGTCTTGTTGCATGTGGCACCAAGCAATCCCATATTGAGCATAATCGTGTAAGGTTTTGGCTTGCGGATTATTGATAATGGCTTGGTAACGGGCAATCGCTTGCGGATACCTTGCTTGACCAGCGGAAATTTGACCGATGCGGTATTCCACTTGCGGACGCAAGCGTGATGTAGCGTACTTTTGCAAAATCGACTCCAGCGTTTTGATGGCTACATCCGATTGGCCACTGCGCTGCTGAGCCTGAGCGAGTAACTGTAATACCTCGTCAGCTTGGTTCCAATTATTACTGGAAGCATGGCTGGCCTGAAGTTGTTCGATGGCTAGGGGCAGGTTATCCAAGAACAGATAGCAGGCGCCCATGATGAACTGGGACTCTGCCTTTTGTTTCGCTTCGCTAAATTTGGGCATGTAGGTTTGCAACCGATCGATGGCTGTTTGATATTTGCCTCCCAAATAAAAAGCCATGGCCAACCGTAAGTTCCACATCGGTTGGCTGGGGTTGGCTGGGTCAGCCTCAATCAGTTTTGAGTAGGCGGCGGCACTCGCTTCGTGTTCCGCTCGCTGCAACAGTGACTCAGCAGCAACGTATGCAACATCATTCCGCAGTGGGTCTTGCGGATATTTGCTGAGAAACAACTCCGACCACTTGCTGGCATCGTCCAGTTTTCCCGTTTGCAAGGCGGCGAAAGCTGCGTTGTAGGCCGCGCGTGGCGCCAGCGGGTCTTCAGGTGCGTCGCTGGCGATGGTTTCGTAAAGTTTACGAGCCTCATCCAGGCGATCAGGAATCTCGTAGAGCGCGTCCGCCAAATCCATACGGAGATTGAGAAACCCAGGCGTCTTCTTCGCCCAGGCCAATGACGCTTCCAGCATCTTGACGGCTTCGGCTGCCTTTCCTTGGCGCATCAATGCCAGGCTGAGCCAATGAGCCGCCTCTGCGGCCTGAGCATCCTTCGGCTCCAAAACTTGACTAAAGTCAATTTGGGCCTCTTCCCATTGACCCAATCGAAAATGTACTTGACCTGCCTGCAAAGCGGCTGATAAGGCGTGGGTTGATTTCGGAAACTTTTTGGTCAACTCACGAAATTGCTGCGCCGACTCTTTTAGTTTGTTCTGTTGACTGAGAGCATAAGCACGCCGCAGCAGTGCATAGTCGGCCGTCGGATTATTCGGAAGCTCGGCAATCTCTTGCAGCAGTTGTTCGGCCTCAGCAGGCTGACCTGTGCGCAGTAGAATGTCGGCTTTGCGCATGGACACTTCGGCCACTAAACGGTGTTTGGGATGCTCTTTTAGATAAGCATCATAGATTTCCAATGCGCGCTGGTCGTCTTTGTTTTCCTCATGCGCCACGCCCAACGCGTACTGCGTGTCGGGACGCAGCGACGAATTGCTGAGGGACTTGCTCCGTAAGAGTTGTTCGTAGTACGCAATCGATTTAGTTTTAGAGCCGATCGTGTATTCGATTTCTCCCAAGTAGAATAAAGCTTGATCAGCATAGCTGCCATCACCGTACGTCTTCAGAAACGCTTGCAGATTCTCACGAGCTTTGGCGAACATCTCAAGTTGTTTGTCTGATCCCTGGGACGCAGAACGCCCTTGTGTAAAGTAACACCAGCCCAAGTTGATTAGTGCTTCTTCTCGGACTTCCATTTTGGGGTCAGCCATCGCAGACGTAAATGCGTCAATAGCAGCCTGATAATCAGGCTTTTCAGACTGCATATGACAGACACCAAGATAATGCCACGCTTTGCTAACCAAGGGATCGTTGGGGAACTCCTTAATCAGTTTGCGCCACTCTTCGATTGCCAGTGGAAATGCACCATTGTTCTGATATCCAGCAGCATCAGCGTAATAACGTACCGCGCCAGAGTCCGATTTTGGCCCAGTTTGCGTTGAGCCGGATTTGGTTGTTGAACTCCCTTTTTTTGCAGACTTCTGCCCCCAAACCATGTTGGGTAAGCAACAGATCGACACCCCAACGATTATGGCAGGCATAAGACGAGCGGCAGCTAAAAATATTCCGGACAACTTGCGCAGTGGGGATAAATCATGCAGTGGGGCTAAATCAAATTGCGTAAGCGCGCGAGCACTCCGGTGCGATGGAAAGTACTTTTGTGCTGCTTGCATAAGCTTTGAAATCCGATGCAGCCACCCTAAACATGAAATATAGGACATTATTGACACTTCAATTCCATTGCAGCTTACGACAATACTCTTAGACTGGACCATCGTTTGATCCTGCGACACGATGCCATGAGAAATGATATCCAAGTGTATCGCAGTCTTCGTAACGCGAAAAGCTTTTCACGCCCAACTGACGACCTTGGCGATAGATTTACCGATTATCGGCAATCAGATCTTATCGGCATGCAACGAACTGCTCCGTCAGATTTCGGACTGGTTGGCAAGCACAATTGCACGATCTTATTCAACTTAGGCCCTACATGTTTCCTATCTTGCCTGCTTGGCAAGCTAACGGGGTTGAAAGTATCGCATGCGAAGCTGAGATTTGAGGCTAGCTAAACTCTCTGAGGTCTGAGGTCTTGGGGTACACAGCGTTAAGACGTGCAGGGCTTAGATGGAGCAGTACCTCAATAACGAAGCATAGACAACTGAAACGCACGTTCCCGGGTTCTGTCTGGCGGAACCAGGGACAGTGCAATTGAATTGCTAATTGCAAATAGGGTTGGCAGTAAGCGGTAGAGCATCAAGATTATCTTACGGTTTTTTCGCCCAGCTATGTTCTGGTCTGGCGAGTATATCGTCGATTGTTTTCTCAACTGCCTCAGCTTCGGCATTCTTTCCGGCTTCGCGAGCGAGGTGCGCAATTTCTCGGGCTTGCGGGATCAATTCTTGATAGAACCTTTCCGCAACCTCAAAGGTACCGTGCCAATGGGCATAATCTGGAGCCATCATAGATGCTCCATGCCGAGCTCGCCGACCTTCGTGATGCCAAAGCAGGTACCAAGTCCATTCGATTTCTTCGTCGAACTCGGCTGGTTTGGGCGTCAACAGTTTTTGATCGTACAGCGATTTCATGATCGCTTGGCCGGGTTTGGCGAACTTCTCGTTGTAAGCGATGACAAAATCGTCGTATTGTTTGTAGAAAGCATCGACATAATTCTCGGTGTGGCAATTGGTACACACGTTTTTCATTTCCGATCGCTTTTCTTGCCAGGTTGATTCGATCAGGTCAATTCTTTTAGAGGGCTCGGTTTCTTTAACGACTTCTCCATGGGCATCGGTATCCATGACTAAACTGATGGGTGGTCGATTCGTCCACGAAATGCGTTTGCCAGGATCATGTGTGACTCTTCCGCCGTTATTCTTATTTCCAGACATATGGCAAGTCGCGCAGGTGGGTGCTTGAGTGTAGTCGACTCCCAATACCCAATTCTCAGCTCCCAAGTTCATATGTTGGATTAAATCGCGGAAGGCGACACCATGCTTCGACTCCTCAAAAATCTCTTTTTGGGGATGGTCGGGACCCAGATGGCACTTGCCACAGTTTTCTGGTTGGCGAGCACGTCGAGGCGAAAAATCGTGACGCGAATGACAGGCTGAACATGAACCGAGCGAACCATCCAGGTTGAGTCTTCCAATCCCAGTGTTCGGCCAACTACTGCTGTGAAGCAATGGTCTGCCGTTGGCGGCTCTTTTGATCTTGGCCACAACTTCTTTGTCAGTAGGTTTGCCGTCTTGGCCAGGCTTCAATTGATCGACCGTAATCAAACTGCCATCGGTCGCCTCAAGTGCGACTTTACTGCCATGGCATTGTTTGCAGCCAGTGTCTACAAAGGCCATTCCATTGACCATATTGACGTCATGCCCAGGCGTAGGTGAGTGAGGGTTGAACGGAGTTCGCGAGCCTTCAACCGTTTCCGCTAAAAAGTTGTCCAAGGACGCCAAGATATTGCCACCTTTCGCGTGATGACTGGCCATGAACTCCTCCGTTTCGGTCTTGTGGCATCGTCCGCAATCGCGTGGAGTTACCACTACAGCAATCAATTCACCGTAGTGATCAAATGCATCTGCGTCCCCTTTTTCAGCCTGATGGCATTCCACACAACCGACGCCTTTGAGTGCGTGAGTACTCCCTTTCCAGTGATCGATGATTCCAGGCGATGACTTGGAATGGCACTCGGTACAGGTCCGTGAACTGGCCGGAATAGAAATTTGCCGCACACCCGTTCCCGATTCGTGACTTCTGCGCACAACCTCCATCCATTGCACGAATATGAGTGACACAATAAAAGCTACGCTGAGCAGGGCAATGATGATTTGCTTGGCACGAATAGTCATTTGAAAACAGCCGTTTTGAAGTCAGTCGGAGGTTGTTGTTTGTGGTTGAGCAGATCGATTGGGGACAGCTTTAATGAGCCACGGCGGCTTCCCAAATAGTGAGTCCCACTAACAAAAATGTGGCCAAAATCCCGATGTAAACACTGATATCCTGGATGCCGGTTACTCGGCGCAAGACTCGATCGATCCAAGGCCATAGAAACATGGCTGCGACAATAAAGCCGGAACTGATTACCGCGAAGGTCAGCGAGAACAGCTTTAGCCAGCGGAATGAAACGTAAAAATACCACTCCGGCTTGATAACCTCCGGTGTCGTCAGCGGGTCGGCTTTGTGCCCCATAGTCGCGGGCACAATCGTCGCCAAGGCACAAAGCAAAACCATGAGTGCCAAACCGATCATCAATTCAGTCAGCATGTGATCCGGAAAAAAATTGAAGTAGCGAGGTTGATTCACGGGCTCGTCAGGATCGGGAAACTCCGTTACACCATGCATGCGCACTTGAGCAATGTGGCAGATTACGAGTAACACAATCGTGCCGGGCAATATTGCTGCATGCAGAATGTATAGTCGAGAAAGGGTTCGTTCGTTGTACTCTTGACCACCCAACAACATCCGTTTGGCAAAACCGCCCACAACGGGAGCAGCGTCACTGATATTCGCCGCCACTGTGGCACCCCAAAAACTCAATTGCTCGAATACAAGGCTGTATCCGGTAAATCCGGTTAGCAGTGTCGCCATCAACAGGCACATGCCGATCAGCCAGTTAAGCTCTCGAGGACGCTGGTACGCGGCTGTAAAGTAGACTCGCATCTGATGCAAGATCATGGCTGCAATCATCAACGTCGCAGCCCATTTGTGTAAACTGCGAATAAACCAACCGAAACTGGCTTGTTCGGTAATGTACCGCACCGATTCGTAAGCTGTTTCCGGTGTCGGTTGATAATACAAGGCCAGTAGTATGCCGGTTACAATCTGTACGACAAACAGATAGGCTGGAGTCCCACCCAAACAAAACCACCATTTCTTCAGATGGTTGGGGACGGGCTCATTTGTCAGTTCAGCTAACTGCCCCGGAGAGACTGGTATCCGTTCGTGCAGCCAAGCACCAATTTGTACCATCTCAAGCAACTCCCGATTGATGTGCATTAGCATCGGTCGGCGTTACTACCGATTCCAATGGAACGAGGACGTACAACAATCCTTCTTCGACTTTCAACGGAAATCGCACCAACGACTGATTGGCTGCTTTCGGCGGCCCCGACAAGGGCATGCCTTGTGAATCAAAAGCACCATTGTGGCACGGACAAAAAAATCTCTGCTCCTGCGCTTCCCAGTGCACCTGGCATCCGAGATGTGGACAAACGCTCGACAAAGCCAAGAAGTCCTCAGCAGTCGGGCCCGGCTTCTGACGTGCTACGACGATCTTTGCCCCGCTGGGGCCGATATAATCAAGGGAATCGCCAGGCTTGAGTCGCTCAACAGTACAAACAAACATCCAGCCTCGGTTCGACTCGCCAGATGGATAGACAAAGCTGCCTAACATATATCCGAGCGTCCCATACCCTCCGGCAACTCCTGCCGACATAGCAATGCCAGATGCTGTGGCAATAAAGTTGCGGCGTTGGCCTAAACACTGGTGACATGGTGATTCACTTGTCTTGTCCTGCATTGCCGCTCTGCAATTCTGTTTGATTTTGGTTGCTTGTGATTCGCCGAGATTGGAGAACTGCCCGCAAATTGCCAATGGCTATCCGTTCACGGTCAAAATACTCACCTTTGGATCGGAGCCTGAGCCTGCAAGCAGTACGTGTGCCAATCTAAGGTGGGCTAATTTTTTTTCTAAGTTAGTCTCAAATAAGTCCCTATTCTCTTCAGCGATTTGTTCGCTGTTGCAAGGCAAGCAAAGCTGAACTTCCAAGTGAGGTCGGCAACGCGTGTGTGCTTCCTCGCTCGCTATGTGTGCAATCTGAAGCTGTACCGCCAAGAGCGAACAGTTTATGGATCTGGGACTGCAGAAGTCGAAACATGGTGTTGTATGCAGCGATCAATCGCTGGCAAGTATCTGGCGAAACTGCAACTCCTTCAAATTCTTGTATTGGGTACGACCATGATATTATCCGCACCTTGGAAAGGAGCATTCCGAGTTTTGCGTTTGGCCCCGCTGTGCATGGGAGTGCTAGCATTGCCTCCTGTAGCTTGGGCACAAGAGCGGGTGGAATCTGAAGCGGATCGTCCTGCTGCGGAGCGGTCCACACAATCAACCACAACAACCGCTGACTCAACGGTTGATGCGCACTCAGCCAGTGGCGAGATCGAGGAAGAAGATGGTGCACCACCTCGGTCAAGTTATCTTACGATAAGCCAGCAAGTGCCGGTCGCACCTACGGGGACGCCGAAAGGTCCAAGCATAGGAGATGCCTCCAAGCAACAAGTCGAGGCTGCGAAAAAGCAGGCGGAAGAGTTGAACAAGAAGGTTGCCGGAGCCTATAAGGATCCATTTTATTTGAATGATTTTAGTTATTTGAACAATCGAAATTACCGAGGAAGCCATCTCGGAGAATCGCTCAAAGCAATGTCGCTCGGAGAGTTTGGAGTTTTGGATATAGGTGGGCAATATCGTGTGAGATACCATCACGAGCAGAATTTTCGAGGACTTGGATTAACCGGTCGGGACGATGATTTTCTGCTGGATCGAACTCGTCTTTACTTCAATCACAAAGTAAGTGACCAGGTTAGGCTGTACGCTGAATTCCTCGACGCTGGGAGTTCCTTTGAGACTTTCGCTCCGCGAGCAATCGAGGTGAATCATCTGGATGCACAGAATCTGTTCGCAGACGCAGTACTCGCAGATGTTGACTCAGGGAAATGGACGGCGCGCATCGGTCGGCAAGAGCTGCTCTTAGGAGCACAGAGGTTGTTGTCCCCGCTTGATTGGGCAAATACGCGGAGAACATTTGAAGGAGGCCGTTTGACCTGGTCCAACGAAGATCAGACGACTGACTTCTTGTTAGTCCGACCAACACGCATCAACGTGGACCGCTTCGATTCTCCCGATCAAAACCAAGTGCTTTACGGTGTATACAATTCAAACAAGACTTTTGTAAATGGCCCAATCGATACTTACTGGCTGGGCTACGAAGACGACGCGTCGTTTACTCGTATTCAAACGGTCGGCACGTTGATCAAAGGGGAATCGGGAAACGTGCTCTGGGACAACGAGTTCGGTTATCAATTTGGGCGTAACGGGGACGGTTCAGATGCATCTGCTTGTTCGGTGACCCTTGGCTTGGGACGAAAGCTGGATCACTGCACTAAACCAAGTTTAATGTTCTATTACGATTGGGCCAGCGGCGATGATTCGGTTGGCAACGGGTGGAACCACCTTTTTCCGCTTGGCCATCGTTACAATGGATTCATGGACTTGTTTGGCCGCAGAAATCTGCACGACATCAATACGCTGTTGACCCTCAATCCAACGTCGAAATTAACTTTGCTTGCCTGGTACCATTATTTTGTACTGGCCAACGGCAATCAGGGACCTTACAACATCACGTTGGCTCCTTTTAATTCAGGAGGAACTGTGGGCAGCCGCAACTTGGGGCACGAAATCGACTTGATGGGAACATACAAGCTGAACCAGCGCAGTGATCTGGTATTGGGCTATTCCCATTTTTTTGCTGGCAACTACTACGAGTCCAGTCTGGATGTTAATTCCAATGCTTTGTTCAGCGGTGATGCCGATTTCTTCTATACACAGTGGCACTACAACTTCTAGCAATTCGAAGCATCTGTTATCACTGCGCAGGGAGTCGGATAGTAAACCTGCGCCTCATGGTAAATTCTCATCGCCGCTCGCCTAACCTTGGTTAGCCTATTAACCAAATTCGACTCGCCGGTGTGATCTCTTTCGCTCCGTCTTGTCAGTCACGCGTGGCGCACGACAATAATGAAGTCAAAGTAACTGCAGGTACGGAGCTTTTTAAAATGTCGTGTTTCGAAAAAAACTCGTTACAAAAAAACGTGTCAGTATTTACGCGGCGTGTAATGCTTGATAGGTGCGCGGTCGGCTCGCTGTTGGCTAGTGGGATGTTATGTCACAGCGCATTCACGCAAGACAAACTCCAACAGAATGACACAAAAACCAATGGAGCTGGCTCTGCTGGAACTTTCACACCTCAAGCTAGCTATGAAAGCTTGCTCAAGACCATTCGCTCGCGAGGGCATCAATTCCAAATCATTGGTGCGGCCCCCGATCGCTCGCCGTTGGCATTGATCAAATCCGGCGGAAACAAGAAGCCTGCGATTGTGATCAGCGCCGGAGCCCACGCGACGGAACATGCTGGTGTGATCGCGGCGGTCGAATTGATCGATCGGCTGGAGACCGAGCACCAAGTTTGGATCGTACCCACACGCGACCCAGTAGGACTCAGCGGTTTTCGACATGCGCTGGGATTGGGATTGGGGCAAATGCCGTCCATCGAAACCGTGAATGATGCCGAACGCTTGATGCGCGACAAAGGTGAGATTCTGTTCGATCGCGACGACACATTGATTGTGCGGATCGGCGAGTACGGCTATGCCAATCGTGGTTTGTATCGCAAGATCGACAAAGGAGCCGCGTTCTTAGAACCACTGCGTGGCAGGCGTATCTACTTCCCGTCTAGAACTGAAGATATGCCCGGCGCGGGGCCGCTCGAGCGAGCCTACACATTGATTGTGACCTTGGACGGAGAAATTCTACACCTGAATCGCTTTCACGATACAGCTTGGGCTCCGGCTGAAGTATTGGCAATACGTGCACTGCTTGCTCAGGTTCAACCCGGATTAACGTTTGATCTTCACGAGCACGAACGTGGCGGATTCTTTTGGATGTCAGCTCGCCGACAGCGAACCGAAGAGGACGAGATCTGGGAGCGCCGCATGGCTCGCGAAGGTATCGCCGCCGTGACGGCAACTGGAGCTGAATTGGCTGCTCAAACCTATTCGCCCGGCGATTTTTTTGAGAGACTCGAACGAGGTGTCTATTGGCTCGACCCGAGCAAACGAGGTGAAGGTCTCAACTTTGCCGATTTCGCTGCTGCCAAATTCGGGCCAAGCTTTACCATTGAAAGTGGCATGAAAGGCCCCTTTGAACAGCGTGTACGTCAACACTTGACCATCGTTCAAACGGCCGTCAAAGTATTCGAACAACGCTGGGCGTAGCCCGGGCTCTGGTAAAAAGTTCGGTATTCTGCCAGGTTTCGATTTGCGCAACTATTTATTCCACGCGTGGAACAAAACTTGCGCAAACACGTCTGACACCGAAGCGAACGCAATTGGCTGGGCGAACCGGTAGATCTGAGGTTAGGCTTTGGTACCTGCAAGCTGCGCTATCGTTTTTGTGACCGACGAGTATCGGTGAAGCATAAATTTGCGCGACTCATTGTTGCCATTTTTTGACACGCCAATGAGAATGTGAACTCGCGTCTGTACGTGGTACAGCCGCAATTTTCTTGTGTCACCTGCTGGTATGTCAAGCAACTCTGGGTCATTTCTACTTTTATGCTGTACCATTTTTCGCGATATTCGAAGTGCCTCCTTCTGTTCATGGCGTCAATCTTGGGTTGCACATCTCAAGTCAATCAAGCGCAACTGGATTTGGATCGATTAGTGGAGCCAGCAGCCGAAATCAGCGAGGATGATTTACGGGTTAATCTGGACAAGTCGATTCAGCTTGCGTTGGAAGGGCGGGTGCTGTCGAGCACTCGCAATGCGGCTTGGCAGATCATGCACGGAGTGTTGTGCTTCGGCTCGCAACTCCCGTTAGAAACACCTGACCGAGGAACTCTTTCGGCCCTCGACTATGCGCTCACAGGCGGTCAATTTGAGGGCTGGGAACTCAGTCGAGGCGATAAACTCTCCGGGCTCGATCAACCTGGCGTCAAAGCTCGGTTGGAACCGGGCAGCTTCATTGGCCAGGGGCATGTGGACCAATGGATCGCGATCATGGCGATGGCACAAATTCCAATTCAGACGAGAGTCATCGTCGATGGGCAATCGCTGACCTTGACGCACTGGGCTCGACAAGCTCAATGGGATGCATGCTCGAATCCTCTCCGCGAGTACAGTTGGTCTTTGATAGCATTAACTCAGTATTTTCCCAATGAACCGGTGTGGCAGACCTCCGACGGTCAAAATTGGAGTTGGGAGCGAATGGTAGAACAGGAAGTACTTTACGATTTGACCCTCAGTCCGTGTGGAGGGACGCACCGCTTGATGGGGTTGGTCCTAGCTCTCCAGGGCAAGCAGCGATTGAATCTAGCCGATTCAAATGCTTGGCGGCGTGCTCGAGAAATTGTGGACCAAGCGGTAGACACCATCCGTACCATGCAGAATTCCGATGGCAGTTTGTCCAGTCATTATTTGGTTCGCCCAGGAACCAGCAGTGACCTGGGGGCTACACTGGGGAGTAGTGGGCACTTGTTAGAGTTTCTTTCCGCCGAACTGCCTCCAGAACAACTTTCACAGGCCTGGGTCGAACGAGCTGTGGCCAGAGTATGCGAGATTATTCAAGTCACAAGCTCGGTCGATATCGATTGCGGAGCCCTCTATCATGCAGTTCGAGGGCTCAAGCTCTATCGGGAGAAAAGGTTTGCGGCAAAAACCTACAACTAGGCAATTGCTCGTAACGACTCCCAATCCCAGCCGAACCGAACTCGAAAATCGGCGATTCTAGTGCGACTACTGCATTCTAAAGGTTTGCTCAACAAAAAAGTCGTATAAATCTAGTCCCAAAAACAGGTAAGCAAGCTTGGAGAGAAACCATACGTTCCGGTAACATGGGATACTGGTATGTGGTGGTTTAAATTGCCCTATCCGACTGATTTAGCTTGGTATTAGCGATCTGCATTCAAATTGCACTTACGAGCCGATGGACGTTGACCGTGCGACCAATGGCGCAAGTGCAACATTTTCGCAGAGCAAATGCTGAACTAAACTATGCCGTCGATCGTTTAGCCTAGGAGTTTCGAAATGCGATTCGAATTGAGATTGTTGCTGTTGGTCTTGAGCCTTTGGTTCGCACCACTACAAGCTTTTGCTCAGGATGAAGGCTTGGACAAATTGGATGAAGCGACAAGCCTGAAGGCTGAAGCCAACAACCCTACAAAACTAGCAAAGGTTATTGAGCTGTGTGAACAGGCCATCAAAGCTGGTTTGGATTCCGACAATCTCCAATTGGCCAAACAGATCTTATCGGATTCTGCCTTGCAGCGAGCAAAAATGGTGCTGCAACAGCTTCCACGAGTCGCGAATAACGCGCAAAGCGTACAGCGTCTGCGTACTCAGGCGCTGCGCGACGTCGAGAAAGCCATCGAAAGCAATCCGAAATCTCCGGAAGCTCACATGCTGAATGCTCGTCTGCAGGCTCTCCCCGGTGGTGATGCAGACAAAGCGATTGAGAGCATCGACAAAGCAATCGGCCTGTTAAATGACAAACCCAAAGAGAAATCTGCCGCATATATTCTGAGGGCGGCGATCCAGCCGGAATTGGATGACAAACTGGCTGATTTGCAGAAAGCCATTCAAGCGGACCCTAGTAATACCGAAGCCTGGCAGGCTCGCGTCGTAATTCTGATGGGAACGCAGAAATTCGAAGAAGCTTACAAAGACGTCGAACGCTTGCTGGAACGTGACCAATCGAACTCGTTTGCTCTGACAGCCGCTTTTGAATCATTACTGCAACTCAAACGCTTTGACGATATCGTGCGCATTCTTACACCGCGGATCGAAGCCGCGCCCGACAACGGTGCCTTATATCGCATGCGCGGACAAGCCTATCTTTTGAAAAGTGATTCAGACGAAGCCAGCGGAGAAAAAGCCCTTGCCGATCTCGATAAAGCAGTCGAACTGGACCCTCGCGATGCCCAGGCAATGCTGATCCGCGGTGAATATTACTTCGATAAAGGTGAAGTGGACAACGCCAACAAGAATGTTAACGAGGCACTCAGCATCGAACCTGGCTTGGTGCGCGGAGTGCTTATGCGCAGCATGATTGCAGCTCGTGAAAAAAGGTACACTGACGCCATCAACGACATGGAGTTGATCGTGCGAGCCAACCCCAATAATGATCAAATTGTGATGCAGCTCGCAAGTTATTACCAACTCGACAATCGCCCTCGATTGGCGATCTCTGCGCTGAATGAATTAATTAAGAAGAATGCCCTCAATTGGCGTGCACTCCGCATGCGTGGAGATGCTCGGCTGAGTATCAGCGAACATGCCGAAGCCATTCGCGATTACCAAAAGGCAATTACTGCGATTCAGCGCGAAGAATCAAAGAGCCCGGGTGACGAAGAAGATGAAATCGGTTTGCTGAATAACCTAGCATGGGTCTTAGCCACATCAACGAACGATGAAGTTCGCGACGGCAAACGTTCCGTTGAGCTGGGATTAAAGGCTTGCGAGAAATCCGAGTACAAACAGGCTCACATTCTCAGCACCTTGGCCGCCGGATACGCAGAGATCGGCAATTTCGAAGAGGCCATGAAATGGTCGACCAAAGCCGTCGAAGTTGGCACTGAAGAGCAAAATGAACAGCTCGAACAGCTCAAGAAAGAGCTCGAGAATTACAAAGAAAAGAAGCCTTGGCGCGAAGCTCAAGAGGTGAAAGAAAATAAAAAGCCGCTCGGTGCTGCGAGCAATGCTGTAGAGACCTGAGCGCATCGGTTCACTGTTGCTCAAACATTCTGACTCTGCATGTATGTCGTTGACCTGTTTGTCACTGAACTCGGGTCAATAGCTCAAAGCTGATAAGTGTGTTCGTTTGAGTCGTGAGAAGTTTGTAATGGAATTCATCTGGAACGACGGTGGGCGTGCAGCCTGTGGATTTGTTGGCTTGGCTCGTGATTGTGCTACGCGGGCTATTGCCATCGCCACCGGAGCAGTATATCGAGACGTTTATCAACAACTTGGCGAAGCTGCTGAGTACTCTCCGCGCAACGGCATGTCCAACGCGGTCAGCCGCCGCTATCTAGCCGATCGCAACTGGTGCCACTCTGTCCCAGTCGGTTCGCAGTTCACCCCACAGGCTATTCCCAAAGGGGTCGTCATCGTTAGATTGATAAAAGAAGATGGAAGAAGCAGCCATTTGTGCGCGGTAATCGATCATGTGGTTCACGATACTTGGAACCCCAGCGACGATGGCGAGTATTTGGTCTGCGAGTATTGGACGCGGATGGCCAGCGAAGACGCGTCGCAACTTCCATCGATTGCGTTTAAGCGACCTGCCAGTGAAGAACAATTGCTGACGCAAGCTCAGTTTGACAAAATCCTTCACCGAATTCGCGCGCTCGACAAGACTGCCACGAATAGCGCGAGTACCGAAGGTGAAAAGCACAACGCTCTGCGCATGATGCAGGATTTGATGCTACGCCACAATTTGTCACGCGACGACATTGTCGATAAGGATAACGTCGAACACGTGAGGTTTACCCGCATCGCCTGTCCGCTGAACGGCCGACGAGGCTGTGCCTGGGAGTATGCGCTAGCATGGTATTTGACCCACCATATTTTCACATCTGTACAGCATTACATTAACTCAGTTGGACATCGTACATTCGTTTGGTTCTATGGCCCTGTCGACGACGTGCAAAACACCATTACCTTATTTAAAGAACTACTGCTCACGATTGCCACATCAGCCCACTTACGCTTCGGTGGCCATTCTCGTGGAAGTGGTGCATCTTATGCGGAAGGGTACGTCCAAGGCCTGCCGCGCTGGAATGAGAACTCCAAGTCTGAGTCACAACCTGACGCCACCAAACAGACGTTGATCCAACATCGACAAATAGCGATCCATTCAGCCGCAAATCAATGGTTAAAAATTGAATGTGACATAGAGTTGTGTACGACGACTTCGCACGGCAGAACTCAGCGTGACGAAAATGCGCGACAAGTTGGACGTCTACACGGTTCGCAGCACAATGTCCAAGCACCCAATGCACCCAAACGGATCACTCTTCAGTAGACATATACTGTTTGCTCGTAATAAAAAACCGCGTCTGTTGGTGCCAACTGAGGCGACCAACCCTTGCGCCGTCCATCAGCAGAAGTCGAAGCGCTAAAGTAAGTTAACCGGATTTGGAGACATGTCATGCTGCGCAGTTGCCCTACAGTTATCCTGTTGCTGTTTCTCGTTTTGCGTACGACCTATCTTACTGCTGCACAAACGCGAGAATCGACCGCAGTACGTCCGAATATTCTGTGGTTTGTTGTGGACGACATGTCCGCCAATTTCTCTTGTTATGGGGAGCGCCTGATCGACACTCCCCATGTGGATCGTCTGGCGCGCGAAGGGACTTTGTTTCGCCACGCGTTTGTCACTGCACCTGTTTGTTCGCCCTGTCGGTCGGCAATGATCACAGGTTGCTATCAGACCACCATCGGTGCACATCATCATCGTAGTGGACGAGGGACCGAAAAGATCTTGCTGCCGCCAGATGTTATACCCATCCCGGTCTTGTTTCAAAGAGCTGGATATTACACCTGCATTGGTTCTGGTCTGACGGATGCAGATCGGTCAGGCAAGAAGAAAGGACAAAACAAACGTCAAGGAAATGGACTGGGAAAGACTGACTATAACTTTGAGTGGGACCCGCTGATGTACAACTCTTCCGACTGGTCGGGACGTAATCTGGACCAGCCATTCTTTATGCAAGTTCAGCTTGCGGGAGGAAAACTGCGTGGCGGAACCGATGCGAGTGCCCAGCAGTTGCAGGATCGCGCACGTCAAGAATTTGGAAGCTCCACGGACCCAGCCAAAGTAACGCTGCCACCTTATTATCCACAAGATCCAATTATCCGACGCGATTGGGCGGCCTTCTTAGATGCGGTACGGTTTACTGATCAACACGTGGGTAAGATACTCGCTCGCTTGGAGCAAGAGGGAATCCTTGATCAAACGTTCATCATCTTCATGACAGATCATGGCATCAGTCACGCCCGCGGGAAGCAATTTCTTTACAACGAAGGGACACACATTCCCTTTGTCGTACGAGGGCCAGGAATCGAAAAATCGACCATTCGTGAGGACCTTATCGAGCACATCGATATGGCTGCTATTTCGCTCGCCGCTGCCGGCATTGAAATACCAGCTTCCATGCAAGCTCGCAACGTTTTGGCCAACAATTATCGGCCTCGCGATGCTGTGTTTGCTGCCCGCGATCGTTGCGATGAAACCGTCGAACGCATACGCAGCGTCCGTACAGGGAAGTTTTTGTACATCCGAAACTTTTACCCACAACGCCCCCATTTGCAACCGAACGCGTATAAAGATGGCAAAACTATTGTCCAGCGTCTGCGAGAATTACACGTCGCTGGCAAACTGGATGCGCTTACCGAGCGACTTCTTTTCAATCCAACTCGCCCACCCGAAGAATTGTACGAATGGACGACCGATCGCTGGCAAATCAACAACTTGGTTGATGATCGTGCACACCAAGAAACGCTAACAGAAATGCGCAGCCGTCTTGATCACTGGATCACCTCGACGTCCGACAGGGGTCCTGAGTCCGAAGCGATGTACGATAGCGACATGCATGTTTACTTGAATGGACGCGAAGGAAAAAAAGATTCGGTGACCTCCGAGAACATCAAATTAATGAAACAGTGGGCCAAAGCCGGTAAGTAAGCCATTCTCAGCCGAAGAACAGCATCGACAACGCAGTCTGCGCGTGCGATAATCGACATCCTCTGTCATAGAGGCTTCAAGTCGCGTCTGACGCTCGCTGCAAGGTCCCAATATGCAAAAGCATTGCCATATTAGCAATGAACCGACGTGTTATTGGCTGTCATATTCCATCAGAAAATTGACTCGACGAATTCCAGCTCATCTTTGTTTGGATGGCAAGTTGAATCGGCTGGTAAAGGTGCAACAATTGCTAGTGCAACATACCCTGAGTCTGTGGATTGTGATGGGATTATGTTCACCGCTGGCGGCTGAGCAGCCTGTGGACGAAACGTTTTTCGTTGACCACCTTTTCCCAGTCATGCGCAAGGCTCAATGTGATTTGTGTCATAACGATAATGGCGTTGCATCGGCTACTTCGATAGACTTTCCGAGACTGAATGCCAGCCGCGAGCAAATCGTGGCGTTTGGGTACCAATTGCGCGACTTTATCGATCGTCAACAACCCGACGAATCCCCCTTAGTCCGCAAGCCAACCAATCGCGACGAACACACTGGAGGGGTCCGTATTATCCCGGGCAGCGAACAGGAACGCACGCTGCTGGTGTGGGTCAATTTCCTGGCTCGCATGTCGGACGATCAGGAACGTCAAGCGACGGAATTGATTCAGCGTGCCAACACCTGGCGTTTGGAACCCTTGACCGTTCGTCGACTGACTCATAGTCAATACAACAATACGGTTCGCGACTTATTGGGCGACCAAAGCCAACCGGCGAACAGCTTTCCCAAGGAAGACTTCATTCACGGATTCAGGAACCAATTGGAAGGGCAAGGTATTTCGCCACTCCAGGCCGAAGCGTACAGTACATCGGCCGAGCGACTAGCGCGGGCTGCTTTCCGAGGCGGAGATCACCGCCAACTGATTGCTAACCAACCCTCATCCGAGTTAGACGATGCTGCGGCGGGTAAATTTGTGCGCCAGTTCGGGATGAAAGCTTTTCGACGCCCATTACGCCCCGCCGAAGAAAACAACTACCTGCGAATCTTTCTTCACGAAGCTGCGCGCACAGGAAGATTCGTCGATGGAGCTCAATTGGTAGTCGAAGCGATGCTTCAATCCCCGAACTTCTTGTTGCGCATTGAACGCGACTCGCACGAAGAGCATGCTCAATTTTCAATGGCCAGTCGCCTGGCTTACCTGTTATGGGACACGATGCCCAGCCGCGAAATGTTGCAAGCGGCGGCCGAAAATCGCTTGTCCACTCGAACTCAAGTCGAATCACTAGCTCGTCAAATGCTCGACGATCCGCGAGCGATACTGGCATTGGATGAGTTCCTGTCGCAATGGATGCGGTTCGACCGAGTGTTGGGAGCGACACGCGATCGACGTCGATATCGGGATTTTAACAACGAAATTGCAGCGGCCATGGTCGAAGAAACTCGTCAGTTATTCCGATATTTAGTGTGGCAGGATCAAAACTTTATGGAGTTTTTTTCGGCAACAAGAATTACAGTTTCATTCCAATATTC
>CAZVBC010000024.1:0-4607 GCA_964625155.1 uncultured Pirellulaceae bacterium
TGCGTTAGTCTAAAAGGGCGTGGTGAGCTGGTCGAAGGATCTAAATGTATCGAACAACTAGTGCTCATTCGCCCCTGCATGTTGAATTCCTGCCGTTTAATTGGATCGTTGTTGACGCTTGGAAAATGCGATTGATGACGGTTTTGATGAGGAAAGTTGCCATGTCGCGACCTACCCGGTTTTGTTCCCGCCAGTTCGTACTTCGGTTTCTCATCAGTCTGCAGATACTCAACTGCCTGCCGATGGTTTGGGCCCAGAACTCGGCCGCCGCGAAATCCGACGTTGAACGCGTAACCACAGCAAAAAACGAGGCAGGCGAGTCAAGTGCGGCGCAGGAAAAATCGGCAAGTACTCAGCAAATCGACATGCCTTTACATGCACGTATCGACCAGTTTATTGAATCGGTCGCTGTGGGACCTTTGGCCCCGCGTGCTGGCGATGCGGATTTCTTGCGGCGAATTTATCTAGATTTGACTGGCGAAATCCCGAGTCCGCAGAAGGCGAGGCAATTTCTAGCGGATGCTGGCTTGGACAAGCGGCAAAGATTGATCGACGAATTGTTGACGAGCCCAGAATTTGCTCGGCATATGGCAGTCCAGTTTAACGTCTTGATCCTCGAACGTCGAACTGAGAAGAGTATCAAGCAACAGGATTGGGAACGTTACTTATACGAGTCGATTGCAGCCAACAAACCGTTGGATCAACTTTTCCGCGAATTAGTCTATGCAGAATCAAGTGAGTCTGGGCCGCACCCGGCCACCAAGTTCATTTTGAATCGAGATGCGGAACCGAACGCTGTTACTCGCGAGTTTGGCAGGTTAGCATTCGGCATGGATTTACAGTGTGCTCAGTGCCACAATCACCCATTGATCGATGATTATGTCCAAGCCGATTACTACGGTCTGTTTGCCTTCTTGAATCGAACAACGACTTACACCGACACAAAAACGAAACTGGTGGGCTTGAGCGAAAAAGCGGAGGGTGAAGCCAGTTTCAAGTCGGTGTTCACGGGCGATGGGCGCGAGAATACTTTTCCAAGGATTCCGCGAGGAACAACTCTCTTTGTAGAGCCTCGGTTTGCGCCTGGAGACGAGTATCTAACGAAACCGGAGAAGGACAAGGCAGGTGTGCCCAAATACAGTCGACGTGAAGCGTTGGCCCGCTTGTTGCGAGACAGTGATCAATTTCATCGCAATTTGGCCAATCGGCTATGGTTATTGATGTTTGGGAGAGGCATTGTGCATCCCATCGACTTTCATCACTCGGCCAATCCTCCCAACAACCCTGGACTACTGAATTTGCTGGCTCATGAGTTAAAGCAAAACGGTTTTCAGATTCGTCCAATTTTGCGGCAAATCGCCTTGTCACGTGGATACCAACGAACCTGTGACGAACCTGCGGCAGAGACTATCAATTTTACTGACATAGCTGCCAGAGCCACCGATCTACGCAGCAAAGTCCAGCAGCTTGAAGCGAAAATTGAACAATTGAAAAAGGAATCCGCCAATGCTGCAACTGCTTTCACGGAGGCTTTTGCGCAGCACGATAAATTGGTCGTCGAACGCAACAAATTAGAAAAAAACTCGGCCGAGTCTCATAAGAAACTCGACCAAGCCTCTGCGGCAAAAAAAGCGGCCGAAGAATCTTACACGCGATCGCTCAATCAAGCTCAAGCAGTCAACGACGCTTCTGCGGCAACTAGCGCGGCGGCCAGCAAATTGCCCGATGACAAAGTCGTCGCAGAGGTGGCTGCAAAATTGAACGAGCGTGCCAAGCAGTTGACTGCCGTCAGTATCGCAGCCAAGAAGAGTTTCGATGACAAGGCAGCTCAATTTGATGCGGCTCAAACTGAGTTTAAAAAGTTCGAATCTGAGATCGCCGTTGTGTTGGAAAAAATTGGTCAGGCCGACAAACTGAGCAAATTGGAATCAGCCCAACTGGTCGCTGTGCGGCAGGTTGTCGATGCTCAGTATGAATTGAGCGCCTGTCAATGGCGACTGGAGTTGTGCGTGTCGCTGGGCGAGTATGCAACGCTGCGTTACTCTGATGAAGCCAAAGCCCAATCGACTTGGCAGACGATCGTCCAGCGCTGGGAAATTGGTGGACAACTTGCTCCACTGAAAGCGCTCACGTCCGAGCAGCTTGCGTTCAGCGTATTGCAAGCGACGGGCAATCTCGACGCTCATATTCAAACGCTGAATGAAAAGCTTGACAAAACGCCCCCTGAACAACTGAAGAATGGAGATGAAGCAAACAAACCGAAGATTCGCAATCAATTAACTCAGTTGCAATTGCTGGATACGCTGCGTGATTCGGTCGGTCAGTTTGTTACGCATTATGGTGGAATGCCTGGTGAAGACTTCCAGGCGACCGTTAATCAGGCATTGTTCTTTGGAAATGGCGGTACAGTGGATTCCTGGCTAAAACCGGCCGGCTCCAATCTTTCCGCAAGGCTCGGAAAACTGGATAATGCTGATGACTTGGCCGATGAACTTTACGTAGCCGTTTTTTCGCGCCATGCGACCGAAGCTGAAAAGCAGGAAATCACACAACAGTTGAAAGACTATTCGGGTGAACGCGAGCACGCGATCCGCGAGTTGATCTGGGCAATGTTGTCGAGCAATGAGTTTCGATTTAATCATTGATCGAGTTGCATGTTAGGCAATTAAGTCGTGTGCATATCCAACCAGTAATGCTGGCCCCGCCTCCAAAATCCTTGAAAAAAGAGACCCGCCATGAAGTGCCATTATGCTTGTCAATCCGGTGAGCACCTTGCCAATCGCCGCTCGGTTTTGGGAGGTCTTGTCGCTGGGTCTGTCGGTCTGTTTTCAGGAATAGGAAGTTGGTTAACAGGGCCTACTGCCAATGCGTCTCAGTTTCGCGCTGGCCAAAAACGCATCTTAAATATCTTTTTGCATGGTGGTGTCAGCCAGTTAGAAACATGGGATCCCAAACCTAACACCAACACCGGTGGGCCGTTTCGAACTATTTCGACCAGCGTTCCAGGTGTTCATATATGCGAGCTGTTGCCCCACACAGCCATGCAGATGCATCGATTATCTTTGGTGCGCAGCTTGAACACCAAAAACAACGACCATGGTAAGGGGCAGACTGAAATGACGACTGGCCATCGAGCCACAGGTGCGGAATATCCACATTTAGGCGCTGTGGTTGCTAAATCGCTGACCCCAGACGACTTTCCATTGCCCGGTCATATTTTGATTCGTGGAGGTGGATCTGGCGGTCATCGGGCTGCATACTTGGGGCCAAAATTCGCGAGTGTTGTGATGGACGAAGGCAAGCCCCCGAAATTTACGGAACGTCCGAATACATTGACTTTAGAAGCAGACGTTCGCCGCAATTACATGCGCGAACGCGCCAACGACCGTTTTGCAGGTCGACGCCGGACTGCGGATACGGACGCGTATACTTTTTCTTACGACCAAGCGCGCGATTTGCTCACGCAACGCGAAGTTTTTGATGCTGAAAAGGAACCAGCCAAAGACCAGGAACGGTATGGTACCAGCGAATTTGGTAAGCACTGTTTGCTGGCTCGTCGCTTACTCGAACATGGTGTCCCATTTGTGCAAGTCAATCATTCCAATTATGACACTCATCACGAAAATTTCGATTTTCACATAGAACAACTTGGAGAATTCGATCTGCCCTTTGCAACGCTCGTGGGTGATTTGGCGGATCGAGGATTGTTGCAAGACACCTTAATTTGCGTCATGAGCGAGTTTGGTCGCACACCCAAAATCAACGCTCGGTACGGACGCGATCATTGGGGCACGGCGTGGAGCGTATTGCTTGGGGGTTGCGGAATTCAGCCTGGTGCAGTGATTGGTAAGACGAACGAAAATGGTACCGCAGTCGTCGATCGGGAAGTCGATCATGGCCATGTGTTTCACACAATCTTACAAGCGGTTGGTGTCGACTCGACGGCGGAATTTGAGATCGGTGGTAGAAAGTTCCCCATTGCTGACCCATCGAAACAACCGATTCGTGAGTTGTTGACATAGGCCGACAACGCGAGGTTGCTGTAAACGCATTGATGGTTTGTTAATTACGGCAAGCGCAGAGATTTGGGCACGATGCAAGAAATCATAACGGACGAGGAATGACGACTTACAAGGTTCTGTTGCAAAAGGAACAGTTAGTATTTAGTGCCGCGCACTTCATCACATTTGCAGGAGACATTTGTGAATGCTTGCATGGCCACAACTATGGCGTTCGCGCCGAAGTGGAAGGACCGCTGGACGAAAACCAATATGTGGTCGACTTTATCGCATTCCGCGATTCATTGGCGACAATCGTCAAGCAACTCGATCATCACGTCATCTTGCCAACAACTCATCCAATGATTCTGGTACAAGCGGATGAACGCGAAGTCCTAGTGACGTTTCGAGATAAACGTTGGATATTTCCACGTGAAGATTGCATGTTGTTGCCTGTCACTAACACGACAGCCGAACAGATTGCATGGTGGATTGCTCATCAGTTGCGCAGTGCTATGCTCCCCAAGGTCGGCGAGCGATTAACTAGCTTGGAAGTTGGCGTCGATGAGAATCATGAGCCAGAGTCCGTGCATGAAGTGAAACACCAGG
>CAZVBC010000024.1:4617-31282 GCA_964625155.1 uncultured Pirellulaceae bacterium
GCTGTGTAAAATTCCTTGGTAACAACCACTCTTACGCTGGTACGGTTCTTGGTCGCGCCAACTGATTGGCCACCAACTCGCCGATCTGTTGCCCTGCGTTCAATCCGGACGTATTGTCAAACTGAAAATGGATACCAGCGTAAATGCGGCTCATTCCAGCTTCTTGCGCGGCGGCTGCAAAGCTACCAAAAGACCTCTTGGCCAAAAGACTGACGTCTTCAGGTGGTGGCCAAGCGCCACCTATGCCACGATCCGCATAAGTTGAAAACGAGATTTCGTTCCCAAACAACCTGCCCAACACGGCTGCTGCGGCACCGCTAAATGTACTGTGTCCAGAAGTATATGTTGGAAACGCTGGTGTGACCAACAAGGGGACCCAGTTGGGATCGGCGGAAGTTTCGGGATTCCCATCCTCACCCGCTGTACGAATGGCCGTTATCGGACGCCACAATTCGTAGGCGTATTTTGCATCCCAACTCGCAATGGCCGCATCGGCTAATGCGATATTCAGCAAAGCAAACATGCGTGCATTTGCAACCGTTGAGTTATTGTGTTGTAAGGCAATATCGGCTGCAATTTGATTCCAATGTCCAGGAGGCGTCGCTGTCCCACCACCATCGGCCCAAAAACTAGCAATGCCAGTTTGATCGATTGTTCGCTGAGTGCTGGTTCGCGAGCCAAGACGCATGACTTCGTCGAGTGCTACAGCATATTCCGTGCTGCTCAGCTCGGGTGGCGGAGCCGGGCGAAATTGTTGACCGGAGGTCATTGCAAAAGGTGTAACTTCTGGCCACTGAGGCAAGACTGCCGCAGCAAATTCGGGCAGAGTCGGTCGCCAGCGACCTGCTAGGTTGTCAGGGGTATAGTTTGCAGGACCGCTCGCTCCATCGTCGGCACGCATCGCCAAAATCGCGTCGGCAGCGGCACGTCCGACAGCGATTCCATTCGTTTTGCTTGTACCCTCGGGGACATGTTTTAAGGACTCCGATAACGTCTTGTCCCACACTTCCAAATCATGCGGTTTGCTGTACAGCTCTGATGCAACTCGATGTGCTGCGCTGGCCGCTGCGGCGATTAGGGATGCTCCGTTGATAGTCGATGAGAACCCTGAGCCATCAAACGCATAGCTGACATACGTCCGATCGATGGCGTTAATGGCATCGAACATCGCGATGTGAATCATTGCTAGATTGCGAGCTACCAAAGGTGGCGGAGGCTTAACCAGCAATCCTGGTACAGAACTGGATTCTACGGTAGTTTCTCGAATGACATCCAGCGCAGCAGCGTTCCAATCGAGCAATACATCGCCTCTCCTTAGCAATCGCTCGGTTTGATTGATCCGTCCGCGATCATCTTTGACGACGAAACGCAAGTGGTTCAGTCCGATGTTTGTTTGAATTTGCAGAGCGATGCGCCCTGTTGCATCGGCTTGCGACTCAGCCAAAACTTCCAGCGAAGGCAAAGCCTGAACTTGCACGCGCACATCGGGCAATGTTTGACCAACATAATCGGCTTGTGATTCAAGGATCACGTGATTTCGATTTTGGTCGGACTGGTCCGTCAAGTTAACGGTAACGGTCAATGGATCGCTATATTTGTTGATTGCATTAACAACCAACAACGCGTCCAGCGGAGTCATGTGTCCATCACCGTTGACATCGCACAAAGGCCCTGTATAGCCAGAGGGTTTGGATGGCAGACTACGTACACCAAATTGATTAATGTCGTTGGCAATGAGCAAGACATCCAGTGCAATGACCAACCCCGATCCATCCACGTCCAAGCGATTGGTAGGGTTTTGCCAATCGCTGGCTAAGAGGGATCTATCTTCCAATTTTTCCAACCGCAGTTGCTTCATGTGCTGCATCTTGTGCAGGAGTTTTTCCCGGCTTTGCCAACCCTGTGTTGGCCCTGGGTAACCTATGTACGCGTCGCGAGGCAAATTGTCTTGCAATAATTGAGCCGAGCTCAGGTGACCAACCAATCTGAACTTAACTTGTACAGTTTAAGCATCCCCTTATCATACTGAGCCGACAAGCGTTGACCAACAGATTTGGAGCGTATTGACGTTTTGGCAAGTGTAGAGCGTGTGTAATGCTACCGATTGGTTCAGTTCCAACGGTGTTACCTTGGGTAGAATGGCTGAAGAAAACTAGGAATTTCGCGATCTTCTATGAAACAAACTAGCCACGGTGGACACTTGTATCGCGACGGGTTCGATCAAAAGCGGAAAAAACTTGCGCAACACAAAATATTGCGTTTTCGCAATGAACAATTAGTCGAGCCTCACTGTGCCCCGAAAAACTGAATGCAAATTCTGCGGAGGCGGTTTCCAATTGGGTTTTTGACAAGGTGTGGATGAAATGAATAACAGGACAGGTCTGAGTTTGCTTTGGATAGTTTTAGCAGCCGCTCACTTGAATGCGCAGGAGATTGCTGTCCTTTCGGTCGGCGAGACCAGTACCGAACAAGGAAGTGGCAAAGTCAAAGATGCCGTGCGCAGTTTTGCGTTTAGCGGTCCAAACTCGATATCGTTGAATGGCGTCGATCCCAATAATGCCACCGCATTATTTAACATGTTATCCAATGAATCAGTGCGGCGAGAGTTGAAACTGACCGATCAACAATTTTCAAGTGCTGCGGAGATCATGCAAGCATCGTCACGACGCATCAGCGAGCTGGTCAAGGCGAATATTTCGGAGGGTAAAGCGTTCAAGATCAATGGCCTGCGTGAGTTGACTGAAGAATTGAGGCAAGAAGCAGAAGGTGCCATCGAGGAGATTCTATTACCTGAACAACTCAAGCGATTGAAGCAACTTGCCTACCAAATTGATATGGCTCGCAGTGGACTGGCTGAGACGGTCGTGCACGGAAAACTAGGCCAAGAAATTGGAATCGTCGAAGGCCAAAAAACTCCGCTGGAGGAACGTGCTCAAAAAATCGAAGCAAAAGTGCAGGCTGAGATCGCACGAATTCGGCAAGTCGCACGCGAAGAGTTCCTAAAGGAGCTCAATGCCGAACAGCGTCAAAAGGCTCAGCAGCTAATTGGCGATTATTTTGACTACCAGGAGCCATCACTGGCTCAGTCGATAAAACAGAAATTACGAAAATCGTTAATGGATGGCCAACGTGCGAATGATCGCAAGTAAAATGCAATTCGGTCACACCACGATCCAACTCTTGTTAGATAACCTCTACGCGCATGTTTACTTCGGGCCGGCGAGACAAGGGGTGTACCGGTTAACTGCTGGCTTCGCCACAGGCGCCTTGATACAGGTTCCGGAAATCTTGTTCGGACAATTTCCGTGGATTGAAGGTACCGGTCCATTGCTTGGTGGCGTCGAGTGCTAAGACTGGGATTTCCGATTGATTGACTCCAACCTTGCACAAGTCAGTGACCAAACCGGCTTGCGCAACCAAATCATGTACGAACCTAGCTAACAGCTCAACCGTATCATCCCCGCGAGAAACTTCCAGACTTCGATTGGCGGCGACATCGTGCCACAAATCTGTATACCATGCTCGCACTTGTTGACCATTAAATCGTATCACATGGGGAAGCATCATCCCCACAGCTTGCCCGTGGGTTACTCCGTATTTGGCAGTTAAGGGATTGGCCAGTGCGTGGGCGGCACCCAGCATACTCGTCTCAATCGCGAGTCCAGCAAAGAAAGCTCCCAACTGAACTTGACCACGTGCTTCGAGGTCAGTGGGGTGGGATAGCACGCGTGGAAAACCGCCACTCAATAATCGCCAAGCTTGACGACTGTAACAACAACTCAGCTCATTTCGGCGGTTGGTCACATACGATTCAATAGCATGGGAAATTGCATCGACACCTGTGAGTGCAGTGACGCGTGCCGGCTGAGTCAGAGTTAATTCAGGATCGAGAATCGCAATCCGGCAAGCGGCGCGCGGATCACCACAAGCCATCTTGGCATGCGTCTGGGCGTGACTGATGAGGGCGAATGATTGTGCTTCACTGCCTGTACCGGCCGTTGTGGGAACCGCCAGCATCGGCAACATGTTTGCTGTTGCTTTGCCAACGCCCCAGTAATCTTCCATGCGACCTCCGCAACTGTACAGAAAATTGATCCCTTTGGCGCAATCCATCGAACTGCCACCTCCCAAGCCAACCAACATATCTGGCTGAAAGGCTCGTGCTACGGACAAGCCGGCATCAACATCTACGGTTGAGGGATTCTCGTGGACATCATGAAAAGACGTTACCTCGATGCCGGCAGCTAAAAGCGAATCGCGCCCACGCGCAAAATGTCCAGCCGAAACAACACCAGGGTCACTGACCACCAGTACCTTTGTCGCCCCCAATTCCCGAGCCAATTCGCCCAAGCGTTGAATGGAACCAGGACCAAACACCAACCGCGTACGATGTTGAAAGTCAATTCCGTTCATAGAGAGCTCCTTTGCTCGGCGAGAACGCAGTATTGTAATTGCGTGCCCTGAATTCCAATACTGGAACCGCCAAATTCCAGGGCATTAACAGCCACGGACGGGCCGCATTGAGAACAGCCCGGCACCCTTCGGCATTATCATCAGACCACGATTAATTCGTGGGAACTTTCTCCAAGTTGATTCGAGCACCGATCTCTTTCAGTTCTTTCAATTGAGCATCTTTGGCAGTATCGCTGAGCGGATTGCCATACAAATAGAGTCGCCAGAACGGCGAAAATCGTTTTTGTGCGTCCCCTTTGGCCATCTCGACCAGCGGTGCGAGGTCGCTGATTTGGTTTTCCATCAGCATGAGGTAATTCAATTCGGTCAGTGGCTTGAGAAACGCCAAGTCTTTGACATCACATCCTTGTAGGTCGAGCGATGAAAGCCATTTGAGCTGACCAATTGGCGCAAAATCGGCGACTTTGTTTCCAGCCAAGTACAGCGTCCAGATTTTTGGCAGACCCTTCACTACATCGATATTCGTGACCTTGTTCTTCGTAAGGTGCAATACACGTATATTGGTCATCTTGGCTAAAGGAGCCAAATCGCTGACTGCATTTCGCGACAGTTCCAAATACTGGACACGAGTTAACTCGGCCAGCGGCGCAATGGACTCGATTTTATTGCCGGCCAGCGTAATCGACTGCAACAGTTTTAGTTCTGCCATCGGCTTGAGATCGACAATTTCATTGTTCTCTAAGTCGATTTCTTGAACAGCCACACAGTGTTGCAAACCCTCGAGATTCTTGATTCCTTTCCCTTTTCCCTTTACCTGTGAAATGTTTTTCACATCGTCTTTTGTAATTGGCTCTTGGTTATACCGCTTGGCGAATACTTCGGCACGCACAGCGGCTTCTAACGCCTTGTCTGGAAACAGATCTTCGGCAACCGCCGCTCCCATGAGCAACATCACGTTTGCGAGGCCAATTGTTACCAGAGTTACCAATCGCATTGTTCCAGTCATATCAAGCACTCTCTGCTGCTATTTCAGAATAGGGTGGGATTGAAAGGTAGGTTATTAGCAACAATGGTAATTGGCAACCCAGGTTCGTGCCAAGCTCCCTCACGCCGAAACCCTATTTTTCGGTCCAGTCAGTCCTTAAGATCCAATCACATGTGCTGTGGGGGAGTTTTCCTTGGGAACTAAATCGCAGGCTCTGTTCCGCTCTGCGAATATGCACGGATATGCAGCGTTTCCGAATCTTGGAACCTGAGGCACAGTTGGCGAGAACACACAAATTCGCAAAATTACTGGTACTTTACTGGTCCAGCAGGGTGTCTGGCTGGACAATTGATTACACTGATTGTGTTTTTTTGCCGCACCTTTCCGTTGTCGTATCCACCCAACCGACATCACAATTCAAGCATCCCGATGCGAGTGCTGCTGACTGCTTTTGATGCATACGAGCAATGGCCGAGCAATTCCAGTTGGTTGGCCATGGTCGAATATCTGCGCACTCGCGATTCCCAAGTCGATTTGACGACTCGACGATATCCGGTCGATCTAATTAAGATGCAAGCAAAACTGTACGATGACTTAAATCGCGGCTTCGATGCTGTGTTACATTTAGGTCAAGCCCCTGGCGCTGGATTGGTACGGCTTGAATCGATAGCCATCAACGTGGGTGGAAAGCTTGACAGTACTGAGGCTGAATTAGCTCCGTTGATTGAGTCGGCACCACTGGCGTATCGCAGCGGCATGCCACTGGGGAAGTGGGTAGAAGAGCTTCGATTGTCGAGTGTTCCGGCATGTGTGTCCTATCATGCTGGCACCTATCTTTGCAACGCCATCATGTTTCTTTCCCTGCATTGGCATGCTGAGCGTCAATTACACACACCCGTCGGGTTCATCCATTTGCCCCTTGCCAGTGAACAAGTGTCGGTCACGGGTCCTCAGTTGCCTTCACTGCCGTTAAGTACTTTGACCCAGGCGATTCGCGTGGTAATGTCCGAATTCGAGATGTCTGAAAAGACCAGTGGCAGATGGGTATAAATCGGTTCATGGAAGCTTGGGTCGATGTCGGTGGGACATTTACAGACTGCTTTCTGGTCGACTCGCAGGGCGTGCGCCGCAGTACCAAAATCCTCAGTACTGGCTTGGTTCCTATTTCCGTATCCTCGATCCAAGCTCGGCGGGTTTGCTGTTCTGGAATTGCGGCGGATGGTGATGGGTTTTGGATCGGCAGCCAATTGCGTGCACTTGATCGAATGGGCAAGTTCATTGCCAGCTCGCTTGTAGTTGATTTTGATGCGACCTCCCAGTGCCTGTACCTGGAAACCGAGTTAGCAGAATTGCCCAATGTCAGTTTCTTCGAATTAGCCTCCGGACTTGAGGCTCCCGTGTTGGCGGTGCGCCGATTGGCACAAGTGCCCTTAACGTTACCGCTGCCACCGCTGCGTGTTCGCTTAGGAACAACTCGCGGAACAAACGCTTTGTTGACCAGACGTGGCGCCGCCACAGCTTTAGCGATTACTGCACCTTTTGAAGACTTGCTGCGGATTGGCGATCAAACTCGAGCCCAACTTTTTCAGCTTAAAATTCCCGAACGCGAAATACTGGCGAAAGAAGTACTAGGAATTTGCGAACGTTTGGATGCCAAAGGAAACGTCTTGCTACCGCTCGATGAACAGCAGGCCGTTTCTCAGCTCGCTCGTGGCTTGAAGGCTGGCTGCGACTCTCTGGCAATTTGTTTAATGCACAGTTATCTGAATCCCTGTCACGAATTAAAACTAGAAAAGCTCGCCGGCCAACTCGGTTACGCGCATGTCAGTCGCTCAAGCCTGTTAGCACCGCTGATCGAGATCGTGGCGCGAGCGCAGACCACATCGGTCGATGCGTACTTGAGTCCCGTCATACGTGGCTATCTGGCAAAGTTGGTCGACCAATTTGGTGGTGAAGAGAATACTCAATTGTTGGTGATGACCAGCTCAGGCGGATTAGTCGATTGGAAAACTTATTCCGGAAAAGACAGCATCCTGTCGGGGCCAGCCGGTGGAGCTGTGGCGTTGGCAGCGATCGCCCAGGCAAATAGCGTTACCAACCTATTGGGACTTGATATGGGTGGCACGAGCACGGATGTTTGCCGTGTAGGAAACGCGAGTCAGTTGCAGTATGAATCGTCCAAGGCTGGCGTGCGCATCCTGACACCCACACTGCCGATTGAAACTGTTGCTTCCGGCGGAGGTTCCGTGTGTTGGTTCGATGGCATATCACTGAGAGTTGGCCCACACAGCGCAGGTGCGCAACCTGGCCCAGCATGTTATGGTCGCGGTGGTCCTTTGACGATTACTGATCTGAACGTCTTTCTCGGTCGACTACCTGCAAGCCAGTTTCCTTTTCCGCTCGATATCCCAGCCCTGCGAAATCGATTGCAAGACACTTTAGAACAAGTGCATGCGGCCGAGTTGCCAATTGATTCGCTCGAGCAACTGGCCGAAGGTTTTCGTCGCATCGCCAATCAACAAATGGCGGAAGCAGTGCGCAGTGTCACTGTTGCAGAAGGAGTCGATCCTCGCTTGCATGCCCTGCTGGGTTTCGGTGGAGCGGCTGGCCAACACATTTGTGAGGTTGCGGATTTGTTAGGTATCGTGAAGATTTTCGATACCGCCGAAGCAGGTATGCTCAGCGCATTGGGAATGGGCTTGGCATCACTTCGCAAGGATGCAGTATTGGCCATCTACACAGAATTGGCCACCTGTGATTGGCAATTGATCGAATCACAAGTGCGCGCTGCCGAAGCGGAGTTAGTTGCTCAATTGGCCAGCCAGTGCCAACTCAATCCGGAGCAAATTGAGTGTTCGCGTTACCTTGAATTGCGATATCAAGGAACCGATATTCCTCTGGTGATCAAGTGGCAAGCACACGATATCAGCACGAGTTTTCAGGCTGAGCATCAACGCAAGTTTGGATATATGCGCGCTCGCGCTGTAATTGAATTGGTATCGGTACGTATCGAAGTCCGTTCACGCTCTCAACACCTTTTGCCGCCATCAGCGTCATGTTCACAATCCGCGAGTCTGCCTGTGTTCAAGCGTTGGGATTCTGTGTGGATTGACGGCGAGAGGAGGAAAGTACCCGTTGTGCTGCGCGACCAACTCGTCGGTGGTCAGCGGTTCGCAGGTCCAGCAGTCTTGTTGAATGCGGGTTCGACCGTAGTGATTGAAACGGCCTGGCACTGCGAAGTTCTGTCCGACCGTTCGCTCAAATTCACTCGACCCCAATTGGCTCAATCTACTGCGCAGGACCGACATGTTGAATCAGGAATTTCAGGAACTGGTGCGTCTGCCGTCGACCCGGTTGACCGAGAAGTTTACGCTCAGCGGTTAATGGCGATCGCCACACAAATGGGTTTGGTGCTTCAGAAGACAGCGATCAGCGTCAACGTTAAACAGCGACGCGATTTCAGTTGCGCAGTTTTTGACGCTCATGGCAGCTTGCTGGCTAACGCACCACATGTACCGGTGCACCTTGGCGCAATGGGCGTGACAGTTCGAGCCATGCTTGAACGCTTTCCACGGATGGTGCCAGGTGACTCGTTCATTACCAACGATCCATACCAGGGAGGTTCTCATCTACCCGATGTGACGGTAGTAACTCCAGTATTCTCGCGAGATGGGCGGCTGATGATGTTCACGGCCAGCAGAGCTCACCACGCAGACATCGGTGGGAGGACGCCAGGTTCTATGTCTATTTTGGCAACAAAATTGGGAGAGGAAGGCGTTATTATCCCTCCGATGTATCTCACATGTGCTGGTGAAGATCGGCTGGATGATTTGCGCAGACACTTACAATCTAGTCTTTGGCCGCCAAGAAATCTCGGTGAAAATCTGGCAGACATCGCAGCTCAACAAGCTGCGAATGCTCGCGGCGCGCAGTTGATCGAGGATATAGCAGCAGCGTTCGGTTGGTCTCGTTTTGAATTGCTGAATGAAGCAATTCTACAAGTTGCTGCACAGCGTGTCGCGCACTGGATCGATTCGTGCGAACGGCCAGATTGTCACTTTATGGATCATCTCGATGACGGAACACCGATTGCCGTGCATATCTCGTTTCTGCGCCCTGGTCGCGCGTGCATCGACTTTACAGGAACAGGGGATGTTTCGAGTACCAATTTCAATGCCAACCCATCCATCGTCACTGCCGCAGTCATGTACGTACTGAGGTGCTTGATCGCTGACGAATTTCCACTAAACGAAGGAGTATTGAGGGCGATCGACTTAGTCGTGCCCAAGGGCATCCTCAATCCTCCCGGGCAGCAAGACTCTGACCTAAGCCCAGCCGTAGCGGCAGGCAACGTTGAGACTTCGCAGCGCATCGTGGACGTATTGCTGGGAGCTCTGCAAGTTGCCGCCGCGTCGCAAGGTACGATGAACAACTTGCTGTTCGGCAATGAAAGTTTTGGATTTTATGAAACCATTGGTGGCGGAGCTGGGGCGACTCAGGGCAACAAGGGTGCCAGCGGAGTCCATACTCACATGACCAATACGCGCTTGACAGACCCGGAAGTTTTGGAAGCTCGCTATCCCGTACGTCTAGAGCGATTTGGATTGCGAACAGGTAGTGGAGGCAGTGGCCGTTGGTCGGGAGGTGACGGGATCATTCGAGCCATGCGATTCCAGCAACCGGTGATGTTGTCGCTGTTGACATCGCGTCGCCATGGATTTGCACCTTATGGCATGGCAGGCGGTCTGTGTGGAGCCGTTGGTAGCAACATCTTGATTCATTTGGATGGGACTAGAGAATTGCTGCCAAGTTGTTGTCAGTTACACGTTTCGGCAGGCGAGACATTGGAAATTCAAACGCCCGGTGGCGGAGGATACGGAACCACATGATTCACGACACTTCGAGCGAATTAGAGCCTTGGATAGTTATTCAAGCGACCAACCAAGGGAGTGCGCCAGCACTGTGGCAGCTTCAGTCAAGTGCTGAAATTGCGGTGGCGCTGTTTTCCGACAGTCAGCATGCACAGGACTATGCTGCTGAACATATTACTGATGTAGTCGACGTCGTCCAGCCAAGTCGTTTGGACTTGTTGAAGATGTTAATTGAGTGCTATCGACAAGGAGTCCAAGTAGCTGTCTTGGACCCTAACGCTACCACGACGTCTCGCCTGTTTGTCTTGCGCGACGTATTACGCGCCGCTCGAAACGAGTTGTGCGATCTGTAGGGGGAGCACTGGAGTGTTAAGAATTTGGTATCGCAGGGAAATGTGTTTGCGTAAGTTTTGTACCACGCGTGGGCTAGCGCCCATCCGCTCACTTTTCATCATCCCAGCCTCGACCTGCCAAATTATGCAGCGATATCTGGGAGTTTGCGGCCTTTGAGCTGGTAGACGTAGCGCAGCACTTCGGCTACCGCAGCATATTGTTCGACCGGAATTGGCTGGCCGATTTCAACCATTTTAAACAGAGCTTGGGCGAGTGGTTTGCGTTCGACAACTGGTACATCATTCTCGAGAGCCACGCGTCGAATACGTGCAGCGACCGTTCCGGCTCCTTTGGCAAGCACGATTGGGGCAGGCATCGTTTTTGGATCGAACTGCAGTGCGATAGCCAGCTCAGTCGGGTTAGTCACGACTACGTCGGCCTTGGGAACCGTTGATTGTATTCGGTTCTTCAACATCTCGCGCTGAACTTGACGCCTGCGAGCGACCATTTGTGGATCGCCTTGCATCATCTTCAACTCTTCGCGCAGTTCTTCATCGGACATGCGCAAGTCTTGCTCGAACTTCCAATATTGATATCCATAATCCATGATCGCCAACACGAACAACACTGCTGCGGCTCGCAAACATAGATCCACGGTAGTATCCCAGACCATCAGACCGACATCGCCCACCGCATAGGTTGACGAACCAATGATCGTCTCCCATTTGCCCCAGAATCCTAGTCCGACCACAAAGCCCACTAAGCCGATTTTCAATAAACCGAAACCTAATCGAACCGCATTGGCTACGGAGATCAATCGTTTGGCACCTTCGATCGGATTAATGCGCTGCCAATCAAAGTTGATCTTCTCAGGGAGGAAGTTAAAGCCAACTTGCATCCAACTGATCGCTAAAGCAACAGCGGTCACAGCGGCTAGAATTGGCAACATGGCCAAAGCACATTCCGTGATGTTACCTACTAAGAAACTGGTCGCTGATTGTGATGTACTCGACCAATATCGGACTTGTGTAAAATCCGCAGCCATGATGCGACCCAACGTTCTAGTCAAACCAGGGCCAAACCACATTAAGGTCGATACGGCTCCCACCAACACCAACGCGGAAGCCAAATCCTGGCTCTTGGCAAATTGCCCCTCCTCGCGCGCCTTTTGGCGGCGATAAGGTGTTGCTTCGTGTTTTTTATCTCCGCCCTCTTCGGCCATGATTAGGGCAATCGTTTATCGAGTGGCAAGTCGTACAGAAGATGGGTCGACAATCGTTTGACAACTTTCAATCCAAACGGCCAGTTCCGTTTGAAAAATCCAACCCAAACCACCTATCGAGATTATCAGAGCCACAAACATCGCCGACACATTGATATTAAAGCCAATCGCCAACACGTTAAGTTGCGGCAGAGTCCTAGCAATCAGGCCAGTGATTAAGTTTGCCATTAACAATGCAGTACCAACAGGAGCTGCGGCACGCACGCCAATTACTAGCGCATGCCGAAACATATCGTCGAGTTCGTCCAGCCAAAACGATTCCGGACGTACATTTCCGGCTGGGTATCGTTCAAAACTCTGCAAACTGCAATCCATTAACTGGCGATGTCCGCCCATCGTTAGCAATAAACCCACAGCGAACCATCCCAACAAACTTGACAGAATAGAGGCATTTTCTTCTGCATTGGCATCGATCGCTTCAGCCATATCGATACCAGCCAGGTGGCCGATCGCTTGTCCAGCGATTTCCATGCTGGTGACTGCCAGTAGGATGATACTGCCGATCAGCAATCCAAGTAGAGCTTCGCACGCCAAAGCAATTACCATTGCTGGCAAATTGCCAGGAAAGGGCGTCGAGTTATTCCACGCGACCGGCATGATAACCAGCGCAATAGCGACCGCAAGGAGTGCTTTGACTCGCTTGGGAATCATAATGGATCGTGTTGGCGGCGCCAGCATCAAAACAGGGCTGACCCGACTCAGAATCGCTAAGAAGACCCATAATGGTTGTGTTAATAAAGGAAGTAGTTGGTCTGTAATATTTCGCGCTCCGTAGCTCGGGCATTAAGTCTGATGAAAAGTCTTGGTTCGCGGCAACGCAACGGAATTCGGGTTACGCATTAGCTTTCGTGATCACTGTTGAATCAACTCTACTCGTCGAGCACTCAGCGCTCTTTGCGCACTGGGCGTTAGAACAGTTATGATCAGAAGCCTTGGAAACTCAGAAAACCCAATGAACGGGAGTTGACTGATTGAGCGTTGACTTTGAATCATTCGTAACCCAACTTTCAATTCTCGACACTAGTGTTCGTTGCAGCTTAATTTTTGGGATCGGGAGGGCGACGCTCCGGCGGAGTCTTCATGCGCCGCCGCCAAACGTCCACAAACAATGGTTCGCGATTTCGTGGCCCGAAAAAGCTCAGCTGGAGCCTCGCTCTCCCGTTTTCGTGACCGCTAATTCTTAGTTGTCACCGAGCATTAGGGTTGTGTGCGACTAACGACGTTTGGGATACCGGCATAGGTTCGTTGAGTGTAGTCGATCATTTGCTCAGCGATCCAAGGGAGGCAAAATACTAATGCTAAAACCATGGCCACGATTTTTGGTACGGCGCTGAGTGTTTGATCCTGGATTTGCGTTAGGGCTTGCAATAAGCTGATGATCAAGCCCACTGCCATGCCAACAATCAGTAGTGGGGCACCAATCAACATAGATGTGAACAGGGCATGGCGAACAAGTTCAACAGCATCTTGCGGGTTCATGATTTCCTTCTCCTCGCCCAGCTATCTCGCGAAACAATGAATTCCAAGTATATTTTCGGATGCCAAGCCATCTGTCCAAGTACTTTCTGTTCGCTCTAGGAAGTGAGGACAGAAGCAGCGAAACGGCACCGGATTTACACTTCCTCCTGAACCCCAAAATGAAGTTTGGGCAAGTACTAACCCAGCGTACCGAAACTTGCCAGCAACATGCTGACGACCAAGTGCCAGCCATCTATCAGCACAAACAATAATAGTTTGAAAGGTAGTGAGATTAGCGCGGGAGGCAACATCATCATGCCCATTGAAATGGTCACCGCAGCAACAACTAAGTCGATCAACAGGAAGGGCAAAAAAATCTGAAAGCCCATCAAAAAGGCCGTCTTCAATTCACTCAACATGTATGCCGGTAACAAGACCTGCAGTGGCACGGCGTCGAAATCCTCTGGCTCTGGGTCGTCCGGTTTGAAGTAAGCATAAAACAAATGAACATCATCATCGTTTTCCGCCCAGATGATTTGCCGACTCATGAATTCGCGAATCGGCCGAATCCCATTCGTCCACGCATCCTGCATCGACATGCGGATATTAGGGTCGGTGTACGGGCGAATTGACTCGTCGTACACACGATTCCAAACCGGAGCCATAATAAACAACGTCATGAACAAGGCGATGGATGTAATTACTTGGCTGGGAGGCAATTGCCCAGTCCCTAATGCCTGACGCAGCAATCCCAGAACCACGATAATGCGAACATAGCAGGTAGTCATCAAGAGGACTGCCGGTGCCAAACTGAGTACCGTTAGCAGCAAGAGGATCTGCAGACTGCTGGACAACCCTTGTGGGCTGGCCCATTTCTCAGGTCCGCTCAACAGGAAATTCTCGGCGGAGTTCTCGCCGCTCGCCCCATTAAACGCTTGACTATTCTGAGTGACATTTTGCAGCAGTTGACCAAGCTCGGTCGATGTGCTGGACGACTCCTGCCCTAAAGCACGACTGGCAATAGACAACCACAATACGGAAACCACAAACCAAGCCAGTCGAAACTTGCCGAATGTCAATTGCATCAAGCACGCTCCTTTCCAGTTTGGAATAGGACACTACGAAACGACTCGGAAATGCTCCCCGGTCGAGCGCTTTCACACAAACCTGCCAAGCGATCGACCTCGATCGGATCCGTAATCTCGCTGATCGTTCGCGCATCGCCTTGCGATAGATTAACGAGCACGAGTTTGGGCCCAAATCGCAGCAACACGAGTTGTTGCCGTGGAGCCAAACCGCTACGTCCCAAAACGGAGACGACATGTTTGGGCAGGAGATTTAAGTTCGTGTTTCCTGTTCGCCGATAGCACCAGGCGACGCCCAAGAATAAACCAATTACAACCAACAAACTGGAGCCGACTGACATGAACATCTGCAGAAAGCCACCTTTGGGTCGCTCGGATGTCTGCTCGGCGGCAGTTGTGCGAGGCCGCAGCGGCAATACCGTGCGCGTTCCCAGCGATGAATCAGAGCCTGCAGGCGAAGGAGCTTGAAAGGAGGCGTGGGTTGTTCCCTGGTCCGAAGCCCCATTGGCAGTATGAGGCAAGTTCGTCGGCTGTGGCATTCCTCCATGACTGAGTGGAGGTTGCGCGACTTGCGTTGCAGTCAGTTGTGTAGGAGTGGTCCACGAGCTTGGCTGAACGGCGGCTTGATTAAAATTTCTCGATGAATCGTTGTTAGGAAGTTGTGGTAAGTTTATGGTCTGCTCTGGTGAAGGCACACCGGGAGCGCCATGAGCGGTTTGAGCGTTTGCTGCAACGCCACTAGAAAAGAGCTTAGGCGGATACTGCTGCTGTGTTTGGCCCAGCAATGGGTTGGGGCATATGAAGACTGTAACGTACAGCGTCCCGAAGGTGACACAGTTCAGTAAAAACTTGGGTCTCATGTGGCTTCCTAGCCGTTTCGGCCGTGACGAACTTGGCCGTTCCTATTGGCGAGGCCAGAGTCTCCAATTCAACTCTAACCCACGAGCAGTTTAGTTTTCAGTCAGGTACGCCGGAGCAGTTTGCCAATGCGGGAATAGGCAACTTTCCAGCGACCCACTAATTACGTCGAAAAAGCATCGGAGCCGACCAACTCGGCTACACGCACGCAAAAATTATCGTTCAAAACCAATACTTCGCCCCGCGCAACTAAGCGTCCATTGACAAAAATATCAACTGGATCTCCGGCAAGTTTTTCCAGGGTTACTACAGAGCCACGCCTGAGCCGCAGGACTTCATCCAGTTGCATGCGAGTCCGTCCTAGCTCGATGCGCAAATCGAGGTCGACATCATTCAGCAATTCCATGGAACATTTTTCGGGCGGACCACCTTCACCCACGAGATCTTCGAGCTGAAACGGCTGTGGTGAGTAGGTTTGACCAGCATCGAGTCCCTGCAGAGCGGCTTCAGCCTGTTCAAGCAACTTCGCCGCATTGTCTGCTGTCGCGGCAGAGGTGCCCGATGGACTCGTCGGGGCAGAGGGTGGTTGACCAGTCTGCGAACTCATATTGGGACTTGCCTCCTTGCGCGATAATTGGCTTGGCGCCGAGGCGAATCCTATTCCTCGAAGACCTGATAGTCTTTAAAGCCAACTCCTAGCAGGATAGGTTCGCCAAGTAAGTCGTTACTTTTCGCAAGTATTCGCCTTTGAATCAAGCCCAATTCAAGTTCGTTAAGCTCGTCCAGCGAAGCATTGCGAATTTCTAGCATTAGGCTGTGCCGAAATCGTCCTTCGTTTCCCTTGAACAATTCCTCCATCTTTTTTTCCGATTTTTTTTGCACAGTTCCGAACAACCGCAACTCAACACGCTGCTTTCGGTCCGAACCGGTAGGGGTGAACACAACGGAATATTCACCTAAAGCGAACTCCACCGCCTTGGTATCGTCGTCTACGGTCGGCTCACCCTCTTTATCCATTGTGGCTTCGACTTTCTTGATCAACTGAGCTTCGGCCAAAGCGGCGATATCATCGGCTGAAGGAACAAAACAGAAGAACAACACGGTCTCGACCACCACGACAACCGCAATGAATCCAGCAATCATGACTTTGGGCATCAGGGACGAACCGCTCCCCTTTTCCGATTCGCTCTTGGTTTCGCTAGCCATTGTCAATCCTTCCTCAACAAATTGCTCGATGCGGGGCAAGTTCTCCAACTTTGAGGCTGGATGGAGACCTTCGATTGGATGTTAATTGGAGTTCTTTTTCTTCTCAGGGCTGGCTTTGACTTTTTCAGCCCGCTCTTCTTTCGTACCGGCCAGTTTGTCTACAGTCTCTTCCAGCAAGAACACTTCGACGCGTGGATTTAATTTGGCTTTCGCCGAATCACTGGAGACGTGCATCGGCTCCCAAGCTCCGGCGGTTGACAACCGTAATCGTTCGGGAGGTATCTTATGTTTTTCCGACAAGTATTTCATGACTGCCCGAGATCGTTTGTAGGCCAAGTCCATCGCTTCGCTGGGATCGGAGCTGCGCGAGCCGAGTTGCTGAGATGTATGGCCACGGATCTCGATTTTTTGTGGTTTGCCAAGCATCTGATGAATTTCAATGTCCAGTGCGGATTTTCCATCGGCATCGAGATCAACTTTTCCGTCCTTAAAGAAGACCACGGTCCCGATCGCCGTAGATTCACCAGGTCGAACAATGCGCACGCGTTCGTTATCACCCACGGGTGCTTCGGTTGGTGCGCCACCTTTATGCGTGTCGAATTTCTTGGCCCGTCCCATGGTGGACATAACTCGTCCGGCACTGGGACGCGACTTCATGTTTCCAGGCGATAAACTATTGACGCTCAAGTCATGCCCAAATCGCTGACGAAGTGACTCGACCATCGCCTGGAATTTTTCATCTTTCTTCATCTCGCTCATGGAAACGAGCATGATGAAGAACGTTAACAATAAGGACATCATGTCGCCGAAGGTCACGACCCATTCCGGGACGCCCATTGGTGGATCATCTTCCACAATCTTATTCCTTCACGGGGCGCTGCTTGGGATGTAGGTAGGAAACGAGCCGTTGTTCCAGATTCCTCGGACTCTCGCCGGATTGAATAGCCAGTACGCCCCGAATAATCAGCTCGATGGCGTTCATTTCGTACTTGCTAATCAGTGCCAGTTTTTCAGCAAAAGGTTGGCATGCCACGTTGGCTACGATGGCACCATAGAGTGTGGTGATCAAAGCGACCGCCATACCTTTACCAATGCCCGATGGATCTGACATGTTTCCGAGCATCATGATCAATCCCATCAGCGTACCGATCATACCGAACGCAGGAGCAAATCGGCCGATTTGATCAAGAATCGCTTTACCTTCCTTATGACGCTTGAACGTAGCCTCCATATCTGTGCGTAACACTTCTTCAATCGTGGCCGCATCGCTGCCATCCACAGCCATTTGAATTCCTGCCTTGATGATCGGATTGCTGATCTCACTCATCTTGCCTTCCAAGGCAAGCAGACCATCACGCCTTGCAGTTGCTGCCAGGGCAACCAACTGCTTGATCAACCCCAGCAGGTCCGGCGCTTTATTCAAGAAGGCTTTTTTGTAGACCATCGGCAGCGTGAGCATACATTTCAATGGAAAGCACATGAAGGCAGCGCCCGCTGCACCTCCAATTACCACCGCTACCGAGGGCAAATCGTAAAACGACTTCAATTCGCCGCCACCAGCAACGATCGAATAAAACAACAAGCCGATAGCTGCGATAAAACCGATGATCGAAGTAATATCCATGGGTCTGTCACTCTCTATGCATCCGCTTGCCGAATAAAAGTTGCAGGCAGAAGGTGTTTACGCTGCTGATATTCGACAGCCAACTCCACTACCGCTTCCATCGTTTCTCCAACTACTATGCGCTCGCCACTGACCAACGTTATAAACGTATCGGGTCGCTTCTCTACATAGCGAATCAAGTCCGCGTTCAGCACAAAAGGTTGGCCGTCCAGTCGAGTCAATTTGATCATCGCCATGACCCCATGGAAATGCAGTTTTGATTTGGGCAGTCTTCCGAGGCTCCAATACGGAAGCGCGGGGAATACCACACCGAAGTCTAGAACACTGAAGCGTACAATCACCCTCGAATGTTGAAAAATCTCATCATCGAGCGGTAGACTAACCCGTAGAATCGTCAGGTTCTGCGCAAACCGCACACTACCATGGGATTTCATCGCCACTTGCCTAGTTGCATGGCTGTGGAGATCTGAATGCTCGCGAGGCGGAACCTCAAGTACAGCACATTCCAAGGCAGAGCCGGCAGAGCCTTGGAACGAGTGCTTTAATGAGTCTTGGAACGAGTGCTTTAAAGCGCGGGGCTTCCTGTGATTTCGCCGGAAAGCGTGTGATTTCGCCGGTAAATTCGCCGGAAAGAAGGTACGTTACACGTTGAGGCGGAATGAAAGTGGTGTTGTCCAATTACGTGCATTTTTACAGCTTAGTTTTCGGAATCGGGAGGGCGAAGCTTCTGCTGAGTCAAGTTTACTGAGGCTCGGAAGGAACCTCGCTCTCCCCGCTTCCGCGAACCCTAAATTCTTAGCTGTAAAGATGCTATAGCGTCAAGGACGCACGAGGGCGTCACTCTTGCGCGGAGTGGACCGCAGTGGGTGGCGGAAGAATTTCCGGTGAAGCGACTGTGAATAACGTACCAGTTGCTAAGCGCAGATTGGCTAGAGCGATCATATAGTCCGCTTGGGCGCGTGCCCAACGATTCTCTGACTGAATCATACGAACCTGTGCATTGAGCAACTGGTCCACGAGAATAATCGGCTGCGTATTGTCGACGATCGAATTGCGAAGCCGGTCCGAAGTGAACTGCACATCTTCCTCGCTGTAAATAGTTGCTTGGACCGACGCTTCCAATTCGGCAAAAGCACGTTGGATTCTTGCTGTAGCTGTGTCAACTTCCGTGCGCACATCCAACAATGTTTGCGAGAGTTGATGCATTATCTTCTGCAGTTCAAGTCGTTGAATGCGGAGAATTGCTTTTTGGATCGTATTGCGATAGGATCGATCGTGTTGTAGACCAATAGAATACGAGGGAGCACCTTGACTGAACTGGTCCGAGAAAGAACTGCCAAAGTTGTAATCGCCAGCTAATCCTCGAACATAGGCATCCATAACCAAATTCAAAGTCGGACGAAGGTCGTTTTCCGCTACACACAGTTTGGTTTTGGTTACCGCCACACGCTCGCGTATTGATTGAATCTCAGGATGATACGTCAATGCACTGTCGATTTCGAATTGAACGTCGATTGGTAACTGCATATCCACACTGGGGGTGGACGGGATTATTTCCCAGACGGCACCTGAGCACATTTCGGGCGCGTTGACCAGTGCGCGTAGTTGGGCTTGCGACTGTTGAATCGCGGACCGCGCACTGGTGAGTTGATTGACTTGCTGACCAATTGACGTTTCTACGTTTAGAACTTGACTGCGCAAGCTGTCCAGGTCCTCGCGGCCAACTAACAAAGCATGCAGCGTCTCTAGCCGCTTGATGCCTCGATGACTTTGCAAAAACAAAGCTCGAGCGTAAAACAGTTCCCAATAGGCTTGGGTAATCGAGTAAACATGCGACTGCAGTTTACGTGTGACATCCTGAGCCGTGGCACCCTGTTCCAGTCGAGCGATGACAATGTTTGATTGGTTATACGCTCGCCCAGCTCCCCGCCATAGCGGCTGTGTGTAGTTCATCACAAGTTTGGAATCTGATTGTTGGCGAGGTACCAAGAACAACGAATTGTTGTCAAGTGTTTTGTACTGTTGGGACACTTCGAGTTGACCGCCGCGGGTGTTACGTTTTCTTAGTCCACCTTTGCCTTCGAAACGATGTTCATTCAAGCGTGGTGGACCGCCGGTCGTCAAAGTATTGCCAACCGGATCCGATGTGTCGTGAAATATCGAATCAACGAACGTCTTGGGGTCGAATACACCGGCCGATTCGTTGATTCGCATATGGGCAATTTGAGGATCAATTAATACCGACAAAACGTGCGGCGAATTTTGCATCGACAATAGAACCAATTCGTCCAATTGATACTGCCTAGCCACCTGCGGTTGGCCGAACGGTGCGAGTTCCTCGTCCGACCAATAAGGTCGCTTCAATTCAACCGGCGCGGTAGGTGTTGGATGTAGCAGCGGCGGCAGTGGCGACTGCTGAGCTGTGCCATCCGCGATCTCCGAAATGGAGGCTATGGGATTAGGCACAGTTGGTGAAGGAAATGGAGAGTCCGGCACATTTGTTCCAGTGGGCGGAGCAAAGGTCTGCTCAGCGTCAAAGCCGATTACTGGCGCCGTTGAGACAAATGTACCGCTTTCAGCCTGCACGTCGGGCGGTGTCGACTCGGCAGTTCCAGTGGCATCAGCATGCGGTTGAGCCACCTGTGCCGGTTGAGATTCCACTTGGCTTTGAAGTTGATTTACGAGATCCGAGGGTGATGAATCTTCGGATGGCATCGGGGTTGGAGCATCAACTGTGATCGACTCGGGGTGATGCGTCGCCCCCGAATCTATCGCAGCACCAGACTCCGCTGAAGAAACGTCAGGTTTCGGAGCAGCTATCGACGAGCTCAGCACATCTCGATCGCTGTTAAGTCCTGAAAACGGCTGATTAACGGTCTGCACTTCGCTTTCAAACGAGTCGAACGAAAATGGAGACGCTGGCAGCGCAACAGCCGCTTGTTCTGCCTGACTTTCAACTTGCTGCTGCATGGGTTCAGGTGTGCTCAACGAGACCATGGAGAACAAAGAAGTTCGCCGAGGTGGTGTTGGTAGAGCGTGTCGCGCCGAGCCCACTTTGTCAGATGGTTGGCCATAGACTTCGCGAAACGTCCTCAATAGAGGTGAATTGTAAAGAGTACCTTCCTGCACGTTCTTAGCCGAAGCCGCATGCATCTTTGCAGACGCCAGAACTTTTGCAGTTTGCGAACGACTTGCTTGGTTAATGCGTGGTGGTTGTCGCAAGTCGGAGAGAACTGGAACTCGGTGTCCCGCATCAGTTCTCGCGTTAACCGTCGAGATCTGTACTTCTGAGGCCTGTGCGTGCGCTGAACTGGGAGGTGGCTCAAGATGCTTGGGGCGTTGTACGACGATGCTGTTAGATCGAGCCGAGCCAATTTGAGAAGCAGTTAGCCCAGCCTCTGGCGGCTGTAGTTGCGATCGCGATTGAGCGCAGAGCGGCTGACCACTGATGCTGGCAAGCACCAGTGCCACGATGATACTCGATTGTCGCCTACTTCCCTGCGGCTTCATCGACTTTACCAGTTAACAGAACTTTACTATTGCGAATTCGTTTCCAACGAATAGACGATAGCAATGACTGGTGTGGCGCACTTGCGACACACTGCTGCCGGTCTTTCTGTTCGGTTGTCTGCGCGACGATTCATGACAGTCCAGTGGTCGAAGCAGTGAATTTGCCAGCTTGTGTGCCCAACAGCACGATTATCCAGCATCTTTACCTCAGAGTATGCAAATTGACTAACAAGCAGACCTTCGCTAAACCTCCAGGAACGACTTCAATCGATTAGCGCATCGACACTAAACAAGATTCCTTAATGATTCACAAGCTTTTTCGGCCTGCTTGCGAAAATCGAGGGAAATCTCCTTGCACCATAATTCGCTTAATAGCGAGAAAATGGGACGCTTCGTAGGATGCTCAAACGAAATGTCCCCCAGGCGGCTTGCCGGCCACAGACAACCACTGGTGCCGGTCAATAATATTTCGCTGGCGACGCCAGCAATATCTACTGGAATAGGTCTAAAGATTACTTCGAGACCTGCCTGTTCCGCCAAGCGTAGGGTTCGCCTAAGACTGATGCCGTTAAGCACCGAATCCATGGGCGGACAAACAAGCCGTTGATTTTTGTCGACGACGATAATGTTTGCGAAGGAAGTTTCAGTAACTGTGCCATCTAAGGCCAAGAGGACCGCGCCCGCGTGGGGCAGCAAACTTTGCTCTGCCTGGCTATCTGCTAGGTAATAATGCAATCGGCATCGAGTCTTCATTTGGGGCGACCAAACCTGACTAGGTACGTTGCGGCTGTTCGCCACGATCAAAGGTTGCCCCAGTTCGTACCAAGATTTCATCGCTGTCCAATTTAATGCTACTGCATGGACGATGATCGTGGGTGCGGTCCCTTTGCGGCCGCTAGTTGAGCGACCAGGAGTTACCAAAACAACTATTGAAAAATCCAGACCGGCAAAGGCTGACGAATTCTTGCGAGCGCAATCATCAATGAGCTTGGCGAAAGGTATTTTTTCTAAACCACCAATACCGACAGAATTGCAAGAGTGCAGCAATCGTTCAACGTGCGAACTGTTGTCTAGTGCTTTGCCATTACACGTTCGCAGCCGCTCGACCACAATTGCTCCCTGCATAACACCCCAGTCATCCAGCGACAAAGTAGCCTCCGCTTCCGATCCCCACTTGCCGTTACAATACGCTACTTTAGCGCTCATTCAACAATCCTTAATAACACTCAGGGATCATTACTTCCCCCTAAAAAATCATCTCAACAAAAAATTTTTCCCATTAACAAATCTCTTCTCGGGACTCATTGTTTCATTCTTGCTTCCATCCCCTATTGCGCCAACACGTCACCATCTCATATAACACATTACTAACGAGCCTTGCGTTGCTGTGTCGGGTGCAACAGAGTTCGTTCGTGAATTAGTAAACGTCAAGGGACAATTGGTCCACATCCTGGACGATTAACTAACCAAGCGTTGATGCATTTAGCTGAGTAATAAAGATATGGCCTGTCGCATCTTAATAGCGGAACTCAAGACTGAAACTGCGACGTTTAATCCATGGCCAACCGACTACGAAGATTTTCGGATCTACCGTGGTCACGCGATGATCGAGCGCTATCGTGGGACGCAGACCGAAATCTCCGGTGCTCTCGAAGTCTTCTTACAAGACGCTTCAATAGAGATTGTGCCTACCATGGCCGCGGACGCAGTTTCAGGAGGCACTATTCGCGCTGAGTGCCTGCGGCAATTGGCAAGCGAGATCACCCAGCTCGCAAATCAACATGCTTACGTAGACGGAGTGTATCTGTGTTTACATGGCGCTATGGCTGGTGAAGATGAGGACGATCCAGAGGGGCAATTACTCGAGGAGCTGCGCGCAATCTTTCCAGACAAACCGATCGTGGCATCCTTAGATTTGCATGCGGTTTTGACTGATCGGATGATCCGACACGCGGACGTCCTCGTTCCTTTTCACACTTACCCGCATGTTGATCAGTTCGAGACAGGCCAACGCAGTGCCCGCTGCCTGTTGAGACTGCTGTCAGGCAGGAGCAAGCCGGAAGTCGTTCGCATCCCACTGCCGATGTTGGTGCGCGGCGACGAATTATTGACAAAAACGGGCAAATTCGGAGCTGCCATGCACCTGTGCCAGCGGATCGAAGCAGATGCTCGAGCATTTGCGGCTGGTGTCATCATTGGCAATGCGTTTACAGACGTGTCAGATTTGCAATCCAATGTCATCGTCACTTACGATTCTCTGTCCAACGTGGATGCGGCGCGCTGGGCAGATGATGCTGCGATGGAAATTGCTCGATTTATGTGGCGCCACCGAGCGTCGTTTCAAGCCAAGTTGGTGCCTTTGGAAGAGGCCATCCAGTTAGCTCAAAGGACTCGAGGGCTGACAGTCTTCTCCGACGCGGCTGACGCAACAGCCAGCGGAGCGTCAGGAGACAGCAACGCGATCATGAAGGGGTTGATCCAATTTCATTACGCAGGAAAGTCGCTGATCCCGATCGTCGATGCACCAGCGGTCGCGACAGCTTTTCGCGCAGGAGTTGGTGGTGAAGTAACTCTATTACTGGGCGGTACTCGCGATCCAGAGCGATTTACACCCTTGCAGGTCACTGCCAAGGTCGTCAGTTTATACGATGGGCATTTTACGTACGAAAATGGAACTGCTGCCGACGCAGGACGAGTGGCGGTGTTGTGCATAGGCAACATGACAGTTATGGTAACCGAGCGATCGGTGTACGTCGTTGGCCGCAAGGTATTCGAGTCACATGGCTTAGACCCTTGCGATTTCGATTTGGTAGTAGTCAAGTCACCTAACGGTTTTCGTACGTGGTACGAAGCAATCGCGGCCAGAATAGTACCGGTCGATGTTCCGGGATCGACCAGCGCCAATCTGTTGTCGCTGCCTTTCAAAAAATGTGTGCGCCCCATATTCCCCCTGGACAACGACGTACAACCGATTTTTTCGTTGGAGTAAGAGTGTGAAGATTATCGCCGTCGAACCAATCCATTTGCGAGTTCCCCATGTCGAAGCCATTCCTGACGGAACCCTTGACGTACTCGTCGTTCTGATCCATACCGACGCTGGTATCACCGGAATCGGCGAAGTGACGAGCCAGTCGTATGTCTGCAAAGCTTGCTTTGAAGCTCCGCGATCAGCGGCACGGCGCCACGGGCTTAGTTCGATTCTGATTGGAGAGAACCCGCTGGAGATCGAGCGATTGTGGAACAAGATGTATTACGAGACGAATCGCTATGGCCGACGTGGAGCGGCAATCCACGCCATTAGCGGTGCCGATATCGCGCTGTGGGACATCAAAGGCAAGGTTGAAGGCAAGCCGATCTATGAGTTGCTGGGTGGAGCACAGCGCACAACCGTGCGCGCTTACGCATCAGTTTTGTTTGGCGATACTCCCGACGAAACCGCACGCTTGGCCAGCCAATTTGTCGATCTGGGATTAACAGCAGCAAAGTTCGGTTGGGGACCGTTCGGCAAAGACCCGCAAGTCGACTTGGCACATGTAAAGGCGGCCCGTGAGGCCTTGGGCACTCAACGCGAATTGTATGTTGATGCCGGACACGCATGGCAATGGGAGACAGCCCTACAACGAGCTGAATTGCTGGCGCCACTCGAAATCGGTTGGCTGGAGGAACCGCTCTCGCAGGACGATCGTCGCGGTTATAGCCAACTGTGCGCTCGCTCGCCGGTCCCCATCGCGGCTGGCGAAGGAGACGTCACACATTGGGACTTCGAAGACTTGATCGAACGTGGCGTGCATATCGTTCAGCCTGATGTTGCTTTTTGTGGTGGCCTGACTGTATGCCGACGCGTCTCACAGATGACCCACGAGAACAAACGGCGGGCGGTCCCGCACTGCTTTAGTACCGGAATTAACTTAGCCGCATCGTTGCATTGGATGGCTGCGATTCCCAACGGAGACTTAGTGGAATATTGCCTTCGTCCCTCACCTTTGATGCGCAAACTGGTTCGTAATCTGCCACCACTGGTCGATGGAAGAGTTCCTGTTCCCAGCGGTCCTGGGCTGGGAATCGAATTGGATCAAGATATTTTGCAGCAATATAGGGTCAGCTATTGAGCCGGGTAATTGGTGAACGTATAACAAGTTCGTCGTTCCGTTCGACTATACAGGCACCCAATTGGACATCGCCACTTTGGATCAACAGGAACGTGTTTGCGTCTGCTTTTAGCTGCAAATTAATGGGCCGGGCCAGAACGCAATTGTTTCTTAGTTGAACGCCGAGGCAGTTTGGAGATTTATACCATTGTGATAGTTATCAGTTCTCGCCACGCATGTTATCTATGGTCGATGTGCTTGTGGATGACTTTCCAACTTGGGACACTATCTGCGGCCGACGATTTGCCACAATTGGAAGAGGGCTTTAGTTGGTTGTTCGACGGCCAGACATTGGATGGCTGGGAGGGAAACCTCAAGTGGTTCCGTATTGAAAATAAGGCAATTGTTGCGGGGAGCTTGGGCCAGCGGATTCCTAACAATGAGTTCTTGTGTACGAAACGCAAATTCAAGGATTTTGAATTGCGCATCCAAGTGCGTCTTAAAGGCCAAGGGAACAACGCGGGAATTCAATTCCGATCAGCACGTATTCCCAATCACCATGAAGTCAGCGGTTATCAATGCGACGTAGGCGTTGCCTGGGATCGTCCGGTTTGGGGTGGTTTGTACGACGAATCACGCCGCAACAAGATGTTGGCTGAGGGACCAAAGGATCGGCTCGCTAGTTGGGTCAAAGCAGATGACTGGAATGAGTTGTGGGTCAAATGCCAAGGTGATCAGATTCGATTGTCCCTGAACGGTCATGAAACTGTTGCTTATACCGAAGCCGATGCGAAAATTGCTCGCGATGGAGTCATCGGCCTGCAGATTCACAGCGGGCCGCCCACCGAGGCTTGGTATCGTGCGATCAGGATTCGCGAGCTGACCGCAACAGTGGGTAAACCATAGGAAGTGGCTTGCAAGTGCTGGAACGATTTGTCTATTTCGATCTGGG
>CAZVBC010000025.1:0-31035 GCA_964625155.1 uncultured Pirellulaceae bacterium
GGCAACCGGCATCAGACCAAGTTCGAAGCCATCGAATAGTAGACTGGAAAAAGCCACCACTAACACAAACCAACGAGCCCGGGTTGTCAATCAGAAACTCCTCACCTTGTCGCTGTGTCGGCTGGGTACGCCTGCAAGATCGAACGATAAACCTGCTGGTCGACGTTGCCGCCTGACAAAATCAGGCCAACGTTTTTGCCCGCAAGTAGTGTTTGCTCTTTCAATGCTGCCGCCAACGCTGCAGCACCGGCGCCTTCGGCAACGTTATGTGTGTCGGTAAAGTAAATCTGCATAGCGCCAGCCAATTGTTGGTCAGTTACCGTTACGATTCGTGCAGCATATCGCCAAATTATTTCCAGCGCCTGTAGGTCTGGGATTCGACATGCCATACCATCTCCTAATCGGGTCGTCACAGGCGCCTCGACGGGCGCTCGAGCAGCAAAAGATTGCGCATAGGCTGGAGCGTGTTCGGAGACAACTCCAACGATTTCGACATCCATCCCCAATGCCTCGCGCGCGGCGATCATCGCGCATATTCCTGAACCCAATCCGATGGGGACATAAACCACGTCCAGCGCAGGAATTGCTCGCAAGAACTCTACAGCATAACTTGCAACACCAGCGACCAAGTGCCTATGGAACGAAGGTACCATGTGGTAACGGCGCTCTGCGGCGAGACGTTGTGCAGCTTCTCGCGCATCTTGGAAATCGTTTCCACATTCGACCAGTTCGACCCCCAGTGCTCGCATGGCAGAGTTCTTTTCCACACTGTTGCCATAGGGAACCACAATGGTCGTTGGAATTGAGTAGTTGCGCGCGGCAAAACCTATAGACTGACCATGATTTCCGCGCGTCGCACTTACCACACCTCGAAGTTGCGGTTCGCGCTCGATCAGCTTTTGAAAGTAAACTAACCCGCCGCGGACTTTGAACGCACCGATCGGCGTGTGATTCTCGTGCTTGACCCACACTTGTGCGTTCAATCTCTGGCATAACAGCGGCCAACAGTGTTGGGCCGTTGGCAAAATTGCTTGCGCGACGATAGTCCTTGCATGTTCTAGTTCAAATAAACTGGGCAACCATGCAGCAACGTCCGTCGATGATAAAGTCATCGTGAGTTGCCCCCGCTCAGCCGTGTCATTTCGTCGGCTAAGAAACTTAATTGAAACTGCCCTGCGGGAGTTGAAATCAAGTTGTTCATTTCATAGGGGTCACGGACCAGATCATACAATTCGTCCATTCCTGATTGCTCAAGGTACCGAATGTATTTCCAATTCTCCGTGCGCACAGCACGATAACCAAGCTTGTGCATTCGAGGAAATACCGTGTCCGAGGCATATTCGATCAAAAACGATCGTCGCCATTGGGCCGAAGCACTATCAGAGAATAACGGTAACAAACTGGCACCATCGCCGTTGAGTTTATTTGAGACCTTAGCGAATTCCAGTACCGTGGGTGCGATATCGATCCCCAAAACCATGTGATCAATCAAGTTGCTGACTGCGGGTGCCTTGGGAAAACGAATTAACAATGGTATACGGATTCCTTCCTCATAGGCTAACCGCCGCTCGACGCTCAATCCGTGTTCTCCATACCAATACCCGTGATCACTTGTAAATACAATTACCGTATTATCGAGCTGTCCGATTGCTGAAAGCACCGTAAATAATCGGCCTACGCCCTCGTCTACTGCAGCCAACATGCGCAATCGTTCCCGCACCGATTCGTCGCTGGTGCCGGTATCACGCCCCAGCGGCTTGACGTTGGCAATTGGTTGCCGTAGCGCCGGCTTGCCTGTCAATGAATCAAGAACACTCAAGCGTCGAGGAACCGGACAATCGACGTACAGTGAGTTATGTCGCGCGGCCGGGATAAAACGAGCGGCACTTGGATCGGATAGACTGCCATCAGCAAACTGAATTGTTTCTGGGTGTAGTGCCTTGTGCGCAATGAATAAGCAAAATGGTGATTTCTGATTCAACTTGATAAACTCGACCACATGCTCGTTCAATACGTCTGTGGTATATCCTGTATGAGCTACAGATTGGCCGTTCTCGTTCACCAATGGGTCGACTGATGAACCTTGGCCAGGTAAACAAAACCAATCAGAAAATCCGGGGCGCGGTGTCGCATCGTTCCCCATGTGCCATTTTCCAACAAAGCCGGTGGCATAGCCGGCATCTCGCAGTAACCTTGGAAAAGTCACCAGTTGGTGGCTAGCGGCACTGCGCTCCGTATTATCTACGATGCCATGCCGGTGAACGTACTGACCGGTCAGGATCGACGCTCGCGATGGTGAGCACAATACGGCTGTACAAAATGCGTTCCGAAACCTGACACCTTCATTCGCTATGCGATCGATATGAGGTGTATTGACAAATGGATGCCCCGCGCAGCCCAATTCATCCCAGCGCAAATCATCCACCACAATCACGACAATATTTGGTCGCGACGTGTGCGCGTGGCACGCAATTCCACTGGCTTGGACAACGAACGTTATAACTCCCAACCAGGCCCACATGTTCCGCGCAAAACAACGCCAAGCATGCACGCAATCTGTATTGGTCGACCAACGGTTAGGAGTTTCGGCAATGTTAAAGTTGTTTTTCGACATCATGCATAGGCTCTGTGCATCGCCTCCGAGAGCGCACGATAACACTGCCGGGCTGCGGCGATTGGGTCATAGCCCGGCTTGTTGAAAACCTGGCCACTCACTTCCACACATACTGGACCCACGTAGCCGCTATCTCGCAACAGCGAAAAGTAACGCACGTAATCCGTGCTCCCTTGACCGGGCAACAAGAATTGAAACTTGGCAGCATCACCGTGAGTATCTTTTACGTGGATGAATCTAATGTGCTTGAGCAACTTGCGCAGCGATTCCTCCAGTCCGATTCCCTGCAACGCAAAATGGCTGTAATCGTACGCCACATGAATGGCCGGCGAGTTTACTTGCTCGATTAACCACAAAAGCCGTTCTGGCGAGTTCACTGCACTGGAAACGTGGGCCTTTAAGGCAATCGATGTGTGTACTTCTGCAGCCGTCTTGGCCCAATCGCGCAGTCGGTTAACCATACCTGCCTTTTGCTCGTCCCACTTCGCTGGACTTCCTCCGAGCACCGTTTCAAGGAACGGTGGCTGAGAAGGTACCAGATCACGAGCGACTTGACTGGCGGCGCGAATCAGTTGTAAGGCTTGTGCATGTGCCTTGTCATCGGCTGTCAGACTTTGGTGAATCATCAAGCACGGAAGTTGCAGCCGCAATTCTTGCAACTTTGCTGCGGTAGCCTGGCGCGATTGCTTTGTGAATACCGCTGGCTCCGTAGGATAGCCTGTGTTCATGGCCAACTCGACATGCGCATATCCAATCTCGGCGCAAGTTCGCAAAGCCACATCCAAATCAAGTGTTTTCATGCCATATAAACTGAAACCCAAACTCGGCAGTGCTGGTTTTTCTTGGCCCCCCAGCGCTGTTCGTGTAACAGTTGGCAAGGCAATTGCGCCACCAGCCAATGCCTGGAGAATACTTCTTCGGTTGATCATTTTCGTAACTCTCCAGATTTTGCTGGCTCACTTGGAACAGACTCCAACCCAACTGTGTTGATCACAACCACGCGATAACTGTGCTTCATCTCAGGTCGCGCGGTGGCATCAGTATACTGGAGTGCCACCAAGGGCTGAGTCGGTGTATCGCTGTATTGCAGGTTCTGGAAAATCGGGCGGCCAAACGGATTTTTTCCTTGCTCCGGCAACTTGGCCAGAAATTTTCCGTCACGCTCGATGATAAATCCAGCCAAACCGCTTTCGAGATCGGCTTGAGCATGCCAACTTAACTCGTTACCAGCCAACGTGACGCCAGTAGGTGCGGGCGGGGGTGTCGTGTCCAAGACTTGGGTGTCGCTGACATATTGCATCCACATCTTGGCCACAGCGCCATTGGGCAACCACACTCCCTTGAACGAATCGCCCTTATATTGCGCGACCGGAAATGCTTGGATACTATTTAACTCTGCCAACCAAGCCGTATCCTTGGACATCGATTGCAGTGGCTGGCCCAATTCTTTTGGCAATCGTGCAGTCAAACAAGCATCCAGCCAAGGGATAGCCAAATACCGTTGGTTGCCACACTCGTGCGCCGTTAGTGGATCGATCGCGACACCGATCAAGCCACCGCGCCCGCGCAGTTCGCCAAAAAACTTCTCGTTGGCTGGCCATACGGAAGCAAACCGGCCAGCTTTGTCGGTGACCCCTTCTTTTGTTCCCAGGTTGCACATCACCGGAACATTGAGCGCTTCGTCGGGCAACCGATGAACTTTGATATTGGGACGCGCCAAATCAGAATTGAGTAGCGGAACTCCAGAACGTAACCATGCCGCTGCGATTCGTTCGGGATGCAACAACACCATCCCTCCAGCCCAATGACCGCCACCACTGTGCCCCCACAGCGCCCATGGGACTTGCGCCAGTTCGGGATGTCCCGACTTTGCCCCCAAGTCCGTCAAGCATCGTTGAAACGTGACGTCGGATCCGTTGCGAGGATCACACCACATTTGACAATCGGCTCCCTCGGGTTGCTCGTACGCTGGAGCCAGCAATGCACAGGCATGTTTCTGTGCCAATGCTTGCCAGTGCAAATCGAATGCACCAGTTAGTCCCGACTTACACGATCCTTCGCCGCAACCATGCTGGTGGACGATTACACCGCGCACTTGCTTCACATCTCGCGGTAACCAGATCGTGTAATTTACTGCAAAGATCAACTCTCCTGGTTGGGTCGAACCCTCGTACCGAACGCGATAATACGGCGGCTCAGCATTTGGGAATACGTCGTATGGAGCTCTCTGCGCGTGGGCACCGGGCGCAATGCAATTAACCAACGCAAAGCTAAAGCTAAACAGGATTACCTTAATCGGAACTCGATACATAGTGCTAGTCTCACGGCGAGTGGCAAGAACGGGGCGATTTTTGTGTCTTTCAAGACCGGAATTCAATGAGCTCAAACGCGAGTATTAATTCATCGCATTCTCGCGGCATTTTATCATCCGCTGACCTTCCCATGTGTAGGACACTGCAAAGATAAGCGGTGTGAAATGTACAGAAGATGTTCTACCTCATTCAATCCAGCACCCGACGCTCGCAACGAACTGAAAAAAAGTTGCTCGCCGCTGACCACTCCATCCTTTTGTAACCGCTCAATAACCAGTTGCACGACCCAGGTTTATCGAATACCGGAAACCGGAGGCTAACGCCTTCCGGCTGATGTTATGTGTCTCGCAATGAATAATGTACTTTTCTCTCCAACCGCGCTCACCAACTTGCAAATAATGACTTAGGCGGCCCAAGAGATAAAATATCTGGAGTAGTCGTCACTCTTGATGACTGTTTCGAATCATTGGATGATGGACTAATCAGCCGGAACGCGCTAGCGTCCGGTTTCTATCTGACGCGTTTGTCGTAACTACTCAATAACCAGGTGCACGAGCTCTAGTGCTTTCTTGTTCTAGCAAGCTTTCTCAGTTCAATCAGAGTCACGGGGACTAATGCAAGTACGATTATACCGAGCCACTCGATCGCATCGTGCGCGACCGTATCAAAGACGTTTTGCGTGAATGGCATGACCACTACGCTAAGTTGCAACATCCCAGATACCACAATTGCCAGAACAAGCGTTGGATTGGTAAACCAACCTAACTGAGCAAGGGTAAGTGTTGGACTGCGAGCCGCCAATGATCGCAACAGCTCCGCATAGACCATCACGCAGAACGTCATGGCGCGTGCTCGTTCAACATCATCGTGGCGCCACATCATGAACCCAAATGCCGCCAGTCCGGTTAGTCCAACAAGAATTCCCTGCCAGAGAATCTCCAGTCCCACGCGCGGCGACAGTATCGAATCCCTGGGATCGCGTGGCGGACGATGCATGACTCCCGGTTCGGGCGGCTCGAGAGACAATGCCAGCGCAGGAATACCGTCCGTCACCAGATTGATCCACAACAGATGGATTGGAAGCAACGGCACCGGCCAACCAAGAAGCGTTGATATCAACATCAGCAACATCTCGCCGAAGTTGCATGACAAGAGGAACAGTAGCACTTTTTGGATGTTATCAAAGATCCCGCGTCCCTCTTCGACTGCATTGACAATGGACGCAAAATTGTCATCGATGAGCACCATGTCCGATGCCTCTTTAGTAACATCGGTTCCTGTAATACCCATCGCGATGCCTATATCCGCCGCTTTCACAGCGGGAGCATCATTGACACCATCGCCGGTCATGGCGACCACTTGTCCACGGGACTTCCAGGCGTTCACTATCCGAAGTTTGTGTTCAGCGGTCGCTCGGGCATACACGGGGATTTGCTCGACCTTGGATGCTAACTCACTGTTGGACATCTTCTCCAGTTCCGAGCCTGAAACAACGATGTCCGACGACTGAACCAAACCCAAGCGCTGTGCGACCGCGAAAGCTGTCTGGGGATGATCGCCTGTAATCATCACCGGCTTGATCCCAGCCTTTTGGCACGTGGCAACAGCGTTACGCGCCTCTTCCCTCGGTGGGTCAATCATCCCCACCAGTCCAGCAAACACCATCCCAGTTTCCGGCTCGATACGTGCCATCTCGGGAGGATTCTCACAATAAGCAAACGCCAGCACTCGCAAGGCGCGTTGAGCCATTTCGCCGTTGAGACGCTGCCACTCCTGCCGTCGCTGTTCGGTCAAAGGACCGATCACGCCATCGCGCTGTTCGCTGGTGCATTTGCTGAGAACCACCTCCGGCGCGCCCTTAGTTAACAACTTTGTTCGACCCACAGGGTCACGCACCGCCACAGACATCGTTTTGCGATTGGAATCAAATGGCAGCTCGTAGAGAAGAATCTCCTGGGACTGGTCTTTAATGCCCAGCTTTCTCGCGGCCACTATTAACGCAGCCTCAGTGGGATCGCCAATCACTTGCCAGTTTTCGCCGCCGGCTGTTCCTGGTATCAGCCTGGCATTGTTGCAGCGGGCGCCCACCTCCAACACGCATCGCAAATCGGGATGATCTTCGCTGGAAGCGGTTGTTCCGTCATTCCTCAGAAACTCCCCGGACGGAACGTAGCCTGCGCCCGTAACATGATAGTGCCCCGTTGCGGTCACGGCCTCCTGCACCGTCATTTCATTCCTTGTGAGAGTTCCAGTCTTGTCCGAGCAAATCACCGTGACCGATCCCAGCGTCTCAACGCTTGGCAGGCTCCGCACTAATGCGTTTCGCTTGACCATCCGTTGAAGTCCAAGAGCCAGCGAAATGGTCACTACGGCAGGCAGTCCTTCCGGTACCGCTGCAACCGCCAAGCTTACCGCACCGAGGAATGCATCGACAAATTTGCCGCCTCGCCACAATTGCAGCGCGAAAATCAGCGACACGATGGCGATACAAATGACAATCAACACCCTTCCGAGCTGCTCCAGCCTCCGCTGGAGTGGCGTCGGTCCAGGTACTTGTCGTTCAAGCATTCCTGCAATGCTGCCAAGTTCGGTCTCCATCCCAATCGCCACGACTACTGCTTGAGCCTTGCCGGTCGCGACGATGGTTCCCATATAGACCATGTTACGACGCTCGCCCAGCGGCGTGTCGGGTTTCATTATGCGCTCGGCTTCCTTATCGACTGGCACCGATTCTCCTGTCAACGGCGCCTCCTGCACCGTGAAGTTGAATGCTCGCATGAGCCTAGCATCAGCCGGAATGTTGTCGCCAGCTTCGATCTCTAAAATATCACCTGGCACTAATTCGCGAGCCGGTAATGAGATCAATTCTCCTCCTCGCAGAGCTTTCGCCATCGGGGTAGAGAGTTTCTGTAATGCCTCCAGCGACCGCTCGGCACTCTGTTCCTGGAAGAATCCAATAACGCCGTTCAATAGAACGATGGAGAGGATAGCGATCGCATCAATCCATTCACCTAAGGCCCCGGACAGCAAAGCGGCGACAATCAGAATCCAAATCACCAATCCTTTGAACTGCGCCAGCAATTTCCACCAAACTGAACGAGTCGGCGCTTCGGTTAACTGATTAAGACCGTACATCCCACGCAACTGAGAAATACAATTTGGATCAAGCCCGATATGCTCATCGACCTTCAATTCTCGCAATACAACATCTGCCGACATCGAATACGCAGTCTTCGTCCTAGGCAGTTGTTTGTCGGTTGTGGCATCGACCACTGGCACGATCCTCTGGCAATTCTCATGTCCAATTCAAATCACTCGCACGCTTCCTACACCCACACTCTTAGCTTAATCGAGCATTAGAGGTTGGATGCCGTTCGGACGACCGCTCTTCATTTTATTTGATCGTGACAAATCTGTGATGCGCATCATTTTTTGAAGAAAGCAGTGGCGGCGATCATCTAATTTGAGAAACTTGCGCACAATTCGCAAATTATCGCGGCGACTTGAACCGGAAGTGTGAAAAACGCAATGACTAATTTGAACTCATTTGCTGAAAAGATAAAAGATCGCTTGGCAGTAGCCAACCGAGAGCCGCACTGGTCGGCGGATCAAGCAGTGCAGTATATGGCTCAGGTAACGGATCGACGAAGACAATTTGAAGAATTGGCAATTCGAATTTGCGACACCATTCTGCTACCGAGGCTGAATGTCCTGGTCTCTTGCTTTTCCAACGCCAAATTATCCAACAACGAACCGAAGGGTCACTGTTCCTGCTGGTTCGGTTACTGCGAGAGGTTTCCGGCAACGGTGAGAGTTGCATTGGCACTAGAGCATGACGTGCGATTCGAGACAATTGCCTTGACTTATGAAGTCTCGATGATGCCACTATTTATCAAGCCAACGAGCACGATCGACTTACATTATCCCCCAACATCCAGAACGAGGAAACGTTCGCTGCATGGACTGAAATTCGGCTGCTGGAATTTGTCGATGCGTACTTACAAATTGATCGTGGCGCCGATGAATTTGTTGAGGACGCTGTGGTTGATCCAGTTTGTGGAATGAGAATCAGCCGATCCGCCGCCGTAGCTAGCGATTCCTATTATGGCCATCCATACTTCTTCTGTTCGACGGATTGCCAACGAAGATTCGCGAAGCAGCCTGCATTCTATGTTCAGGCCAAACCCATGTAACGCTCACTGGCGCCTTCGAAAATGCGGGAGTTAATGAACGTACCAAGCGTCGCCTATTGAGTAGCATCACCGGACAGCCGGCGCAATCAGGCATCCGACAGTTCGTTCGAGTTGCGCCAGGCGCGAGCCTTCGCTCTTGGATGTCCCGTTGAATTTGATAGCCAAGACGATAAAGCTCAAGGTTGCAGTGCCGCTACGAAATCCTGAAACTTCTCCGCTGGCCCGACGACAACAAGAACTACCGGAGCATTACCCAAAAGCCTCCGCCGCTGGAAAGGAAGTCAATGATGTCGAATAATAACCGGCCAAATAGCACGGTTTTCCGTAAATTGTCAAATACAGGACGAGCAGTACCAGGACGCGGCTCGAACGCAAGCGCTACTGATTTCAACACCTAGGGATTCAAGAAAGCCAAAACGATCATCAGTGATACGGCGGTCGCAATAACCGTCACTGCTCGAAACACTATGGGCGAGTTGCTGACTCTGCCCCGAACCAATGGCTCGGGATATGGTTTCCAGATCACCGACAGAATTTCTCCCATTTCAGTTCGAAATCTTTTTACCAGATGGTCCGAATCCGAGGACGATGTCGATTCGAATTCAGGTACCGAATCTCCTTGGCAACCGCCAACACAATCACTTGAACATCATTCGCAACAGAGCCGACAGAGTCCAGTGACTCAAGAAAACCTAGAGCCACAACCCGCATTTGCTAGCTATCTATCGGCACCATAGATGTGTGGAACGATGAGACCTCGCTCTCCCGTTTCCTTGAACTCTAATTCTTATGCTGTGCCAAAGCATTAGCGTCGAGAATTGGAGGATTGGTATCAGATGAGCCAATATGTTATTGCGGTCGCTCGACTCCCGACCTCAGCGTTCGCTGCGTCCTCAGCGATTCAAAAGGGTACTGCTCCGCCTTTTTTAACGCGGAGAACGCAATGACCGCAGAGTATTCAACGAGCAATGTTGATTTAACTACGAGTGCGAAAGCTCACCCGTAACCGAGATTTTGTTGTTACTTTGTTACAGGTTGGTTTTAGGGATCGGGAGGGCGAAGCTTCTGCTGAGCCAATCGACCGGTGGCTCGATAGGAACCTCGCTCTCCCGTTTCCGTAAACTCAAATTCTTATGCTGTGCCAAAGCATTAGCGTCGAGAATTGGAGGATTGGTATCAGATGAGCCAATATGTTATTGCGGTCGCTCGACTCCCGACCTCAGCGTTCGCTGCGTCCTCAGCGATTCAAAAGGGTACTGCTCCGCCTTTTTTAACGCGGAGAACGCAATGACCGCAGAGTATTCAACGAGCAATGTTGATTCAACTACGAGTGCGAAAGCTCACGCGTAACCAAGATTTTGTTAGTACCTTGTTACCGCTTGAATTTAGGGATCGGGAGGGCGAAGGTACGGCTGAGCCAATTGAACGGCGGCTCGGTAGGAACCTCGCTCTCCCGTTTCCGCGAGCTCTAAGCGTCGCCAATAGGTTTATTTGCGAGCGGTTTCGGTTTTGGCGGCTTTCATGGCAGCAGTTTCATTAGCGAGTTTGTTTTCCGAACCCGCTGGAAAATATTGGACATCGTCGTAAATGTAGTAAGGGCTGGGAAGTGTTTGGCCAGCGACGGAAACTTGGCAACCTGTTGAGCTGGCAAGTCCGCAAACCAACAATGTTCCTATTGCCATCAATTGCCAAATATCGAGTCCCTGCGAAGTCTTCATTTGCTTGCTCCTGCCCAATACCACGGCTGTGGTTGCCATCACGAAATAACTTGGGACTCACGTGTGCCCAGTGACCTTAACGCTTGTATCGGATTTTCAGCCGATTGACTTCAAGGATTCTGTGAGCTTGCCCGATCGCTTTAGATGATGGGCAATTGGCACAATTTCTTCCCGTCCCGGCGAATTCCTAGAACGCACGGAAATGGAGAAAGACAATTGACCGCAGAGGCTAGGCAATTCTGCTGGCGCTGAAATTAGGTTAGCGAGCAACGGGCTCAAATTACTTGAGGTGGTTGTTTCAGCTCTCCAGGAAAGAGCTGCAGCCGGGAGTTTGCGGAAAGGCGACCGGCATACTCGCTGATCTCATAAACTTCGATTGCTTTGGGATGACTGGGATCGAGATGGTCAAGTTGGCTACGAAAATGTTCGAGTCGTTGCTGGGCGATTCGCAAGTACCATGTTCTCAGCCATGTGAACCGATCTTGTTCTGTTGTGGGTACTTCGGCCAGACATTGATCGTGATAGGGTAACCACTGAAAGAACTGCGATACATGGCACGCCATCATGTGAACGATGTGGTCGACTTGAGCTGAAACATCCAAGACGACATCAGCTCGCAATGGATTTGGGCGAGTAAACGTATCGATCATGTAGGCGACGACGGGGTCGCGCCGCAGCGCTGGAACATGAGGTACGACATGCGGAACCGTGACCATATATGACGCGTCTTGAACGGCTTGTCCCACGGCGCGGTGATCGGGATGGTAGTCATTAGGTCGGTGCGTCAAAACTAAATCGGGACGAAAAGTACGAATCTTTGCAATGATGGCCTCGTGCACGGCGAGATTCGGTTCAAGGCTACCGTCCGGAAAGTCCCAAGTCTCGTAGTCGGCTCCAATAACCTCACCAGCTTGCCGCGCTTCTTCACGGCGGATCGGCACTAGGTCAGGAGGGGCTATTTCGTGATGGCCACTGCGCCCATCGGTAACTGAAACCATGCATACGGCTGAGCCTTGCTGGCAATGACGAGCCAGCAAGCCACCTGCATGAAACTCCGCATCGTCTGGATGAGCCCCCAATACAAGAATGCGACTTGGGGTATGCGAATTAGGCATCAGCTTCCTCGTAAACTACGATTATCAACACATCAGATGAGCTAAACGAACCTTCCGCAGGTCCAGCATTGCTTTGTGGCGCTATATTGCCAGTTACAGAAATGATAGACGCTTTTGAGCTCTCGACCCAAGTATTGATCTCAGATTCGAGTCGAGAAAGTTCGTCTTCTACGCTCTTGAATATTTTGACTTTGCGCATTTGTTGTACTCTCAATGTCCAGCCGGTGTTGATTCTCGAAAAATAAAATATACCGCACCACATAAACAGAGTGCGGCCCATAGAAAATCCCATTTTAATGGCTGACGCATGTAGTATATCGAAAATGGAACAAATACGCCGAGCGTAATTGTTTCTTGCAGGATTTTCAATTGGGCAAGAGAGAGCTGGGTATAGCCAATGCGATTGGCGGGCACTTGTATCAAGTATTCAAAGAGCGCGATGAACCAACTTACCAGCGCCGCAATGTACCAGGGGCGAGCTTGAAAGTCCTTTAAGTGAGCATACCAAGCAAACGTCATAAAAACATTCGACGCGATCAAAAGCAAGGTTGTTTGAGCAAGAATGGGCATTGGTATTCTTGTTTTTGACGTCCGTAAACACGTAAACACAAACAGGATATTCAAAACGCATAAGCCAGGGGAAACAACCGACCTGATCCGGCATCGATAGTCTGCCGAGCGAGCTGGGCGAACCAGTTCGCCGCGACGGTACGACGATTGACTGCCGGATACAGCGCTAGTTGCTTTTACTTAGTACAATTGTCACAGTTTAGGGATCGTGAGAGCGAAGCTCTTGCTGAGTCAATGGTGGGCGGCTCGGTAGGAACTTTGCTCTCCCGTTTTCCGCGAACTGTAATGTTTAGGCTGTTAACGAGCACTCGACTAGATTAGTTAGGCAATAGCTCAAGCTTAAGTTGCCAGCATACCGAGCAACAGGAAAGGCTCAACGGGCCGCGCCGTTGTCTTTGATCGCTAGGCAGGCCATTGATTTTTGGCCTACTGCCTCACGTTTCTCAGCACAGCAAATGGTTATAGGTCTGGCTGTAATAAAGGGTTGGTGCCACCGAGGAATTCATTGACGGACTTAGGTTTAGCAGGAGTTTTTTCGGGTTTAGCCCAGCCGAATAGACCACCACCTTCCGACTGTTTCTTTTCATTTTGAGGAGCGTATCCTTGATTCTTGGGAGGTGGCGAAGACTTGGGTTTGTCGTTAAACGGGTTGATAAAATCGACGGTATTATCCCACCAGCGTTTAGAAGTCTGGCCTATCTTGCCCAATGTCGACGTGCTGCTGCGCTGCTTAGGAGGAGAGGCCGTTTCTTTTGTTGGGCCAAACTGCTTATACCAAGGTATTGAGTCAGTATCGCTGGCTGATTTTGATGGCGCAGGTGAAGATTCTGCGGTACTGCGGTTGAACATTTTGGGCAACCATGATTTAGACTTTTCTTGTGCTTGGCTGAGGGAATGAACCAGCAGGACCAGTATTGGACACAAGCAGATGGATGCAATTCTTAAGGTCATCAATTACACTCCTTACAATATTCGCGTCACCGAGTAAGCCGTATAACGCCTCGGGGTACTCCATGGATGAAGCTTGGAAGCCGTGGCGTGCAGGACAGCCGCTTTCCGAGAGCGCACCCACAGCCTTTTTCGGGTGGAATAGTTGCAAATTCTGACGATTCGGTCCAGGGCAACTTTTTGAATATCGGGGCGAATCTGGTGAGTGGAAATGGCAAATGAATCGTTACCAATCTCCCTTTCATGCATTTAATCTCTATCGCAATCCCTTTGGGGAATTCAGCCAGAGTGAGCGAGCGGCATTGGCGGTTGTGGATGTCAATTTGTGGCGAAACCATCTGGCAAACGCAAAGTCCGTTTTGCAATTTTTGGCCCCCAGCGGACATGGGAAAACCACTCATTTACTAGCCATTCGGCGAGAGTTACCAGAATTTCAGTATGTCTATTTGCCTGAGCATGGCCCTCGCCCGGCGGTTCCTCGCCAGCGGCCGATGATGGTGGACGAGGCTCAGCGGCTGAGTTTCTTCCAGCTAAAACGAGTGCTAGCCAATGGCGGACCGCTGGTATTTGGCACGCATCACGATCTTTCACAGGCGATTGTACGAGCCGGTTTGGAGCCATATACGGTGGATGTGCAGCAAACAAATTCCGTTGATCGACTGCGGGAAGCACTTAATCGGCGCATTGATGCTAGCCGGCATGGTGACGGAGCAGTACCTCGCATTTCTCATGAGCAAGCGATAGGATTGTGGGCATGTTATGGGCCTGATATGCGGGCCATTGAGCATTATCTTTTTGAACAATTTCAACGGCATGCCGTGGAGCGATTACCTTGGCCGCCTGTAATATTTCCGTCCGAATCGATGAAGCCAAACGACCACGCCTTGGTGGTGAATCCATTACCGGAACCATCGTGATCGATGCGCTGGCAAAGGTTAACTGCAAAGCTCTTGAAGTTAAATGTTGCTGGTCAACACATGGACGTGGCAATGTTGCCACTGGAAGTGTTGAGACGGCAACGCTGTTCCAAGGCGAATGGGAAGAAGGCAAGCAATACAAATACCCTTTCAAGCTCGGTACTGCTCTTTGGCCACCGACCTATTACGGCACTTATTTGAATGTGAGCCACTTTGTAGAAGCGCGAGCTAAGATCGCTTGGGCGATTGACCCAGTGGGTCGCGAAGAGTTTACAGTGATTGCCACAGAAAGCCCTGTCGATTTGGCCCCGACCAATCAAACTCAAAACCAATCCGGTTGGTTCGCAGGTATTATCGGCACTGTGGTTGCTATCGTGCTTTTGCTGTCCTTCGGACCGCTGCTGTTGTTCTTGTTGCCATTCGCGGCAATCGGTGGAGCTGTTTATTGGTTTGTGCGGATTTACTTACCCAACAGCTTGCTGGGTAGCGTGGAGAGTACGCTTGAACCGTCGATGGTAACTCTCGGCCAAACGATCCGTGGCGTTTGTGGTTTCACGCCAAAGCGATCCTCTTCCATCAACTCGGTGACATGGACAATTCGATGTGTTGAGAAAGTATCTTCGGGGTCTGGATCGACTCGCAAGACGCATACTCATGAAGTACTTTGTAAGCAACATAAGTTAATGAGTGCAGGGAGCTTGACGTCCGGTCAACCTCAGAAGTTTGATTTCTCGTACACCTTTCCAACGACAGCGCCTCCGTCGATGCGATTTGCTGATAATGAGTTGACTTGGACCAGCGAATTGCGCATCGATATTCCTAAGTGGCCCGACTATCTGAAAGTCGTGCCTCTCACGGTGCGGGTTGCACAAGATCCCCATTTGCCTCCAGTTGTCGAACCAGCAATGCCGACCAAACCAGCCGTTGACGAAGATCCCTGGTTCACCGAAGTGCTCAATCAAGTTATTCAATCTCGAGACGACCCCGATCGTATGCAAACGGTGCTGGACGCCATACAATCGCAAACCTTTGCAATCTGTGTTGATGTTAAGGAAGAAACGGAAGAGCCGCTCGAATCTGATGTCGAAGTGGAAGGGATTTGGGCCAACGCACTTGATCAGGCACGCAATCTGCCACTAGTCGTCTTCATCCCGAAAACGATACCGCTCGAATCCGTCCTTTGGACTGCGAACTACCGTTGTCATGCGACGGTTATCGGATTTGAGACGGATACTGGACGAGTGATGTTACAACTGACTTAGTGCTTTACTGCCACACCAGTGTGCTTGCTTGGCACGATTGCGCGGAGTGTTTTTCAGGATGGACGAACGGCAGATGAACACTTTGATTACACATTGCTTTAGAACTCTCGACTCCTTGATTAGAATGGCGTTGAATTCACTGAAGCGATACAGATAGGAGCGTCCTGATGACAGCCACAGCCGAAACGACACAAACGGTGGCACCGCCGCAGAGCATTATGTTAGTTGACGACAGTTTCGTTCTCCGCGATCGTTTGGCGATGGCCTTTGAAGAACGTGGCTTTCGAGTAACGGTGGCAGGTAATTGCGATGAGGCAATATCTGTATTTCGGCAGAATCCAACGGATCTAGCGGTCGTCGATCTGCGCATGCCGGGCAAGCCCGGGATGGCACTGATTCCTGAACTGAAGAAGATTCGGCCCGATACCAAAATTCTCATTCTATCGGGGTTTGGTTCTATTTCGACCGCGATCGATGCGGTTCGGTTGGGAGCTACGAACTTCTTGCCCAAACCGGCGGATGCTGACGATATTCTCAATGCGTTCGCGCGGAGTGGTACCGAGGTCGGAATTCCTCAAGTTGAAGAGGAAATACCGGTTCCAACTTTGGCTCAAGCTGAATGGGAACATATTCACCGTGTATTGTCCGATTGCGGTGGGAATATTTCTGAAGCCGCGCGACGCTTAGGCATCCATCGCCGCTCGCTCCAGCGGAAACTGCGCAAACGTGCACCTTAAATTGCGTTCGTCGCGTTGGCGGTGAGGCCGGGATTTCAGTGACTTTGCGGAGCCACTCCAAGCAGGTCTAAGGGGATCATGCTCAGCGTCCTTTCCGCATAAGAAAAAGTCCCGCGATGATCAGCGCACCCCCAAAAATTTGAGATAACAAGGGTTGTTCCCCAACCCAAAGCCAACCACCGAGAACTGCCACTAAAGTAACGGCGTTTTGATAAACGGCAGCGTGGGATGCACCCAGTTGCCGCACGCCATAGTGCCACGCCGCATACGCAAAACCGGTTGAAAAAATTCCAGAGAAGAGAATCGCGATCAAATTGCTGGGCTGAGTCGCTGTGGGCCACGCTCTCCCAACTTCTGCGCCGGCAATCAGGAAATGGAACGGCAAGCAGATCAGAGAACTGTAAAAAGCTAGTCGTAGAGGAGTGATCGAATCCAACATCGGTCGGCTCATCACGGTCCCAACTGCCCAGGCGATCGATGCGCACAAAATGTACAGGTTGCCGACTAAAAACTCGGATGAAAAACTGACTTTACCATCCTGCACAGTGACGATCACCGTCCCGAGAAAGGTCACGATCAACCCCAGCCAAGTAATCACTTGCAACCGTTCTTGTACCAAGACAAGATTTAGGACTGCCGTCCACATCGGCATCGAGGCCATGATCAGCGCCGTATTGCCGGCGGTAGTTAACGTAATACCTTTCATGAACATCAACTGATAAAACAAACTGGAGATGAGAGCGAAGACAATTACTTGCCACCAGTCGATCCTGCGTTGGCTTGAAGGTCGAATTCTACCTTCAAGCCATGTGCAAATTCCTAAGGTCAACATCGCCAGCGTCAGTCGCAGTGCATTAAATACCCAACCATCGAGTTGTCCAATTACATGTTTGACAACGGGAATGTTGATGCCCCACAGACAAGCCGTCCACAGCAAGCTCAGATCGGCGAGAAATCGATTTGCATAGATGTGGGTACGTTCGGGCGCTGGTGGACTGGTCGATTCTGTCGACCGCTCAGGTTCGTGCCGTGATGCATCAATTTCTGCAGCCAGAAAACTCTCCCTCAATCAACACGCTTAATTAACTGGCAACCACTGTATTGCATCGGCGACAACGTAGCCATCGGTCCCGGCATTGGATATCACGACACGAGCAGATGGTGTATTAAATTCGAATACGCCTAATGATACACAGACTTTTGCAATTGTGGGACGCTTGCGCTGGTCGACGTGAGTACGAGTTACGCCGGCTGCATGCTGAACTTCCACCAATACATTTGAAGCACGATTCTGATGCGGGACATAGGCTAGTCGAACCTCATATCGGCCAGCGCTGGGTAGTTTGGCTGAGAAAGTTGCCGTCTTGCTTCCTTTAGCTTGATTTTGGTCGTGGTGGTAAGCCACACCCACAAAAGCATCGCCGATCGACCCTACAGACCATTGACCGGCGAATTGAGCTTGTTGATCATCGACCACGGTACCTTCTAGTAGGACGCCCAGTTTTGCATCTGGCAGTTCGAGGATTTGACCATCGGCTCGCAACCGTTTTTTCAAGCGCGCGTAATCGACATGTTGAACGCTAGTCCCATGATCGATTGCCAGAATGGCTGCGGTCGCTGCACTCTGTCCCAATATCATAAACACCGGCTCCATGCGAATGGAACCGAAGGCAATATGCGAACAGGACGCGCATACCGGGACAAGCAAATTCTCACATTCGCCAACTTGCGGAACGAGTGCGCCAAAAGCGATCGAATAGGGGCCGTTGGTTGGTACGCCGATGTCCCCTTCGTTTTGAACGTAACCTTCCGCCGTGATGTAGCGCTGAATATTGTGTGAATCAATCGTATAGGATCCCATACCGACCGGATCGGGTGTCGGTTTTACTTTGGTGAGTTCGTTTTCAGTCATGACAAACTTGCCGATCATGCGCCTGGCTTCACGCACATAGATCTGATGGGGCCAATGGCCATTGTCAGTAAATTCGTCTTTCGCGAGTCCCCACTGAGACATGGCTTGGCGTACATCCTGTGGTACCCGCAGATCGTTAGCAATGAAGTAATACCAACCCTTCTGATACTGCTCGTGTTCAGCAATAATCTCACGCCGTCGCTCGTACGAAGCTTCTGGATAGTCATAATTGAATCCGATGTTATCGGAGCTCATCGGACCATGGTTATTGGTATCGGTCTTGCGATTAGGAATGGGGTCAAATTTGTCGAAGGTCTCGCGCCAGCCGGCTTGGTAGATGCGCAGCATCAGTTCGTATTGGTTCGGGTCGTAGCCGTCTGGCTTAGGAAATGCAAGTCGGTTTTCGGGAACGGTTGTTAGACAAGTGCGAAAACAGTAGGCTTGAACTTTCTTGTCGCCTTCGCCTTTGATGCCCGGATTGTTCGCGCTGATGCGTGGCAGAATTCCGCTGCTAGGTTCGCCAGGAACTCGATAGGGGCTAATGCGAACAGGGACTGCGTCAAAGTGATGACGATGGTGCAGGATTCCAGTTTGTATGCCGTTATGCTTTTCTCCATAGACACTATTGGCTTCGCGTCCGACGAAGTAAGAGACTCCGGCAGCGGCCATCAAGTCTCCTTCGTAAGTTGCATCAATAAACATTTTTCCCGCGTAGACGTTGCCGTCCAGGGTTGTAATCTCCATGATGCGCTGGCCAATCTTGCGCACACCTTTTTCTCGATCGAGCCATGCACTGCGCACCACCGGAATCTTGAGTTCAACGACCCAATCGTCGAACACTTTTTCAGCGATGTGTGGTTCAAAGATCCACATCGTTTTCTCTTTGGCATCCATGGCAGTGGTCCCTTGCCCTTGATTGCCATACTCTTCACGCTTCTGCCATTTCCACGCATCGGCGGATTGGTATTCTCGCCAAACACGATGGTAGAACTCACGTGATAAACCCCCAATGACTTCCTTCTTGCCACTGTCGGTCCATCCCAATCCGCCACTGGACAGCCCGCCCAAGTGTTTGTCGGGGCTGACGATGATAACGCTCTTTCCCATTTTTTTGGCTTGCACAGCCGACGTAACTGCCGCTGACGTGCCACCGTAAACTACGATGTCATAGGCTTGCGAAGTTGACGACTGGGCAGCGCGCGATAAATCACCAACTTGCACCGAAACGACAAATACCGCGCACACGATGTATGGCCACACGATAGAACGACCAAAACTCATAACTTTACTCTCTTTCAGATTCAAACTCTCTTCAGCCCTCCGAATGATTCGGTGCTGAACACAAACCAAGCAGTACCATGAGAAGTACATCTTCTCCCACGGATCGTTACGAGGTAGAGCCAGTAGAGCCTAATTGGACTAAGAAACAAAAATGTAATGTATCAGTTCACACATTATCCTGTTCGGCGCTGTTCCCATGTAAACTAGTCCTTTGTTACAGGTAAGCATTTGGGCTTGGCGGACGCGGGAGAGCGAGGTAGCGAGGTTCCTACCGAGCCGCCCCTCAATTGACTCCGCAGGAGCTTCGCCCACTCCCGTTGCAGAACCTGGCGCGGTCTAGTTAACATTTTTACATGAAATCTCTCCCGAGTGTGCCAAAAGTGGGTGGGGTATGACAGCTTTAGTATTGCGATTTTTTCTTGTTGTCGCCGTTATTTTGACTTTCGATGCGGCATCTCGAACCTCGTTCGCGCAGGGCGATGAAAGCCTTTCTCAAGATATCGACTTTACTCGTGATATACTGCCGATGCTTACAGATCGTTGTCTCGGTTGTCATGGAGCGGAGAAACAGGAATCTGGTTTGAGGTTAGATTCTGCTGAGCTCGTGCACCAAGGTGGAGATAGCGGACCAGTCATCGACACTCAAGCTCCGGACAAAAGTCGTATTCTGTTGGCAGTGTTGGGACAAGACAAAGTGGTAAGCGCCATGCCACCCGAAGGCAAACCGCTGACCAAGAGCGAAGTCGCCATCTTAAGGGCTTGGATAACGGGTGGCGCCAAACGACCTCCCCGTGAACATTCTGTAGCCCAACGCAAACGTAGCGATCACTGGTCGTTCAAAGTTCCCGAGCGAATTGATTTGCCGACAGTTCGCGATCAAGGCTGGTGTACCAATCCTATTGATCGCATGATTTTGCAACAACTGGAACAACGAGGGATTCGTCCATCGCCAGAAGCGGATCGGTCGACTTTGATTCGGCGTCTGAGTTTGGACTTGCTAGGTACCCTGCCGGCACCTGAAGAGGTTGTTCAATTCACCGCTGACCAGCGACCAGATGCCTATGAGCAACTAGTCGATCGCACACTGGCGTCACCAAGCTATGGTGAACGATGGGGTCGGCACTGGTTGGACCAAGCGCGGTACGCCGATTCCAATGGTTATACACGAGACTTTGGCCGTGAAATATGGAAGTATCGAGACTGGGTCATTGAGGCTATCAATCGAGACATGCCGTTTGATCAATTTACTATCGAGCAAATTGCAGGAGACATGGTGCCGGGAGCGACGCGCGATCAAATCGTGGCGACTGGCTTTCATCGAAACACTTTGATTAACGAAGAGGGTGGCACGGACAAGGAGCAATTTCGAGTCGAAGCCGTGGCCGATCGCGTCAATACGACAGGTAGTGTCTACTTGGGCTTGACGCTCGGATGTGCGCGTTGTCATCAGCACAAGTACGACCCCATATCTCAACGGGAGTATTACCAGCTGTTTGCGTTCTTGAACAATTGCAACGAACCGACATACGAATCACCTTCGGATCAACAGCTTGCTGATGGTGAACTGGCGCGGCGAGCTGATATTCGTCGGCAAATAGCTGCGCTAGAGGAAAAAGTCGAAGCCGAGCGCAGCCGGCTCGAAGCCAGCCAACGAGCCTGGGAGAAAACGGTTACACCGCAAATGCGCGCACGTTTGCCCGGACCAGTGCAAGTAGCTTACGACATGGCATTTGAGAAACGAGATGCAGCTAATAAAAAACTGATCGAAAACTACTTCCGCGATACGGCTCTCGCTAAAAATGAATTTCCGCTGTTGCAGCAGATTGCCGACCTGCGCGCAACCGAACCGGTGATACCGACCACACTGGTCATGGAAGAACTTACTCAGCCACGTGACACATTTATACATTTGCGTGGCAATTTTCTTGATCAAGGTGCGCGCGTTGCGGCTGGTGTGCCATCAATCTTGCATCCCCTGCGTCAGGTGCGCAATACTCAAGATCTTCCGCGCGAACCGAAGCCGCATAACCGACTGGATTTTGCTCGATGGTTGGTCGATCCGCTCAACCCGTTAACAGCCCGCGTGATTGCGAATCGGTGCTGGTTCCATTTTTTTGGACAAGGAATCGTTGAAACGGACGACGATTTTGGGACCCAGGGATCACTCCCCACACATCCGCAATTGCTAGACTTCCTGGCGTTGGAGTTTATGGGCTCGCTGCCCGGCTCCTCAAGCGAACCGTCAAGTGCCTCCGCCGAAAATCGTGGACCCAACGCAACACCGTGGAGTTGGTCGATGAAGCATGTGCACAGGTTAATTGTGTGCTCGACGACGTATCGCCAGTCATCTTCGCATCGAGCCGAACTGCAGGAAATTGATCCGCGCAATTTGTGGCTGGCTCGACAAACTCGTATCCGTTTGGATGCCGAAGCGGTGCGCGATGCGGCACTGTCGGGAGCTGGGTTATTGGCTCGGATCGTCGGAGGTCCTAGCGTCTTTCCTCCACAGCCGGACGGTGTATTCGATTTCACTCAAGACCCCAAACCCTGGAAGACGGCGGAGGGAGCCGATCGATATCGGCGAGGTATGTACACTCATGTTTGGCGTTCCAGCCCTTATCCAGCCTTGGTCGTATTCGATGCACCGGATGGAAACGTATCGTGCACGCGCCGCGTGCGTTCCAATACGCCGTTGCAGGCGCTGACGCTGGCCAACGACACCGCTTTCTTTGAATGCGCTGTTGGCTTGTCGCGGCGCACGTGGGGGAACTCAACGACCAGTTTGAATGAACGATTGCGACAAGCTGCGCTGATCTGTTTCTCGCGCTCTTTGTCAGCTATTGAAATTGAACGCGTTGAAATAATGCATGCCCAACTATTGTCAGCCTACCAGCAATCACCAGTACTGGCGGTTCAGGTTGCGCAATCCATGCAATCACTTGAGAGCGATCAAGTGAGCAATTTTGCAGCTTGGCTCAGCGTTTGCCGAGCATTGTTAAACTTGGACGAGTTTATTACACGCGAGTAAACCATGCAGAATCTTGATAAGCAGAATCTTGATGCCATGAACACGCTCGCCAGCATTGAACGCCGCCGCTATTTTCTGCGGCAATCGGCCGTCGGTGTCGGTTCGCTTGCTTTGGGTACGTTATTGCAACGCGACGGTCTGCTGGGTGCTCCCCAGTCGCAACTCGCGTCGGCAAGCGGTTCATCCATGTCCGCACGTGCTGGCCATTTCCCACCCCAGGCCAAGAACGTGATCTTTATGTTTATGGCTGGCGGCCCCAGTCAACTGGAATTGTTCGACTATAAACCCAAACTGCGCGATCTTGACGGTCAGATCATTCCTACATCGTATGTAGAAAACAAGCGGTTTGCGTTTCTTAAATCGGATGCCAAATTACTGGGGACGCGGCGGAAATTCGCGCAGCACGGCAATGGCGGCGCTCAAATCTCAGAATGCTTACCGTACTTATCCGGTATTGCTGACGAGATTACGATTGTTCGGTCCATGGCCACCGACGTATTTAATCATGGGCCGGCAAAATTCTTTATGAATACGGGTACTCCAAACTTTGGCCGACCTTCGATGGGCGCGTGGATTACCTATGGGATTGGAAGCGAATCCCGAGATCTTCCAGGATTTGTGGTCTTGCAATCTGGCCCTCGTGGCCCTCGCGGCGGTGCACCAAATTGGGGAAGCGGCTTCCTGCCTACGACCTATCAAGGCGTACCATTTCGCGGTCGCGGTACACCTATTTTGAATCTTGAAAACCCACAGGGTATCGATCGCCATGTGCAGTCGATCTTCACCCAGGGAGTCGCGGACCTGAACAACTTGCGCCAGAAATCGGTAGGTGATCCAGAGATCGCGACCCGTGTCGCGGCTTATGAAATGGCCTTTCGCATGCAATCAAGTGCACCGGAGTTGATGGATTTGTCGGACGAATCCGAGGTGACATTGCGCGACTATGGCGCGGTTGCAGGTGAAGCTTCGTTTGCGAACAACTGTATCCTCGCGCGGCGGTTGGTGGAACGAGGTGTGCGATTTGTTCAACTCTATCATACCGATTGGGATCACCATGGAAACAAAGGAACGGAGCTCGGTGATTCACTGGACGACATATGTCGGCAAGTGGACCAGCCCGCCGCAGCGCTGGTGATGGATTTGAAACGGCGAGGATTGCTTGACGAGACGCTGGTCATTTGGGGAGGCGAATTTGGACGGACGCCGCAAGGGGAGCCCAGGGACTATCTAGGTCGCGATCATCATATCGAAGCGTTTACCATGTGGATGGCAGGTGGCGGGTTCAAGTCGGGTGTCACGATTGGTCAAACCGATGAATTAGGCTACTATTCGACGGCAGATCGCATTCATGTGCATGACCTTCAAGCGACGATCTTGCACCAATTGGGACTCGATCATTTGAAGCTGACCTATCGCTTTCAAGGGCGAGATTTTCGACTGACCGATGTCGGCGGAAACGTAGCAAAAATTCTGCTCGCCTAGATTTGGCCGATTCGTAGGCGGAGCAGCGGTAAGTTTTACGCGATCGTGCTGGTATCTGAGCGGTGTACTCGATTTGCACTCAGTCGCGCCAATAAGTTGAGTTTGAAGTAGGTGCATAGGCGACGTTCATTTGAGGTGTCTCTACTTTCTCTTGGCCACGGTGCAACGATTGCACACCTCCGATTACCATTCCCGAGGTCAGCCATGTGCGTTCGATCGGATAGGGAGCTTGACCTGTGAGAAACATGTCTTCGAAGTGTCGAGTTAGAGGATTAAAAAAATCGGCAGTGGTTGAACCGTGTCCGGGCATGGGTAGGTACATTTGGCAAGTAAGAATCTCTTGCCTGTCGGCTAGATAACCAGCGTAGTTGAAGTCACGGATATTGGTCATGAAAACTGTGGTTCGGAAACCATCCAGGTGTTCGACCAGGAACCCAAGCGTCTCGGGTAAGGTTTTGCGAACCCAAGCGTAAGTAACGGGAGCCGATGGATAACCACCTTCGACCGGTAAATTGTGGCTTCGATTCAGAGCTGCGACCATCAAGTCCCGAGTGATACGCCGATCGTCTTTGTCCAATTCTGCCCACAGTTTTTCCCCGCGCAGTGCGTGAACGCTACGAATCCCGACTTCACCACCTCGTCGACGTTCGGACATACACTGCGCCGTTTCATAAGCATGAAAGTCATAACTGTCGACACCGCCATAGGCCACGCACACGCTTTCCTTCAAGTTTGACCCCAACGGCATATCAATCGATGGCAAACGCCAGGTTACGGGCAACGACGAACCAGCCATAAACGGAAATCCCAATCGCTTTGCATCAGCCACCATTTCTGTGCATTCGTCCCAATTTGTAGACAAATGTTTGTCGTTAAATACTGGCACGGATCGGCCACTTTGCTCGAAGACTTGGACTACTTCTTTAAACCACTTGTACCGAGGATAGCGGGTCTGGTCCATTTCGGTTTTGTCGTATTTGCCATGTTCAGCAATGATCACGACGCCATCGACCGCTAACTTCGATCCACCAAGGGTCAATGCTTCGCGTATCGATTGGCATTGATTCAGGCCATACTTTTTAATCCGTTGGTGGCCAAGGTCGCGACCCTCTGGGAACTGATCGATATAGACAGATGCCACCTCGACTCGCGGTGCGTTCCACTTGCCTTGCCAGAAGTAACCTTGGCAGAGTCGATCCAGAAAGTGCTGTGCGTGTGAGTGTTGGAAAACAACGGTTCCCAAGAAGGCAATGCGTTTCTTCGCAGCCACTTGGCCCAGCGCACTGCCGCGCGATAGTGCTAGACCAACTCCAGCGGCGACAAACTCGCGACGTTGCAACATATGGAACTCCTTCGATGCGGTCGGTAATTCAAGGTGGGATGGCATACTAAGGCTGGATCAAGGACGCAGGTTACTTTGTTGAGCAAATTTCGCCTTGATGATCAGCCATTCTCGCACCGCCAACACCTCAATGCAACGTGGGCTCAATTCAACCATCGAGCGGAAACACAGTCGTCCCCAGATGCATGGTTGGTACTGCTTAAGTGTTGCAGTTATTCGACTGCGGATGAGTTCAGCGAAACGGACTAATCATGGTTGCCGACCTCAGCGAATGATGGGCGCAACGTGTTGGCAGATATGGGTTTGTGCTCGCCTAAATGATTTTCTTTTTCACTACGGCACGCGAATTGTTATGTTTCCGCGCGGACCGAACTTAAGCGGTTTGCTATTGAGCCCTTGCCATGAACGTCAACAGACGACTGCGGTACACGCATGACTAGAGCGTGCGTCTTAGAACGAGGAGAAACGTATGAATTTTGTCACCCCAGGCGAACTTGGACACAACGACTTGAATGAGACCGAATGCTCCTCATCAGCACACCAAGGCTCGCACCTCCCGCCGATAGTCTCGCGTCCAGGTACGACCCTACCGGTTCGGAGTTCACCCGCGCCCGGCCGTTCGATTGTGGAGCAATTCATCGAGAACTTCTTTCATGAAACCAGCATCAAGTGGATGTTAATGGTTGGAGCAGCGATCGTATTCGGGTCGTCGTTGATGTTGGTTACACGGCATTGGACTACATGGCCTGGATCCCTTAAGTTCTTGACCGTTTTGGGTTACACCACGGCGATCTACTTGATTTCTGATGTCTGTCGCGCTCGACTAGGTCTAGCGAGGACGGCCATGGTACTGCAGGGCCTGACGGTGATGTTGTTGCCGACCAGCTACATCGCGTTGAGCTGGTTTCTCCGCGAAAACTCAGCCAATTCGTTTCTTGGAATCGTGCAAATAATTGGCTTGATGATTCTAGCTTTGGCCATGACGTGGTTTGCAGCCGGACGCATTTTCGACCATTGGCTGCGGGGGCGGCAGACGGTATTTCTGGCAAGTTACTTGTTATTGTCGGTCGCCGGCGCATTGCCAACCGTGGAGCACTCTTGGCTATCCGGAGTGTTTGTGTTTGCTTGCTGGAGTGTGATGACTGTAGGTGTCATCAAAGTTAATCGGCACGTGTTTTGGCTGACTGAAGAAAATCGTTGGCCACGGGTGTTTGGTTTCCTACCGATCAGTATTCTCGCATCGCTGTTTGCAATCGTCGTTGCTCTTAAATCGGTAGGTTCCCTGCCAATCGAATGGATGGGATTGCCAAGCGTATTAGTGGGAGCAACCGTATTGCTTACTGCGAGATCGGTAACGCATGTGTTTCGTCAGCGGACAGGCGATTTAGTGCGTCCGTTACCCTGGAATATCATCGCACCATTGTTCGTGGGGTTGGTATTAGTTGCCGTGGGTGTGTGTCTGTCATTTTACGGTTTCTCGTACGTAGGCAATACAACCATCGCAGCGGTTCCTACGGTTGCTACTGCGGCAGTATTGTTATTGCTGGTCGCTCGCGATACTCGCCATGCAGCGTTTGTATGGACAGCGTTGGTACTGATTACGGTCACTTATCAAAGCACGCCCACATTGATGGCTGACCTTGTGCAGTACATCAAGTCGGCAGCCGCCAGCGCCGTTCAAGAAAGTCGGTTACCGATAGCCTTCTATGGTTTAACCTATTTACCGCTGATCCTCGTTTACGCATGGGTAAGCCGACGTTTGGAACTTGGAGGCGAGATCTTGTTCAGCAAGCCGCTGAAGCGGTTTGCAACGCTACTGACAATCGCCTTGTTCATGCTCTCTGCCACGCATGTAAAAGCCTTGCACATGGTTTCGGGATTGAACGTGGGCCTGTTTTTGGCACTCGCCGTTCTGTTACGAGATCGCCGCTACATATTTGGGATGCTGGCAGCCTTGTTGGCCGCCGCAGCTACGTTTATTCCGTTTGCGAAAGTTGTTTACGCAATCGAGATTTCTGATGGTCATACGCTCACCAGTTTGCTCGTACTAGCAACGAGTATGATTTTGACACGTTTTCCGGATCGATTGTGCGGATTGATCCGGTTGCCGAAGAGTGAGTTTGACGGATTGTTTGTGTATGGCGATGGCAGACAAAGACCTTTGTTTTACACGACGGGTCAAGTGGTTTTGGTACTGCTCAGCGTTTATTGGTTCGCTCAGACAATCACGATACAGTCAATCACCTGGCAACCCATGCATTTCGTGCATTGCTTCCTGTTGTTGAGTGCTTGGATTCAAGTGACGATACGCAGTGGACATTATCTTGCTGGCTTGAGTGTGTGGTCGATCGCGGCAACGTCTCTTGGATGCCTGATTGCTAATCTAGGGATGCCGATTTCACAGGCGGTTGGATGGGCGACCGTAGTATTCGCCTCATGTTCTGCAGTAAGTGGTCTGTCAATGAACTGGCTGTATCGTCGGCGTGGATCTGAATTGAGTTGGCAAGATCTGCGGGCCAGTCTCGGCATCGACTTCAGCAAGCTGACGGTGTTTCCTGTCTCGTTCGATCGAGTAGGTCGACAGGTATTCGCAGCGCTCGTTGTTTCCCTGGGAGATCTTGCGTGGTTGGCCATGATGGCGTTGCTGCTTGTCGTGCATATTCCCCAGTTGGTTCTGACAGTGATTACGCTCGTGCCGCTCGAAACGCCATGGGTCACGACGATTGCTGTGGTTTGGGCAGTAGTGCCAGCCGCTTTACAGCAAAGCCGAGCAACGGCGATATTTACAACCTGTACGTTACCTGCATTTTGTTCAGCGCTGGTTATTTCCCTATTGCCTGGCCAACTGAACTATGGCGCTCAGCTATTGATCTGGTCGATCGTCGTCTGCTTGGAATCTCTGGTATTGAACGTTATCAAGGATCCGGTGTCAGAAAAATGTCGTTACGTTTGTAACGTCTGGGCGATACTTGTGAATGTGCTCAGTTGCATGTCGTTCGACCCGATCTTTCGCGCTGCAGGGTGTTGTTCACTGGCGGTACTCTATCTATCGAACGATTTAAGAAATCATCGCCAATACTTAGCTCCATGGGCAATTCTCGCGAACGTGCAAGTACTGCTCCTGGCAGCGTACCTGGGGGGAATGAATGGAGCGGCCATTTCATTGCTCCAGCTTCCCAACATCTTGGTAAGCGGTGGTGGGTTGTTATTGTTGGCGATGGGTATCAGCCTGTTCGTGTTTGAGCTTCGCATTCGTAACTGGGAAAGCCAATTAATCCAACAGTGGGTTACCGTACTTAGATGTTCTATCGGATTGCAAGTTGTTGCCGCATTTGGGTTAGCTAGGCAATTGGTGATCGAGCAGGTCTTTATCGAGACGGCAATGGCATTGCTTGCCGCCGCAGAATTGGCGAGTGCGATTAGACTGCAATCGCGGCATCGTGTGTGGACTTTCCTGGCGGTACTCGCGGTGATGTTCGCTTGGCTTGGCGCTCAACAAGTAATTCAGCTTGGCATTGGGGCAAGCCAAATCATTTTGATTGCCGTGACCATCTTCTTCATAGCCTTGGGGAACATCTTGTCTGGCCATGCAACCCTGGGATTCTCAGCACGCGTGTTTGCTCGAGTTGGTGATGCAGGTCCAGCCTTGATAGCTGTATTCGCTGTCATACGCGAAATGACGGGCAATACAATTGCCTGGCAGGGGCTTAATGCGTTGGCTCTATTTACTGCGGCAGGATTGTACTTTTTTCGCTGGTTGCACGATGGCAGCAAGCGACATGTCGTCGCCTCAGGAGCCATTCTCAATGTTGCTTTGATCCTGCTGTGGCGATCCTTTGGATGGCATGATTTCCAACTCTACTTGGTTCCGTTGGGATTATCCATTTTGGGTCTGACTGAGATTCTATCCGGCGATTTACCCCGGGCAACTCACACACCGCTGCGTTACGTGGGGGCGCTCACGATTTTAGTATCTCCCGTCTTTCAGATTCTGGATGGTAGTTGGTTACACATAATTACCCTCATGGTCTTGAGTGTCTTGGTAGTACTGTTAGCAATCGGACTGAGAGTTCGCGCGCTAATAAATACTGGTTCAGCGTTCTTGCTAGCTGGCATGGTCGCCATGGTCGTGCGGTCTTCCATCGATCATCCCAGCCTGCTGTGGATCAGCGGTTTTGGATTGGGAATCGCCGTGATCGCACTGGCAGCTTACTGCGAAAACCATCGTGAAAAGCTGTTGACCAAGATACGCCTAATGTCGGCCGAACTAGCCACCTGGCGATAGTCATCAAGTTTCATGCTGGCGACTGTACAGCCGTTGCTGTGCAAAAACAAAGTTGGTTGATCTTTAAGTTACTTGTTTTGGAGAAAGTAAAATGAGTTGGTTTTCACAATTCAGTTTGATCATGCGTTCCAACGTGACTTCGTTGCGTGAGAAGATCGAAGATCCAGAGCGCATGTTGCACCAATTAATCATTGATATGGAGGATGAAATTCAGCGAGTCCGCGCGGGAGTCGCGGAAGCCGTAGCTGATGAAATTCAGATGCGCAAGCGCGCCGAACGAGAGCGCGCGGATGCAGAGAAGTGGTTGGAGCGTGCCACTGCTGCAATGCAGCGAGGTGATGAAAATGCCGCGAGGTCAGCGCTTGATCAAAAGTTAGCCGCTCAACAACGGGCGGATCGGTTCGCGGCGGACCATGCTAAACAACAAAGTGAAGTCGAAAAACTACAGCGTTCAGTCCACGACCTCGACGACAAAATTCGACAAGCCAAACAGCGCAAGACATTGTTAGCAGCCCGCATGGCTCGCGCCGCGTCAGCCAAAAATATCCATGCCGCCATGGAACGCTCGGGCAGTCATTCGGCACTGGCCCAATTTGGAAAATTCGAGGAAAGAGTGGAACGCGAAGAAGCGCTAAACGACGCTTGGGATCGACTGGATGGTATCGACCCAGATGCTGTTGAGCTGGAGGAACAATTTGAAAATGCGGAACGCAAAGAACGATTGGAATCGGAACTGTCGTTACTCAAAAGTCAAATCGGTAGTCCAAAATAATCGCTACCTCACATAGTGCAACCGGTAGCGTAGGACAATCTGAGGTGATATGAATCTGCCGGTGGTCACTTGTTCCGGCGGGTTTATACAGTTGTGTTCGAGTCTCTATGTGGTTGGCTTTAGGCGAGCGGCAGGGAAAAACATGCCGGACAGCATGCGTTGCACCGCTAAAAATAATCACGCAAGTGTGCAAGCACTCGGGTGTCAAGGTGGATTTTCAATCGCCGCTCGCTTTAAGAGAAATTTGTCTTATGTTCCCATGGTTGTGTAAGTTCATTCGAGATCTGCGCCAATGTTGGCAAATCGATCGAATCCGCGTGGCTTCTTCAGAAGGCAAGTGGTTACGTTTGGCAATCGGGAGTCATTTGATTATTCGAGACAATCTGTGGACAATTGCTGCGCGTCGTTCGATTATCTCGGCATTGGACGGCGACGATCCTATGGGTATCATCATGCAGTACCGGTTAATAGACGTGCACGAACCATCTATGTCAGCCGTTCTGCGGCTTCATTGGAATTGCCAAAATCGCCGTGGAGTCATGAACTG
>CAZVBC010000026.1:0-30862 GCA_964625155.1 uncultured Pirellulaceae bacterium
GCTTCATCCAACAAACGATTGCGGTAGATTTACAACGATAGGATGCACTACATGGCAGATGCCGCTGAAGCAAGTCGATTGATTGATCCGGCCATTCTGTTTCGATTTCGCTTGCGGGCCGAGAAGGTTAACATCGATTTTGCGGATCGTTTGTGGCAGCTACCCGACTCAGCAATCGTACCCGCTACGGGAGTTCAGCTTAGCGGGCAGAAACACTTTGCTGAATTGCGATTGGCGTGCAGTCAATATGCGATGTTTTTTCAAGTGCGCGTCGACAGGAAGCTGCAATTCCCGTGGTGTCGCGAATCGCGACTGGAGGACAGTGACGGATTGCACGTTTGGTTGGACACGCGCATGTCGCGAAACGTACACCGTGCGACTCGGTTCTGTCACCGATTTGTGTTTTGTCCCATGGGACGAGGTCCGAAAGGGGACATGCCATTCCCTGGTTGGGCACCGATTAATCGCGCGCGAGAGAATTCACCGCCACCTCCTGAGAAATTTCTTTCAACGCGTTCCAAATTACGGCGCGATGGTTATGACTTACACTGTGCCATTCATTTTGCTGCCTTAAACGGACTTGACCTAGCCGATTTTCCAGTCATCGGTTTTTATTATGCGATCGTCGATCGCGAGCTAGGTTGGCAAACGCTGGGAATGGCTCCTCCGTTGCCAGTAAGCGAAGACCCAAACCTGTGGGGCGAGCTGCGCATCGCTTAGGTTTAGGGTGTTCTGCGTGGCATGAATTCTCGACGCAAGATTCTCGACTAGCGTCGCGGTGCCCCACTGAGCATGGCATGGCGTAAATCCTTGTCGACCGGCCGGTCGGATAGCCAAATTCCAAAGAGCGCTTTCTTGAAAGCCAAGCCGGGAATCACGCCTCGCACGGACCCGTTCTTGAGAACGTAAAGTCCTTTGCCGGGTACGTGAACAAAGTCATAAATATCATTCTTTTTGACTTCATCCTTCAAAAGGTCAACGAACATTTTACTTTCGTTGGATATCTCATCTGTCTTTCCACCAGTGGCTGCCTTCAGGCCTTCTTGCAACGAACCAATCAACGCATCGCGACTGACGAAACTAGATGTAATATTGACTCGGACCGCCATCAATTCATCTGCAGCCAAAATGGCTGGCGCATCCTGACTGGGAGTCAGCAGATACAAACCACATTGGTAGATTTGCACAAAGGTCTTGGTACGAGCGCCAGAACCGTTGAGCTGCAAACTCTGGCCACCGATCTTGAGTTGCTGTGTAAGTTCAGCACTGCACATGGCCGAGATGAACAAAACCAGAATCATCGCCAGAAACAAGCTTCGCAACTTGAACATGATTCCTCCTTGAATCAAGCCATCATAAAACACCATCTGGTTAACGATTCGTAGGGTAGCGAGTAGGAATGATTAAGGATATAGCAATTGAATTAACTGATCGAAAGCAGACTCTCTTATTCTGGGGTAATTCTGCTTGGGATTGCGGCTGATTGGTGAAAACTGCAATCCTACTGACAGTGGGGTTGGGGTGAATACCCGGGCCAAACTCTTGTATAAGTAGGCTAAGCTCACTATAAATGAATTGGCCCACTCTTGGGCTTCTTAGCCATCGAAAGCAAGATGGTGTTTGTCTTATTTCAACTTTTTCTGCTCGCTGGGGAGTGATCCGATGCGTTTAGTTGCATTCAAAGTCCGTAAGGCAAGAGACGCCTTTACGTTAGTGGAACTGTTGGTCGTGATCGCGATTATCGGAGTGTTGGTAGGTTTGCTGCTGCCAGCGGTTCAAGCTGCACGCGAAGCGGCTCGGCGCATGCAATGTAGCAACAACCTTAAACAACTTGGGCTCGGGTTATTAAATTACGAAAGCACCTATAAAACTTTCCAGGCTGCTTATTATGTCGGCGAGCCAGCAGGGCGTTACAACCTTCAAGCGATGGCGATTGGCATTTTGCCGTTCATCGAACAACAAAACTTAGCGAACCAATACAATTCGGGCGTCACGGCAGCAAACGAATACGGGCCAGCAGGTGTGGCTAATGTTGCCGTGATTTCGAACGTGATCGCAACGTTTGTTTGCCCTTCGGCGCCCAGTGCTCAAGGACGTATTTACGATGGCGTGTTACCGGCAGGCTCACTTCCCGGGCAACAGCGATTGACATGGAGAGCGGCGCCATCAGATTACACTGTCCCTACGGGCGTTCGAGGCAACTATGCAAACTTGGCATATGCTGCCTATCCAGGAGGCGCCGGAGGTGATCGACACGGTGTATTACGTGCAACGGTATTCAACGCTCCGACGACAAGCAAGATAGGTGACATCATTGATGGCACATCCAACACTTTCTTGTTGGGAGAACGAACTGGAGGAGGTACGTTGTATTCGGGCACTACGGCTGTGACTTTGCCGGCTGCCTTAGCAGATTTGGCACGCTCCAATGGTGGCGGTTGGGGTGATGCACTGCTGGGTGAAAACTGGATCGCTGGCACGATTGGTAACCCACCTGTGACTTTTCCAGAAGGCCCTTGCGCGATCAATTGTACCAACGTAAGAGGTCGAGCGTTTCATTCTTTTCATACCGGCGGTTGCCAGTTTGTGATGGCAGATGGCTCCGTGCAATTTGTGTCGGCATCTGTTGACGGTTTCTCATTCTGTGCGCGTGTTACGCGTCAAAAAGGCGAGGTCTTTTCGGCCAATGAATAGTCTGCAACGTATTGTCAGTTCAGCGAGCCCATGGCGCAATTGCATCGCCGTCGGATTACTGTTCAGCCTGGGATCGCTGGTTGGCTGCGGCGAGGATAGTAATCGCAAGCCGACTTATCCGGTAACGGGGACGGTACATGTCGACGGCAAACCGGTCGAGGGGATTCGCGTAGAATTGCACGACCAAAAAGGCTTGGATCCTAAGCAGCCGACATACTCGTCTGCATTTACCGATGCTGAAGGAAAATTCGTGCTATCGACTTACGAAAATGGTGACGGAGTTCCAGAAGGCAATTATGCCATCACATACATGTGGGGCAAGTTGAATGTTATGAGTATGGCCTACGGTGGTCCAGACAAGCTAAAGAATAAGTACGTTGATCCCAAAAAGACTCCGTTCAAATTATCCGTTACCAAAGGTAAGCCCAACGATTTGGGAGTTGTCGAGCTGACCACAAAATAGATTCAACTCAGTTGATGCGGACGGGGGAATGTTCTAGCGAATACTCCTAAAAAGAGCTGGCATGTCGAGTCTTTAGTATTACAATGTAGGGCAGTATGCCTGGCGGGTCGATGACTTCCGAGTTGATGACTTGCTGCAAGGTAGGCACAGCAAACATTGAATATGCAGTTGTCCTGGGCTAATGGATTGGGTTGCATTAAGTACTGGAAGTGGGCCAGCACAGGAAAAGAAGATGACCAAGGTTAAAGACCACCAGCGTCGCGAGCAATTGGCTGGGATCAAGCAGAAATTACGAGACTCCGGCCTGCGTTGTACCCCAGCTCGCATCGCGGTGCTGCATGCTCTCGAACGCTCCGCTGCACCACTTACACATTCCGATGTGGCCAACATCTTGGAAGAAATGGGTGTCGACAAAGCTACGGTTTTGCGAAATCTGTCAGACTTGGTGAACGCCGGATTAGCACGTCGAACCGAATTGGGCGATCACCTTTGGCGCTACGAGTTAAATGATCCTTCCAACGGCGGCGACGCGCATCCTCACTTTTTGTGTGTGGACTGTGGTAGCGTAAAGTGTTTAGACGATGTTGAATTGACCTCGGCCAGTCGTCGCAACTCGAGTTCAGTAGGGACGGTAACTGAGATCTTGCTCAAAGGACACTGTTTGGATTGTCAGCAGCCGTCGACCACCTAAGTCGCTCGCTTACGCCACTTGGATTGCAACAACGACAATGTGTTGGCCTTTGGGAACTGGTGCAACCCAAGCTTGAGCCAACACGACTCCATCATGCGCCGCAACGCAAGGCCAGGGGTCGAGGTCAATGCGGTCGAAATCGTGCAACAAGCCGACGGTTTGCCCTTTGGTTACGTTCGTTCCACACTCTACTAACGGTTCGTAGTGGCCCGCAAAAGGAGCCACGATGAAGCAATCTCGATCAACCATCGCCAATTTGCGCTGAGTACCAGCTTTGTGATGGGCGATGGGTTCGACGTGACCGTGCATCAGTCCATTGTGGATCGCGGCTGCGATGACCCCATGTCGTCCGTAACGGACTCCTTCTGGATTCACCGACCTTCCCCACCCAAGTTCCGTTCCGACAGTTATTTTTCCTAGGCGTTCGGCTTCGCTGGGAAGCAAGCCAGGAGTCTGGTTTTGATACACCATCAGTGACGGAGTTCCAAACCATCGCGCCGTTTGTTCGATACGCTCGCCCAGCTCTGGGTCGTCGATCGGATGGAAGTTGGCACAGATCGAGAATCGAGCCACATCGCCACCCGAGTGCAGGTCGATGACCATATGCACTCGTGGCCAGATATGTGAGCGGACAAAGGACGCGATACGATGCGTGATCCCCGACAGGGCAGGTGTCACCCCAGCCCCGTCAACAAACGCGCGGTTTAAATTCACTCCGTCATCGAGACGACTTTCTCGTGTTCCGGCGAGAAATGCGGCAGGATTGAGTACTGGAATTAGTATAATCCGACCGCGTACCTGCTCCAGGGAAATCTCTCGCAACAAGTGCTTGATGACGACCGGCCCTTCGTATTCATTGCCATGATTAGATCCAAAGACCACCAATCCTTGACCATCCTGAGCTTCGGGGCCAACGAAAACAGTCAACGGTATCAAATGGTCTCCCCAGATACTGTCGTGCTCAAGGGCCAACCAATAGTCTCTGCGTCCGGGTGAGTCGAGATCGAGTTGTTCAGGCCTCACGGTTTTGCGTTGCATGATTGTCTCCGCTGATCAGTTGTGTAGTTCGATTTGCGCGACGCTGATCTTGCCGAAGGACCTGACGGCTAAGACCACTATTTTGCTACGAGTTCTTTCACCTGCCTGGTTGGCGCGCGCAATGCGCCCCTCCAGGTCATCCAATCGGCCTCGAAAGACCAACCAACCAAAGTGTACACCTCCAGTCGATGTGTTCAACGCCAGCGAATGGCGCATGGCTGTCATCCAGTGCTTCGAGGCATTTGGAAGAGAAGCTAAGTGGGCTGGATAAACATTGAACAGCTCCGGCCGATAGATACTGGCCAACGGAAAGGCCAAGTATTTTTCAAGCTTAGGTCCAACTAGCCAATAGTCCAAACTGCCTTCGACCAGTTGACTCGAACACCAGACAATTTCTTCTTTTCGCAGATTCGCTGAAAGATAGTTAGACGCTTCACGCCAATTTTCACCGCGCAGCGAACCGACTAATTCTCGCCGCTCCAACGCTCGAGTAACAGTGCCCTGTTGATAAACCAATGTCAAGAATGCCGCCAGTGCTGCAATCAGACGCCAGTTTGGCCCGGGCAAATTGCACAAGAGCGCTGCATTCCACAAAACTAAAGGCATTGCCGAAGCGATAAGGTATCTGCGATGAAAAATCGGCGCGATGTCAAAGTAGGCGAGCAGCCAACCAATAACCCACGGTCCCAACGTCGCAAATGCCCAGAACAACTGCTCTCCTAGATTGGGCCTCCACACATCCAAAATTGACTGGCTGCCAATCGTTACAGAATGATCGAGTTTTGGTCGTGACCGCCAAGCACTTTGTAGAAAACTTGGCTTGATCGAAACGTGCACCAAAATGATCAAGAGGATTGGGACGGCCAGTGGCACAAGAGGAAACAACCAAAATGCTGCGGTGGCAGAACCTACATCAGCAAAAGCTGACCACTGCGCACGAACTCGCCACACAGGTCGCATCATGCTAACGACAGGCAGGCAGAGGCAAATCCAAATCATACCAGCAGCCAACCACTGAGCCGTCTCTGGGTATTTTCGCTTCAAGACTCCGAGGCTGGCTGCAAAGCACCACTGGCAGGCCAACGGTAATGCCGCAGTAGGATGAAGATACACGGCGATCGTCGCTACCAACACCCAGGGGCCGACCGGGCAGCGCCAAGTGGAAACTTGCGAAGCCTGACTTGTGAGCAGGCCGCCTTTCCAAATCAACCACCATCCCAAAAGACTAAAAAACTGGACCCAGGCATACGCTCGAGCTTCTGTCGCGTAGAACCACTGAATTCGATCGAAAAGCACCCAAGCTAGGACAATACAACCTACCCATCCGGTCAACTGCATGCGCTTAATAATGGCGTACAATAGCCCAAACGTGGCGATCCAGCCAATAGTTGAGGGGGACCGAATCACCCACTCATTTAAACCAAATGTCTGAACAATCGGGAAAAGAATCGCAAAAAAAGTCGGAGTTTGATTCCCTTGGGCTGCCCGATCGAAAACCTCACGGAATGTCCCTTGAATGCTCCAAGCGCTGTGGAGTTCGTCTAACCATAGGGATTCACCTAGTGCACCGCCGAGCAACAGGAACACAGTTCCGCACAATAAACCCGCTGTTAAGCAGCGATTGATGAGGCGGTAAGCAGTTGATCGACTTGACTTGTTGAACGGTTCGATGTGCAATATTCTAGCTGGGGAGTAAACTTAGTAAGGAGATAGGTGGAATGGCCTAGACAAGTCTCTGCACGATTCCGGCGCATTAAATCGGTTTTGTCAGTTCCCATTTACTTGAAACCTGACACCAAAAATTCGCTGGCGGCAGAGATGTTTTTACAATCCGCCTAATTTTCTAGCTTTTCAACGCGGAATGACCAGCCCGTAATAGGATTCTCCTCATGCTCGTATTTCGACGAAATAAGGCCAACTCCGGTTTTACACTTGTGGAAGTATTGGTCGCCACCGCCGCCACACTCTTGATGATGCTCTCTTTGGCTCAAATCTTCAAGATGATTGGCGATTCCATGAAGCAGGGGCGGGCATCCTTGGAGATGAATAATCGGTTGCGCAGTATCGTTTACAAGATTCGGCAAGATCTCAACAATTTGACTGTCAACCCTCGACCGCCGGTCGACATCTCCAGCGGTACCGGTTATCTCAAAATCTTCGATGGATCGACAACCGACTATACGTGTACGCTGGCCAATGCAAGTCTCAGTCGTTTTGGCGATTTTGACGATATCCTGATGTATACGGCCCGAGCCGGTGATTCTTGGTTTATCGGTAAGGTCCCATTGTGTGTTTTGAAGGGTTCCAATCCCAACTTCACCGCCGATGTGAACACCAACAATATTCCAGACGACTTGGAGCCCGTAGCAATTGCCGCACAGCACGCGGAAGTTGCGGTCTTTATGCAGCCTTTGGTTTCAAACGATGGTAATGAGAATTATGACCAAGAAGTTCTCGTAGGCTCGCCAAGCTCTTTTCTCGACAACGACGCAAATGGTATTCCGGACGCGTTTCGCTTGCACTATCGAGCACTGCTCATTCGGCCGGATTTGAATAAGGTGCTACCTCAAGGGAGTGCCGAAATCGGCTTGCCTTTCAACTATCCGGCCAGCAATCCAGCGTTTCTAATTGCTGGGCCTCAGAGTGGGTTGCCCTCACCAGCCTGTGACATGGCGCAAGTCCACCAGACTTGTGATCTGTCCGTGCGACGCATTTTTGAGCCAACTGTTTTTGGAGTCCTCGATCGTGTCGCCGCGAACAGTTTAGAAGACTTGATGAACCCTGCGAATCGGTTCGCTCATTTCCAGAATCCTATTGGAAACGCTTCGACAACGATGCCGTTGCTCGCCTTGACTCCAACCTTAGCGCTGCACACATCTGGTATACTTCCCGATCCGGCCACGCTTTCGGGATTCTTGCATCCGGCATATGCATTGCGTTTTGATCGAACCGGCGAAGATATTTTGGCAACTGACATCCTGGCCTTCGATGTTAAAGTATACGACTCCAGCATGCCGATCGTGACGATGAATGGAGTTGATGGCGCACCTGCATCATCAAACTTAGTAAATCTTGGAGCTTCTGGCAGCGATGACGTGGTCGTCACGCCCAGCGATCCCGGATTCGTTCCAGGCATTCTGAACACCCCACTCATCAATACCACGTCACCTTTCGCAAGTATTACAGGCTACGGTGGATACGTCGACCTAATGTGGGGACGGAAAGTCTCTAGATTAGCTGCTAATTATTATGGTGCCTCAATTTCTAACTTCAGCACGGAATTCAGTGGGACAACCTCCTCCTCAATGTTCACAGGATCATTATATGGATCAGGTCAGGTGATTTTTGCGGGATCAAATCCAGCCGTTCAACCCTTTGTATTTCAGCCCGCATATGACACGTGGACGACCGAATACGAGAGTGACGGATTGCTTCAAGCCGAACGATCCGGATTTGGGGGCGTTGTGCAAATCGATAATGCCAAACGCCTATACAGCCCTAGTCTTAATGGAACGGATCTGGGGCTAACGTCGGTCGTGCGACAGAGCTTCGTTGATGCTGGCACAGATGGATTGGATAACGACAATTCATCAGGAGCTGACGATGCCGCAGAAATGGAGACGCGAGCTCCCTATCCGGTTGATTTGCGTGGCGTCAAAGTCACAGTACGATTGGAGTCACCTGGGACTCGACAGTTATTTCAAATGTCTGCTTCAAACGAATTTGTAACTCAATAAACTCTTTGCATGCCGCATACAATTCGTTTGCGAGAACCTTGGCACAGTCAATGGCAAGACCAGTCATGCTCAACCATTTGGTACCGACGCAGGTTCAATTGCCCCACTGGTATTGAAGCTGACCAGGTGGTGCAGTTGTCAATACAAACACGATTGCCCTGTGAGCTGGCCGTCTCAGTAAATGGCAATTCGTGCCAACTTGATCAAAGTGAGCACAACAAATTCAGAACAGCGATCACGCACTGCTTGCAACCGCAAAATCAAATCGATTTGCTGGTTTCTCCTCTGACAAGTGCTCAAGTTTCTAAGCTTCTCGGAATAATCCCGCCGATTTGTCCGAGAATCGGCGAGGATTTGATCACCAGCGTCGCTATAGAAATCTGCGATTAAAAATAGGCGTTAAAGATCGACGCTGACTTGAACTGCGGATCGTAATATTTCAAACTACAGACCTCGCACCACAAACCGCACCATGCCGAGGTCAATTTAATGACGCAACCACACAAGCTTGTCGACAAACGTTGCCTATTGATCCTAATTGGCTTGACGCTCTTGCTTACCGGCTGCCGAGGCGACAGCGCAGTAGATTCGTCTCAGAGTCAGACGAAAAACCCTCAGGCCGCTGACAGCAGTGTGGCGAGCGATTCGACTAACACGCCCGACAAACAATCACAGCGTAACTCCGCTCCGGCAACCTCAAGTCAATCGCCCCAATCGTATGAACTAGACGTCAGCAAGCTCGTCGCATCGGTGCTTCCACAGAACATTCTCAAGGAAGGTTGGGTACGTTTGTTCGATGGTCAATCGCTATATGGCTGGTTCACCGCTGGCAATGCGAATTGGCGAGTTGCAGACGGAGCGATTCAAGTCGACGAAGGGGAGCCCAGTTTTCTTTGCACGAGTATTCAGCTTGCGGACTACGAGTTAAAGGTCGAATTCCGTTGCGATGCCCAAACCAACAGCGGTATTTTCCTGCGAACGCCTCCTGTCCCAGAGGACCCCGCCCACGACTCGCTGGAACTGAATATCGCCCCACCTGACAATCCGTTTCCCACGGGCAGCTTTGTCAAACGTCAAAAATTGGAACCGCAGCAACTGGGCAGCTTTGATCCAACAACTTGGCACACTTTCTTGATTCATGCCGAAGGGGATCTCGTCCGAGTGTCATTGGACGACAAACCAATTATTGAAATTAAGGATAAAGCGAAACTTGGGCGTGGGTACATAAGTTTGCAACATAATCAGGGGCATGTTGAATTTCGCAATATTTTGCTAAGACCGCTCGGCGCTCAATCACTGGCTGTGGGGGAAAATTGGGAGCAAGACTGGCAGAAAATCGAAAAAGAAAAGCTGACAGTCACCGTAACGCAAGAAGGATTGCGTCTACAAGGAGGTTTGGGGCAATTGCAATCGAAGGCCGATTACGGGGACTTCGTGCTCCAAGCAACTTATCAACTAGCGAAACCGGAAGTGAACTCAGGAATTTTCTTTCGTTGCGTGCGCGACGCTATGCTTGATGGATACGAATGTCAGTTGAATCACGCAATGCTTGACGGCGATCCATTGCGCCCAGCGGACGCGGGAGCCGGGGCAATATTTCGTCGCCAACCTGCCCGCGCGGTCATCGGTAATGGAACCGACGCATCCTATTTGACGCTGCTCGCCACAGGCAATCATGTTGCCACTTGGGTCAATGGTATTCAAGTCACCGATTGGACCGACACGCGCCAACCAGATACCAATCCTCGCCGTGGTTCGAGACTAGACGCGGGCCCGATCGCTCTGCAAGGGCACGACCCAACCACCGATGTCAAGTTTGGGGCAATTTCCATTACCAAAATTCGCGAATAACCACCAGACCTGCCTCCGCTTTCAATCGAGCCAGCATCCCGCTGAGCCAACCTCGTCCTAATTCAGTGTTCTCAGCGCCGCTTAATTTCAAATGGGCAGCTCGAATCCTCGGCGATAGTCCTTGCGAATCAGGGGAGCGGCTTCGGGTGCGTTTGTGGATGTCATGTTCGCACTATCCCAATCAATACGCTTGCCAAGTCGTATCGGCAGTACACCGACAAGCAGTGCTTCGGTAAATGGAGCCGAATACCAAAATCCAGCTTTCGCATCGTGCGGTTTGCCAGCGATACATGCATCGACCCATTCTTTGTGATGACCAGGACTGCGCGGAATTGTAGGAGCCGGAGGCACGAACGATCGCGCGAGACTCTCTGGTAATAGTCGCGGACTGCCGGACCAGCCTCCAGCAAGCATCCAGCCTTTTGTGCCAACAAAAATGATTCCATTATCGTCCAGCTTCGATATCGGATCGAAGCCTTCTGGCGGCGTTGGCTGTTTGCCGCCATCGTACCAAGTCACTTTGATTGGTCCACGATTGCCTTTGGCCGCAAAGTACCAAGTCACCCTACTCCAAAGAGGAAAACTGTCGGGATTGGTTTCCGATGTCTGTGCCTCAACCGCCTGTGGAGCACCCAGGTCGAGCGCGTACCAAGCCGGGTCCGCGTTGTGAACCATCATGTCACCGAGTGCGCCACAACCGTAATCATACCAACCGCGCCACTTGCGAGGCACATACAGCGGATGATAAGCATGTTTAGGTGCAGGCCCCTGCCACAAATCCCAATCCAGAGTTGTGGGCACGGTTGGAGTTTCCTTCGGGCGATGCAAGCCTTGCGAGTCCCAAAATCGACCAGGTCGATCGGACCATACGTGCACTTCCTTGACAGAGCCAATTGCTCCTGCGTCGATCCACTCTTTGGTCAATCGTAGTCCCTCGCCAGCATGTCCGGCGTTGCCCATCTGTGTGACGACGTTCATATCGACCGCGACCTTGGCCATCAGGCGAGCTTCTTCGATAGTATGCGCCAATGGTTTTTCGCAATAGACGTGTTTACCGAGCTTCATCGCCGCGATCGAGATGGGCGCATGCCAGTGGTCTGGAGTGGCGCACATGATCGCATCGAGCCCTTTTTCCTTTTCCAACATTTCGCGATAGTCGTTGTAGAACGGTCGATTCGGGTACGCTTTGGCCATATTGGCTTGATGCCGTTGATCCACATCGCACAGCGCGGCGATGTGAACGTTGGGCAATGTCGCCAATTGCCGAGTCACACCGCCTCCCTGTCCTCCGATACCAACACAACCAATATTGAGCTTGTCCGACGGGGCGACTTCCCCAGCACCCAGCACATGCCTTGGTACGATGGTAAAGGCCGCTGACATGCCACTTGCAGCTATGAATGTGCGGCGCGCGATTTTCTTCATTGATTGTGCAGATTCGTGTTTGGAATTCATGACTTGAATGCCTTTCCTGGTAATGCTGTAAGTATCACTGAGAGGCTGCCTGGAAAAGTAATTGTGCAGCGTCGGGTTTAAAAGCCTTGCGAACAGGGATTTCTACCAGTCGCGTCGTGCGAACGCGAGAATTGCAGATTACGAAAAATGCCGACGCAGTAGTGCGAGGCTTTGTGGTATAGCCGAATTCCAATCTTGTCGCCCTTCAAACTCAAGTGAAATATATCCTCGATAGTTGGCAGAGCGGAGTATGTTCGCAACACGAGCATAGTCGATATCAAGTGTATACCAGGTACCACCGCCAAAATAAGTCTTGGCTTGTACATAAACCGTCTTCGGGGCCAACAACTCAAGCTGTTCGTAGAGCTGTTCAAAAAAATTGCCAGTATCCATGGTCACCTGCAACCAAGGTGAATCAATTGCATTGACGATTCGCAAAACACCCTGTGCAGTACGTCCGAGACCCCAGTGATTCTCGAGTCCGAGCACAACGCCACACTGCTCAGCCAGTGGAAGGCATTCTTGAAGACAATCTATCACCCATTTGAAACCATCGTCGTCGCTGTAGCCCGGTAACCTTGGCTCGATGCCTTTAGCTGCCATAAGTTCATCGAAAGATTTGGTCGTATTCCAACGCCCTGTATTGACACGCATGGTACCGATGCCCAATCGATAGGCAATATCGATACAACGTTTAGTATGCTCGACGTTTTTTTTCCGTTCGGCAGCGTCCGGAGAGACAAATCCTTGATGCGTCGAGAACCCGCACAAATCCAAGCCAAGCGTTAGTGCATGTCGCTTCAGTTTTTGCAAATAGGCCGGCGATTCGTCATCCATTTGGCGATGAAGAATTTCAATGGCATCGAACCCCATGTTCGCGGCTTGTTCGATGCATTCTGAGATCGTCAAGCGACTATCCTGGCGAAATCGCCAAAAGGAATATGTTGAAACCGCTAGGTGATTTACACGGCGATTCGATACTTCGGGGGTCTGAGCTGTACTCTTCTGGAGGTGACCCAAATGACCGCCAGCAGCCACTGCGCCCAAGGCCAACGAGCTTTGTAGACAAGTGCGACGATCGATCTGAAGCATGAGGGGCTCCTTGGGCGAGAATGTCCGTTCCTGCACAAAACCTGTGGGTGACGCGGGACCAAACCCGTGTCACTATACTCTGCTGGATGTATTAGCAACAAGGCAGCTTGCCTGCGCCATAGGATTTATCTCAATGCTGAGACATGTTGCACATTCTGAGCGATTTACCCGCCACACCTGCGTTACCGGAGGTTGCTAAGCCGATGGTGAGCGACATGTCTTTGTGCATTAATGCGCAGAACATTCGGGCCTTGGCTTGATCTGACTTGGTTGATTTCCAGAATTCGCTTCGATGCTAACAGGAACTCTGCAACACACTATAGTCGCTAACAAGTTACCGAACAGGTTTCTGGGAAGTGGTGGAGCCTGATGCGGCAACTGGGACAACGGATTGAAGCCAGTCCCGCCAATTGGAGATCGCATCTTGAGGCACAGTCGCATCACTGAGCGGTGCAACAGTCATATATTGCTTTCCCCCTAATCGATTCAGCGTTGTCGACAACAGGCCACTTTCATTAACGGATAATTGCAATTGCATCGATTCATTTGCTGGCCGATTGGGAAAAGCTTCTGCGGCGTCGATGGCACCCAGTTTCATCCACGTATTTGCGTCAATCGAGCTGGCCTCCACGATTTGCAAGATGTGCGACTTGCTATCCAGCCGAGGTCTGACACTTCTCGATTCAGCTACCGGTAGTTCAGCACCCCGAACCAGTAAGGCTCGAGGCTGCTGGCGTTGTGTTCGAGGATCCGTAACCAACAACCCCAGGTCATTGGCGACACATCCGATCGCGCGTGGAGTAGCAATATTTACAGTGGCAAAAGGTAGCAACTGCTGCGCATGTAAGACGGCGCCCCGCGACAGATCCGTCTTGGGAACATTGGTGATTGGAACGCGACTGGGCATCAGCGCAGCGACTAATTTCTTCACCGGCTCCATGGTCAAGAGCGAACCAATTAACAGAACTTCACCGATTTCATTAGGCTGTGTGTTGGCAGATTTCAATGATTGTAACACAACACTTTGCACCGACTTAGCCAGTGCAGGCGCCAATTCGACCAATCGAGCTGGCGTGAATTGTTCTTGAATGGAGTGTTTTTGCCAGTCAAAACGAACGTCAATACGTGGCGACTTGGCGAGACGCTCCATGGTAATTTCCACAGTGCGTTGCAACCTCGTCGCGGCTACTAAGTCTTCGCGAATACTCTGGCCAGTCTTTTGCTGAATTTGCTCAGCCAAGTACTCAGCCAACCGATTGTGCCATCTCAAACTACCCAGCTTTGGGCTTCCGCAAACAGATTTTTGGATCGCGTTCAGCCCTTGCACTTGAATGACTGATGCATCCAAACCGCCGCCTCCTAAGTGGACTACCAACAGTTTGGGGTTGGTACGCGGGTCGGCTGAGGTCGGCGTGGAAATGCGCGAGTTCATGTCGATCCACGACAGGGCGGCGGCCAAAGATTTGTCCAACAATTGCAAAAGTTCCACGCCTGCAATCTTGCACGCGATCGCGATCGACTGACGGTGCAATTGATCGTAACACCCGGGAACTGTGACAACTGCTTGAGTGGCTTCGGGAACTTGCGATTGGACGCCCATCAACAACTGTCGCAGGATGGTGGCGACCAGCACTTCGGGCGGAACAAATTTGTTAATTAATGGCCGCTCGACGCGCTTTAACCCAATCCAACGCTGCAAACTGTGAAAGATCTTGTCAGGATGACTTTGACGCAGCGCAAGTGCCTCTGCACCGACAACTATTTGCTCGGCATCACTCCAGATCATATTGCGCAGATGCTGGCCACCCCCCACCTGATCGCAGATTTTCAGCCCGAGCGTGGATTCATAAAAGCCGACCGTCGAGGCGATCATGCCCAGATCAATGCCTACCGCACACAATGATTTGGAAACCGTTGACTGACTTGCCACTTGCCTCGTTGGCCGTTCTCCAACGGGTAGATGAGCAAAAGCGAATCGAAAGCGATCATCAGTCGACGTACGAGACTCGTGCAAACCTAGTTGCTCGATCGCCTCGATCAAGGCTCGCGCCGAAGGAATGCGACTCTCAGGCTGCTTAGCCACCAAGCGTTGAAACACAGCATCCAGCCGCAAGTCAATATCACTGCGAATGTCATAAAGCGCCGGCGGTCTTTCGTTACGCTGAGCCCATGCAATCTGCAATGGATCACCATCGAACATATTCCTTCCGGTGACCAGATAAAACAGAGTTGCACCGAGACTGTACAAGTCGCTGCGAGAGTCGACTCGTTCACTGTCTTCGATCTGCTCTGGCGACATGTATTCGACGGTCCCCATGAAACGCTTACGTCCAGTCTTTTCTGCCGACGGTCGTTCGAGTTGAGCCAAACCAAAGTCCAGGATCTTGAGTGTGCCATCTTTGGTCAGCATCATATTATTCGGCTTGATGTCTCGATGTATGATGCCCTGGTTGTGGGCATAATCCAGCGCTTGAGCAGCCTGATAGAGAATGCTGACCGCTTCTTGAGTTGAGAACAATCCGGTGCTGTTCACACGACAGGACAGCAACTCGCCGTCCACTAACTCCATAACCAAGTAGTGCGTTCCATTTTGCGTCCCTGCATCAAAAGCGGTGACGATGTTCGGATGCATCATGCGGGCCACAGCACGTATCTCTTGAAAGAATCGGTCGATTACGTCTGGTTTGTGTGCAATAGACTGACCGAGTAACTTCAAAGCGACCTGCCGCTTCATGGTTCGGTGTTCAGCTCGATAAACTTCTCCCATGCCGCCGACGCCAATACAATCCAGCAATATGTATTCGCCGATGATTCCTGTAGGAGCCAGCCGAGCCGGTTCGTGCAGGTCGTCGTCGATTTCGAACTCGGTCGCGAAATTATCGCCAGAGGGTGAACCGCTTGCACACCGAGTCATATCTGGTGCGTAGGGTTGCGTGATGTTTTCATTCTTTTGACGATCATTTCCGGTCATTTTGAACGCCGATCGGTGAATGGAAAACCGAAGAACCCTAAGAATGAGAAATTTCTGAATTGTGTCGCCGGTAGCCGGAATTGTACACCAGGCTGGTCACAACCTTAGGCACTGCCGAAATTCCTCTTCGGCCTTTTCCACACCGGAAATGTGGTGGATTTGTATCCAATGTAACGCAAGTACATCTTTAGCGAGCAGGCATAGGCAATTGGACTATTCAATTATGGGAAATCCGGCGTTGCAGACCTAATAACCCGCACTCCCCCACCCCAAGATGGGTGCCGGGGGCCTAACTCGCAACGACTGCGCCGAAAGCATATGCTTAGAGGTACATGCCAACGTACCCACCAACTTGATCACTGGCGTTTTGAATCTTTTCGATCCGCTCTTGAGCTTTGCGCAAGTCACCAGCAGCGATGTAGCGATTGAACTCGACGAGAACTGCGACTTTGACCGACGCTTTCAACCAATCGACAATGGATTGGTCCAACCATTCGCAGGTTTCGCGTTCGAGCGCAATTTCAAGTTCACATGACCGAGCAGATAAATCGGCAGGGTCTGTAAGGACGACACCCTGAAATGCAAACTGCACCATTCCCTCGCGCGGATCGTTGGTGAAATGGAACGAGCAGGAAGCGTTATGTAAGAAGTATGTGTTTAACGTGCCATGTTTTTCGATGGCCGCTTTGACGCGTAACATTTTTGCCGCTAAACCAGGAGACGCGTCCAGAGGTACATCTGTACGTGTCACCGTGCGCAACGGAAGGCAGTCAAATGCAATTTCCACCCACTCACCGAATTCGATCTTTGACATGCGCTGTCATTTCCTTTTTCCCGACTCTTCCATCCATCGAACTTGCTTCTGTAGTATTGTGTCAGTAAGTCGCCAAGGTGCGTCCAGTGATCAATTCTAATGCCGAGGGCAGGGTGGATTAGCCCAGTGCCCGCTTGGGTCATTACCGCAAACCACAAACCCTTTGTAATGCCAATCGTACCATGTGCGTACGTCAGCGGCTGCATATCGGATAGTCAATCCGCATCGCCGACGGGCGGAATTGTTAGCTTCCGAACCGTGCAGTAGTAGGTCCGAGTGAATTGAAAACTGCCCCGCCCGCAGTTGATCATCGACTTCACCCGCACCGTACTTCAATGGATCGCGAACTGCTAAATCGAGCACCGTATCCGCTTCTTGAGTTTGGTCGTAATCAATCAGACCATGCAAGTGCGATTGCGGGATGAACTTCATGTTGCCATTTTCTGGATCAGCGTCATCGATCGCCAACCAAACGGTTGCGGTCTTAGTCGGGCTGAGCGGCCAATAGGTGCTGTCTTGGTGCCACGGTACTCGTTTACCATCGCGAGGCAGTTTACAAAAAAAGTGTGACCCCCAACAAACAACGTTAGGTCCTAACAGATCCGCCACAGGTTTTACAAATCGTGGATCTTGTACCAGTTGATATATGCGGGCGAAACGAAGATGAGCCGAGTTGATTGAGTAACTGCTCCTTCCTAGTTCCATAAATGCTGCCAAGATTCCATCAAAATAATTGCGCAGATCCCGCGTTTCTTGCTCACTCAGGCCATCAAAAGGCATGAGATAACCCTGCGCATTGTAGAACTGAATCTGTTCAGGCGTCAGAACTTGCGGGTGTTCATTGGCTATCGGAACAAACCGCATTTCCCGAGGAAGTTCCGCAAGTTGTCGGGCATTTGGATTCGGAATGTCGTCAGCTTTAATCATATCTTCGTTTGATCCATGAACGCATTTGGGTGTAACCCACTCAACAAATCACGCACTTTACCTTGTGCAATTTCGCACGCCGCACGGATCTGCACTGAGTGAATTGAATTCCAACCAGTGTTCACGAGTGGTTCAGTGGAAAAAACCGTTGGCTGTTCGAATGAAACCGATTGTACGTCAGTTTTGTACCACCGGCAGAATAACTGGATCAACCAGCCCAGTCGGCCAACGTCTCAAATCCTGCGTAGTGATTGCATCATAAAGATATCTCCAATCCCGCACAACGACCGGCGACGATACTGCGTCACGCGACCGCAATTCTCCTTTCAATCCGAACGTTTCGGTTGTGAATCAAGGGAGTTCAATCTGCTAGCCGAATGACAAATTCGTATGTGCATATTTATCCATCAAGACAACCACAATTAATTCGCACGGAGAATCGCATGGCATTTCTCTCTGGCAGTTTAGGATTTGAACGCTTTCGGGTCGTGGGGGAGCAACCTAAAGATTTTGGAGAGGAACATCTCGAGATTCTACAGAAGTTCTCCGCTGGCCCGGGTGAACCTTCGTCAACGGAATCCACGCAGATCGGTTTTTTAGGCGGCACACATCTGTTTGATCAGTCATTTGATCTGGAAAAAAATGTAATTCATGGCGCACTCCATTTCGGATTGAGAATCGACACGAATCAAGTTCCTGCTGCAATCCGCAAGGCTTGGCTACAAATGGAATTGGCCAATCTACTCGCCGAACACCCGGAACGAAGGCCAACGAAATCACAGCGTCAGGAGGCCAAGGACGCAGTCGAACAGCGCTGTGAAGCGGAAGTGGCATCAGGCAAATATCATCGCATGAACCAGTTTCCGATTCTTTGGGACGCAGAATCCAGCATGGTCTATTTCGGAGGCACTAACGGTTCTGCCTGGGGGCACTGTGCAGACTTGCTCAACCGCGCTTTTGACATCGAATTCGAAAGGGTGAGCGTTGGTTGGTTAGCTAGGAACTGGGCCGAAAGAACCAAACGAGTCGATGAATTTGAGTCGCTCAGCCCTGCGATGTTCCATCCCGCTCATACAGGCAGCGATGCGACTTGGGCAAACATGGAATCACCAATGCCGGATTACCTTGGCAATGAGTTCTTGTTGTGGTTGTGGCACACTCTGGAAACCGACACCGATACGATCAAATTGGCAGACAAATCGGAAGTCACCGTGATGTTCGCTAAATCACTTTCACTCGAATGCCCTAATGGTGAATCCGGTAAAGAAGTTATTTCCGCAGAAATGCCGACTCGCTTGCCTGAAGCCATGGAAGCAATCAGCACAGGAAAAATGCCGCGCAAGGCCGGATTGATCTTAGTTCGTCACGGCCAACAATTCGAATTGACTCTACAATCCGAGTCGTTCTCGGTCAGCGGGGCGAAACTGCAGGCCGATGAAGAAGCGGAGGGGCGTGCGATCCTTGAAAGCCGCATTGATGCCATCCGCAATCTCAACGAAACACTCGACTTGTTGTTCGAATCTTTTTGTCAATTAAGATGTTCTTCAGAGTGGTCCAAGCGAATTGAGAAAATTGGCAAGTGGATCAGCCCCGCTAAACCAGGCAAACAACGACCTGCAGCTTAGAAAATGTTTGAACTCTTCGGAATAACCACGAATGAAGCGTGCAATTGTTACTGGTATCACCGGCCAAGATGGTAGTTACTTGGCTGAATTGTTGCTTCGTAAAGAATACGAAGTACACGGATTCGTGCGCCGTAGTAGCAACATTACGCGACCGCGGTTAGACCATTTGACCAGCAATGTTGGATTGTACAATCAGAAACTGTTCCTCCATTACTCGGACTTGGAGGATGCGACGACCACACGCAGGTTGATTTCCAAAATCCAGCCTGATGAAATTTACCACCTAGCTGGTCAAAGCCATGTGGGCGCCAGCTTTGAAATCCCCGAATCAACGTGCGAGTTTACAGCGATGGGGACTTTACGGTTGCTGGAGATTATTCGTGACTTGCCTAAGCGGCCAAAACTTCTGCATATCGGCAGTAGTGAAATCTTTGGCTTGCCCACCGAATCACCCCAATCGGAAACTACACCCTTTAACCCTATCACTCCCTACGGCGTCGCCAAGGCGTTTGCGGTTCAGATGGTGCGAGTCTATCGAGAAAGCTTTGGCTTCTTCGCCTGCAATGCGATATGTTTCAATCATGAATCGCCACGGCGAGGTGAGTCCTTTGTAACTCGGAAAATTACTCGAGCCGCGGCGAGAATAAAACTGGGGCTCGACAGCACACTTTCCTTGGGGAACATTGACGGTCAACGTGATTGGGGTTTTGCGCCTGATTACGTGGACGCATTCTGGCGCATGTTGCAAATCGATCGCCCCACCGATTTGGTTTTGTCTACTGGTAAACTACATCGCGTACGTGATTGGTTAGAAATCGCATTCGAACACGTTGGGCTAGATTGGCAAAAGCTTACAAAAGTTGACGACCGACTGGTTCGCAAGGCAGATCCAGCTAAGCTGCTCGGGGACTCCAGCCTCGCACACCAGTTACTCGCCTGGCGTCCGTCCACCGACTTTGAGAAAATGGTAAAACAAATGGTCGATGCTGATCTCGCGATCGCCCGAGACGAACAACGCATCACTGGTAACTAGAATGCCATCTCTGGTAACATTTCAGTTTGTTGAATCCGACAAGTTGAAACTCGGACAATCTTAATTTTCCGTTTCCTCCCTACACGCTTGCAAAAGTGCGGCGAGTGGTTCTGGAGTGGCCAGCCGGTGATCTGTGCCAACTTCGATCAACGTTGCTCCACTATTAGACGCTAATTCTTGACTGTCCGAAAACGGAATCACCTCATCACTTCGACTGTGCAGGATTATTGTATTCTGCTTGACTAATGTCGCGTTGCCCCAGCGCTTCCAGGCTGGACACAGCAGTACCTGCCGTGCTAAGCCGCTGTGAATATTCATCGCGACCGCTCCTCCTCGCGAGCTTCCCACAACAACATCAGGCAGATGTCGGTCGAACTCAGCTTGCGCAGTGCGCAGCGCTTGAGCAAAATCCTCGTCATCGAGCGCGGGGTTGATCACTTGGTGGCCATGCTGGGCCAAATACGTTGGTTTGACACCTCCAGGCACCGAGTACCAACCATGCAAGAAGAGGATTCGCATGTGTTCACCGATCAACTTTACACTTAGGATTCGTCCTAAAATACGTTTCGAAATTACAGGCTGGCAAACTCTGAATCTGCCAAGGAACCGCGTTCGCAGGCAGATTTCTCAGCAATCGGCAAAGTGCTTTCCGGATCACTGACGCATAGCGAAATCGCAACTGACGATTGATTTCCTTGTTCTTTAGTTCTGGCGCAGTTCGTCAGCAGACTTGGGGCCCGCCGCCAAGCTGGTTGAGTTCGGTAACTATTACGGGACTATTCCCCAGGGTCGCGGGCGAGCTACTGGGCATTGGACGTTCGCTCTTTGTATGCGATAGTTCGCTCTTTGTATTCGACATTAGTAATCAAGTGCCGCCCCACCGTCGGCCTCGATCCCTTGGCCAGTGATAAAGCTGGATTCGTCGCTGGCCAGAAACAGACAGACTCGACCGATTTCTATAGGTTGCGCCATGCGACCAAGCGGCTGAAGAGCTGCGATGCGATTGAGAGCGGACTGAGGATCGTCCAGCGTAGCTGCCCAGGCACGCATCAGAGGCGTATCGACGTTGCTCGGCAATACCGCGTTGACTCGAATACCATCTGCAGCGACCTCCAAGGCCAGCGCCTTAGTGAAACTCAATTGAGCCCCTTTAGTTGCGGCGTAAGCTGCGGAGTTCTTTTGCCCCAGGACGGCCGTCATGGAACTGATATTCACAATCGTACCGCGAGTGCTGCGCAAATACTTTAGTGAATGCCTGGATGCTACATAAGTGCTAAAGAAATTGATGTCAAACGCTTGCCGAACGTCCTCCATGCTCAAAAGTTCAATGGGCGTATCAGGCGGATGAATGCCGGCATTATTGATCAAGCAGTCCAGACGTCCGAACTGAGCGACAGCCTGATCGATACACTGTTCCAGCAAAGTTGTATTCGCGACATCACAGCTCCATGAATGAGCACTGGAGGCCCGTACCCGATTCAATTCCGTGGCCAATGCCGCCGCTCGATGCCCATCACGGTCGACGATCGCGACACAAGCCCCCGCGCTATGGAATGCCTCGACACAGCCTCGCCCGATCCCCGCAGCGCCACCTGTAACCAACACGACTTTGCCGTCGAATTTTCCCATAACTCAAGCCAATCAATATACTTTGTCCGAACGAGCGAGTTGATATAACCAATAGTCGATTTCGGAGGCTAGCGAATCGGGGATCAAACAGACCATATCACTTTGCAGGCACATTATTCTCGCCCAACGACGACCAAACACATATCGTCAGCTTGCATAGTACCTTTGATAAATTCGCGAACTGTTTGGATCATCGTCGAGCCGATAAGTTCGACATTGGATTGTTGCCCATGTAACAATTCCCGAAGTTTTGCCGTACCAAACATGGCTCCGGCCGAGTTCGGAGCTTCGTTAATGCCATCGGTATACAACACCAATCTCTCGCCAGGAGCCAGCGAAATCGTCGCTTGTTCAAATTCGAATTCGTCCATGATGCCGACCGGCACGCCCGTTTGTTCTTCGCCCGGTTCCTCGATCAATTCACGGGATCGCTTCCATAGAGGTGCCATATGACCTGCGTTGACGATGACAATGTGTCCCGATGTGGGCTCGAGGACCAGGCACAGAAACGTAATGAATTTTTGTACGCCCAGGGCATAAATGCGAGAATTCAGCGACTTAATGGCTTCGGAGGGCACAGTATGCGTGGCCAACGCAAAACGAGTTTCCGCGGACAGTTTGGCCATCAACATCGCCGCCGAAACGCCGTGACCAACGACATCTGCTACGACGATAGCGATGCGTCCGTCGGGCAGGTCGATATAGTCGAAATAGTCGCCACCGATCTCATCGGCAGGTTGATAATAATGATAGAAGGTGTAGCCATTCAGTTGAGGAGAAGCAGCGGGCAGAAATGCCTGCTGAACGCGTTTGGCCAGCTCCAAATCCTTCTCAACCATCTTCTGATAGACCAGCTTTTCGTGAAGCTGAGCATTTTCGATGGCAACTCCAGCCTGCATTGCCACTGCGGCCAAAATTTCCAAATCACTGGCCTCGAATCGCCTCCGCTGATTAAGCGTATCGAGCTGAATGGCTCCGATGGGATTATCTTCGCTACCCAACAGCGGAGCAACGATCATGGACCGAATGCGAAAATCGGAAACGCTCTGAGCCATTTCAAACCGTTCGTCCGCCGACGCATCGAGCGAAATGATCGCTTGTTTTGTTTCCATTACTTCGCGCAAAATCGTTCGGCTGACGCGAAAATTCTCTTGCAGTTCCTGCTGGCGAGTCCGCACCGCAATCGGCACCAGTTTGTCACCGTCTTCTTTGAGCACAATGAAGGCTCGGTCAGCTTGCACGAAGATCTTGAATAGCGAATCAAGAACTTTGGGCAACACCTCGGCCAAAACGATCGCCTTACCCAAGCTATGAATGATCTCAAGCACGGCTTGTAAACGGACTTCTGCCGTCGTTGTTAACTGCGTGCCATGGCCGCTGGGACGAATATCGAAGCGGCCAGTGACACTTTTGGATGCCCCATCGTCGCCATCGTCAAACATCGTCACGCCAAACGTCGACGAACCATCTCGGACAACAGACGAATCGTAAAGCTGCTGGACCTGTTCCAGATGGAACGAAAACTCGAGGTCGCAAATGCGAATCAAGTCTCCATCTTGCAGGACCGTAGGTTCAGAAATCGAGCGGCCGTTGAGAAAAGTACCGTTACGGCTCTTGAGATCTTCAAGTCGATAGTCGTTGCCCGTGCGCACAATCTTGGCATGTTGACGGCTGACTGCCCCGACTTCTAGGACAAGGTCACATTCCGGATGCCTACCAAAGATCATCGTGTCTTTGTGCAATTCGTGACGCTGATCGCGTTTAGCACCATTCAAACTGGTCAAGAAAGCCATGAATAGAATCCTGGGTGAATTGATTGAAGCTCAGAGTTTACTTGACGCTGAGTGCTTCCTTCAACATGGCTTCGAGCACCTGAGCGGGCCGTTTTTCATAGGGATCAAACGGAATGTTCTGTGCATCCGCGAGTTTCTGACCACGCTGTGAAAATGATCTCGCTTGCTCGCCAGTCAGGGGTTGCAACACTTCGATACCGGTAATACTGGCGGTTCTGCGAATGCACTTTTCCAAAGCAAATTCGAGATCATTGCGGCTGAGCTTGCGTTCGGCAGTCATTCTCAGCAAACGCTGGGCAGTTCGTTTGGCTGCCTCAATTTCCGTTGCGGTTAAACCAGCAGCTTGCCCCTGGCGGAGGATTTCATCGACCGCCCCCCACAGCAATGCGGGATTATCTTCCAAGCAGTTTTTCAGCCGCGAAAGCTGAATAGTGGTCAATTGTCTAGATTTCACCAAAATAAGTACATCGTCAAGCTGCCGCAAAATGCTATTTTTGTCTTCCTCAGACAACGAACTGGCTTCGATCCAAGGAATCAATTGCTCACGAATACCTCGTTCCGCCATCGCCGGTTGATCGCTGAACATCAACCAACTACCAAAAGCGCAAAAAATGCAAAGTAACGCTAAGGTCAATATGGAGACTACCAAACATGCTGGCCCCAGCGAAGGCTCGGGGGGCAATTCCGCATTAGATAATTCAGTCTCGCGCGCCATGTTGGATTACTCGGAATGTTTGCGGCTGAAAAAGCTAATCGGAATGCTACTGAAGAAAAGACAAAAAATGAGCCTCACGTGTTACAGATCACGATACTCGATTGAGAGAACTTTGAAGCTAATTTTTCCTTTGGGGACAGGGACTTCGACGTTTTCTCCAACCTTTTTTCCCATCAACGCCATCCCAAATGGGCTGGTCGATAATATCTTGCCGGCATCGTAATCTTCGTCGCCAGCGCCGACCAAGGTGAACTCTTCTTCGTCATCCAAATCAGTATCCAGCACACGGACTGTCGCGCCAAAGGCCACTTCGTCTTTGGGGAGTAAGGCTATATCGATGATGTGTGCATTGGCCAGCTTGGCTTTCAGGGCATTGATCTTGGCCTGAACCAAACCTTGGTTTTCGCGTTGAGCATGGTACTCGGCATTCTCCTTCAAATCCCCTTCAGCTCGGGCGTCAGCGATCTTTTCGGCAATGCGTGGCATTTCCTCGTTTTCCAGCCGATCTACTTCCGCACGAATGCGGTTGTAGCCATCTCTAGTCATTGGAACTAGACCTGACATTCCATTTCCCCCAAAACGCGGTCATGCAAACTCAAAAAAAGACGACCTCATTTCCAGAAAAGGAAAAGAGGTCGCCCCAGTATTCCATGTTCAACGACTAATATCGTTGGGGGTTAATAACGAGTTGTCAAGGACCAATTGCCTCGACAACCCAATTCCTCCTCCGTAAATATATATCGGGCATAGCTTTCCGGAATTCACGATCGCACCGTGTAATTCAGCCACGAGACGATCGGCCGAGAGGCTTTTGCCTATCAGGGTTCAGGAAATCAGGGCACTTGCGTAACCAACAACGCGAGATTTATCACCAGAAGCGTCGGCGCTGGTCGCATAGGAAACTTCAGTCACTTTGCAGGACTGTCCCATGCGGTGCAGCGTTTCCAGTACCAACGCGGCTGGAACAACCCCACACATGCTAATCTCGTTTTCGCGGCATGTTGCCAGCAAACGCTGGGGGTCAGCCGACGCAAACGCATCTAACGCCAACCGATCCAATCGCCGGTTTTCTTCATCATTGGCATAGTGATTCATATCGGAAGAAATCACCAGCAACGGCGGATTGGTCATTTCCTTGATAAGCTCAGCTAAGGCGGCGGCAGCAGTTTGGATATCTGACCAACTCCCGCCGTGCATCACCACGCCGACGACTTTCACATTGGGCGCGATTTTCTCGAGCAGCGGTAGCTGGACTTCGATACCGTGCTCGCCTTCGTGTGCAGCCACGTCAAGTTGCATACCGGGTACGCGTTCAGCGATGCGCGCGGCCAAATCAGGATCGCCGGCGATTGAGGTCGTACCAGATACCCGCCACTTCTCTAAAGGGCACACCGCCCAGTTAACACCTGCTGCTGTATGCTTGGGAGAGATGATTAGCAAAGTATCTGGCAGTTTTGCAGAACGCCAACCATCGGCTGCTACGCGTCCACTGTATTTCAATCCAGCGTGCGGAACCATGATCGCAGACACAGTACGCTTTTCAGGCTCTGGGCCTTTGCACAACCCTTCAACCAGTGACCGCCGAGCTGCGTCCTCAGCGGGATAAAACGTCCCCGCCACCGCTGGTAACCGAGTTCCATTGCCCCTGAGGGGCTGAGGGCTGGAAATTGCCAACAAACTCGGAAGCGTCGTTACGACCTGAACGCTATGCACCGCCCCATCACGACTACCGACCGGCAAACTCTGCTGCAAGCGATTCAGCAATTCAGCCGGTTGGTTATCAGGGTCAAATGCTAACGCACAATGCCTTGCATCGGAGATAAATACTGCTCGCTGGCGAGTATCCAGTCCCTGTAGATCCGCCAATTCGCCATAACCGTGCATTGCCGGATCGATACCAATAGTCAGTCCCAATTGTAATTCACCCGCGAATCGCTGCTGTGTGAACATATGAGCGACACTCTGGCACATTTGAAATAGAGTCGACTGGAGCGCGACGCCTGGCCTGACAGAGACTTGCATTGCATTAGCATGGCGAGAATTTCCGGCGTGATCTGTCCATAACAAACTCATGACCAGGGCGTTGACGTTCATGTCCGGCAGATCGGGTGCATAGTAATTCGGTGTTGCTCCCTGCGCAATGGCCATAATATTCCAACCCGCCAGATTGCAATACCCTTTCAGTTCATCTTCGGTGAGCGGTGCAGGAACGGATGGTGGAATGCTGTTCAGCAAGTCCGAGGCCATGTTAGCCGAAACAGAATGCCCTTCGAACTTCAGCAGCGTTGCCTCAGCATCCAACCACGCAGAAGGAGCCAAGCCCGCCTTGCGGCACACTCCTTGAAGAAATCGCTGTGCATCCCAACCATTTTCGGTCGCCACCGACGGCAACAATAAGCCACTGGCCTGTCCCTTTTGAATGACAATTCCATGACGCCCAATCTCGATCTCGTGAGCTCGTTGAGCTCCCTGAGCCTCAATCGCTTGCATGGGCCCAAGCCAAGTCACTCCCACATCCAAAAAGGGTAATTCGCTTGGCGAAATCGGCGACATCCGCTGGTCGTCGGTCGCGGTTCTCAAGGCGGAGGTGCTGATCGCAGCCCCCAATGGCATCGGCCGCGCCAATACTCCACAACATCCGCGCAGTATTTGGCCACGTTTTAACGTAACAAAGACACCCATCACAACTGAGTTGGCCAGTTCGCCGAGCAACTCAAGAGGATCCGAGAGAGGCCTCTTCATGACGCTTTCCACCGTCCATTGACACGCAGCTCGCTGGATCTTGGACCGTTCCGATTCTTGAAAAACAGGCAATTGAAAAACGGCTGGAGCAACTGCAGGTCGCGCTGGGGAAGAGTTAACGGAAGTCATCGCAGCATCCTTTTGCGGAAGTAAGAAATTAGTTTTTGGGGGCGATTTTGGTAACTGCGGCGCAATTACCACTGGAGTTCCCTCGGGCAAATCTACCTTGGTCTGGATTGACGCCAGTTTCGCAAAACGTTCGATTTGCACCGGTTGACGCTTTGATCCCCAAGTCCCTGGGCTGCTCGCAAATCGACCGGGAATCACGCAACCACATGCTGAACACCGATCATGGTTCAACCGATATACTCCCAGTTGATACCAATCTCGCTGAATAAGCAACTGACCACAATTGCCACAATAAGTACTTTGGTGCTCCACGTCGTGGACATTGCCTACGTAGACGTACTTGAGTCCCGCTCCTTTAGCAATGTCATAGGCGGTGCGCAACGTTTCCGGTGGAGTATGCGGGCGGTCTCGCATACGAAAATCGGGATGAAACGCGGAAAAGTGAAGTGGAACCTCATCTCCAAGATTCTCCATGAGATATCCGCACATTCTACGCAGTTCATCCAGACTGTCGTTTTCACCAGGAATTACTAAGTTAGTGATTTCGAACCACACGTCGGTTTCTTTTTTCAAATAAACCAACGTCTCCAGAACCGGAGACAAATGGGAATAGGTAATCTTTTGGTAGAAATCTTCGGAAAAAGCCTTGAGGTCGACGTTGGCAGCATCCATATCAGCGAAAAACTCCCGCCTTGCCTCAGCAGAAATATAGCCAGCCGTCACCGCCACTGTTTTTATTCCACGTTGGCGACACGCTTTCGCGGAGTCAATCGCGTATTCGGCCCAGACGATAGGATCGTTGTACGTAAAGGCTACACTCTGACAATTCAGCTTGCTCGCCGCCTCAGCAATCGTCTCCGGCTCCGCCCGAGCGCTCAATCGCTCGGTTTCCCTGGATTTTGATATATCCCAGTTTTGACAAAATTTGCATCCCAAGTTGCAACCTGCGGTCCCAAACGACAATACCGAAGTACCTGGAAAGAAATGATTGAGCGGTTTCTTTTCGATCGGATCGATACAAAACCCCGTGCTCTTGCCATAGGTTGATAATACCATTTGGCCCTGACGGTTCTCACGCACGAAACAAAATCCACGATCGCCTGGCTTGAGACTGCATTGCCGAGGACAAAGTGTACATTCAATGCGTTCTGAGTCAGGTAACGGATGCCACCAAGCGCCCGGCATGGCGCCATCATCGAGCCGCGTGTGGTTTAGTTGCCTGTATTGAAAAAGAGCATCCTGGTTTGAAGCCACGTTTTTTGCTCCCTGCTCCCTTGTTACCGATTTGGCACTGGTACGTTATCATATCGGCATCTAAGCAAAGCGCGGACCAGGTCTTCAGGGACCGTGCTTTCTCGGTTCGTCTCGATTGTGCTCAGAAGCAGACAAAATCTAGTGTGAGCGCATTACAAAATCAATTTATTGTTGGTTGGTAGCAATGTCTGAACTACAGATTCCCGTTACTGGCGTCCAAATGGATGTGAAGATCGGCGACAATCAAGGGAACGTCGATCGCATGCTTGCTTGGCTAAATGACCCGCGAATAATTTCGTCAAAATTAGTCGTATTCCCCGAATGCGCTGTATCGGGTTACTGCTTTGACAGCAAACAGGAAGGCTGGCAATTTGCAGAATCGATTCCTGGCCCATCAACGGAACGATTGATTCAAGCAGCCAAAGCGACGGGGAAATTCATCGTAACAGGCATGTTAGAACGTGCTGGCGATGACCTGTTCAATAGCTGTGTTTTAGTAGGCCCTGAGGGAATCGTGGGCGTCTACCGCAAAGTGCATTTGCCTTTCTTAGGAATCGATCGCTTTACCACGCGAGGACGCGAACCTTGGAAAGTGTACGATCTCGGGATCATGCGTGTGGGAATGCACATTTGTTACGACGGTTCTTTTCCTGAAGCTGCCAGAATCATGGCGATAGGTGGCGCCGACCTGATCGTCTTGCCAACTAATTGGCCGCCAGGAGCTGAGACATTTGCCGAGTATGTACCCAATGCTCGTGCGATGGAAAACCACGTTTTTTTCATGTCCGTAAATCGGGTTGGCACGGAGCGTGGTTTTACTTTTATTGGTACCAGTAAATTCTGCTTGCCCACTGGCCGATCACCGTCGACCGGTACACCCGATAGCGAGTGTATTGTCCAGGGAAGCGTGATGCCGCACATCGCTCGTAATAAGCGATTGGTGCGGGTCCCTGGCAAACATATCATTGATCGCATGGCAGATCGCTGTCCAGCCTATTATGGCGACCTTTGTAAGCCCCACAATCTCGTGCGCGATGAATCGAGCAACTAACAATCGTTACGGACGATTTGAATTGCCCAGTTGTGATCCAGCAGACCAGTAAATCGCGTTCAATAAAACAACGCGATGCTGTGGTGACTTTTCAGGATGAGTGCTGAAACAGACCACGCGACCATCGGCAAAGTTCCCTAACCCCATCGCAGTCGTGCCCATCATCACACCCGAAGGCGCTCCGTTTTTCGCGATTTCACTCGCAAAAATCCCAAGGGGTTGAAAGTCTGGAATATCAGGATTATTTCCAGGTGCGAGCAAGGGCCCTTGATGGTAATACATTTGCAATTGCTCAGTGGGCTGGCCGAGGTGCTTGCGTCCCAATTCAGTCAGCTTGACTTGTACGTTCCCCGAGCCTCGATTCCAATGCGGGCGGTCAATCACTTTTGCGTCAAATACATTCAACGACCACTCATAATCGCAAGTCGCTAAGTAAGCCCCCGCACAAATTCCAACCAAGCCTCGACCACCGCGCACAAACTGACGCACTTTCTCACGACCTAATTCATCAAGTGCCTTTCCCTGCGCACTCCCTGAGCCGCCGGGAAATACCAATACTGAGTAATTCTTCAAACCGCCCGCCCGAATTTGCTCGGCAGAAATTTTTCCGACTAACAAACTAACATCGCCGTCTAACACCTCCAGCAAAGCCTCGGTCGAACTCACTCCTTGATCGTCAAAAACCGCTACCTTCGTCACAGTTGTGTGCCATCGACGAGCGTCGCTGACATCGTCGCTACGATGTTGGAGTCGATCCGGGTCGATGGCAGGAATCGCCTTTGGCATACCCAGATACCGCGCTGCATATTCGACTAGCGCATCGGCAAGTATCCGCGCAGTTTGTTTGCGTCGACTGGGAACTCGATAGGCCGATCCGAACTCCAGTTGAATCGCATCGATCGGCGATCCTTGATGACTACCATAGAAACGAACAATATGACCGCCTGAGTACTCCGATTGTTCGGGGTCGGTTAGAGGATCGGGATGCACGGTCCAGCCACGTGCTTGCAACAATCCAAAAAGACTTTCTGGGCCATGGTGAGCACTCTGGCCAAACGAGTCGCGAAGTCGCTGAACCGTCAAACCGTTTTTGGTGCCCCGAAAAACTGTGTCGCGTCGCGAGCCCTGGCCGTGGATATCAATTAACACGCCCTTGTG
>CAZVBC010000027.1:0-30793 GCA_964625155.1 uncultured Pirellulaceae bacterium
TATTGAGCGATTGGATCAGTTTCTCTTTGCAACTGTACAAAAAGTGGATCGAGGGAAAACCCTTCAGCAAGCATATTTCGGCCGGTATCGGCCAAAAGATCAATCAGGTACGAACGCATGCGTGGGTCTGGATCAGACCGCAAATTAGCCCAAAAAACATCGTGATCGCCAAGCAAGAAAAGTGTGTACACAATTCTTGCGTATTCTCGAACACTGGCTTCTCCTTGAGGATCATGACGTATCACGGGCGGCTTGTCCTGATACAGCTCCTTCATTTTGCCCGCGAGAAAACCTGGCCGGATTTCCAAAGATCGGACAAGCTCGGGCAACCCTTTGGCAACGCCCGTCGTGACAAATTCGATCAGTTCGGCGTCAGGTTTTTTGTAGGTCTTTGCTTGCTCAAGCCCGCGACTAATCAACGCTGCGTCGGAGTCGCGCCAAATCCCGTATCCGGCTAAAGCGCCAAGTGCGATAAACCCTGCTAAAATCGCAACTCGGTTGTTCAACACACTTTGACAACGCATCCATACGTTGGGTATGGGTGATTTTGCAATCACCGGCATGCCGTTCAACCACGATCGCAGGTCGTCTGCGAGAGCTTTGGCAGAAGCATAGCGTGCCTTTGGATCTTTCTTGAGGCATTGATGGCATATCGCCATCAAAGGCTTGGGGACGCTGGGCGCAATTGTGTGGAGCGGAGGTATCGCACCATTTTGGATTTGCGCCAGCACCTGGGCCGTCGTTCCTCGAAAAGGAATCGAACCAGATAGCAACTCATAGAGCACGACACCTAAGCCATAAATATCCATACGATGGTCGGCGTGAACCGAACCGCCACCCGCCTGCTCTGGACTCATGTAGGCCGGCGTGCCGATGATATCGCCCTGCAAGGTTCGCGAATTGATCGTATCAGCGACTTTAGAAATACCAAAGTCCATGATACAAGGATGAAGTCGAATCTGTTGTTTGCCGGATACTTCATCAACCACCAACTCTTCTTTGACCACGATATTGGAAGGCTTAATATCGCGATGCACCACTTGCTGTTCGTGTGCATGCTGAAGAGCGTCCGCAATTTCTGCAACCAATTCGGCGATCTGCCTGAACTCTAGTTTTTCTCTATGTTCCAGCAACCAAGATTTGAGGTTCACGCCGGGAACAAATTCTGTAACGATGAATGGAGTTTTTCGCCAAACACCCACGCGTAACATGCGCACGATGCCACGATGATCCAACCTTACCGTGTTGCGTGCCTCGCGAATAAAGCCTTCGTTGTCGACACAATCTTCAGCGTGCGAAAGCTTCAGCGCATACCGTTTTCTCAAATCGATGTCTTCGGCCAAATAAACGACGCCGGAAGCTCCACTCCCGATTTTTTCAAGCAATAAATAGTTTTCAAAGCGAAAGCAATCTTCATCACGAGACCGCAAGCGCAGATTTGACACCTCAAAACGAGTCAAAGTCGCTTGCGCACCAGTCGATTTGTCTCCAGAGCTTTCTTCTAGCAACTCTTCGGCATCGCGGTGTAAGAGCGACAGTTCTCGCATAAGTTCTGGTGCCAGAGCTTTGTCGACTCGATCAACGTAGTCCTTCATCGGTCGCGCATTTCCAGCGCTCAGGTCGCTTTCATAAGCGTCACATACTCCATCAATTTGTTGCATCGAGGAGAGCTTTTTCGTTGCTTCCCCGCTGAATGGTATGTTGGCCATGCAGGTCCCCAGAAGTTACAGACTTACAAAGTGGGATTGTACGGCGTGAATTCGCCATTGCAACCATATTTATCCAGTGTTTTGCAGAATTCAAAGCAACACATAATTTTTTTGATTTCTTTTCAAGAAAGTTCAAAATCCTTGTCGCACCCATGGCACTTTTGGCGATTGACGGTTTCAAAAACCCTTGCCAAATAAATGTGCGAAATGGCTAAGGTGGGTCGAGCTCGCAGTGTGGGAAAAGTGGGTTGTCGCACGCGCAGATTGTTGCACGCGCAGATTGCAGTGGAACGTTGAACAGGCAAAGCCTCTTCAGTTCGCCGGCGGTTCAACCGAAGACGGACAGTCCAATTCACCCGGGAATTCGAGCAGCCAAATCTCGCGGATAATTGCGACTTTTCGGTCAATCGCCTTGGGTAGCCGTCCAAGACGATCAGCGATTTCACGATTGTTGTAACCAGCCAGCTTTAGAACGGCAATTTCACGCAGCGCCGGATCGTCAAGCCGCTCGACCATATTACTGCAAAGATCCGAGATCATCGCCATGGTTTCATGTGAGGGCTGGCTAAAGGCATCAAGGTCTTCAGCGGAGGCAGCGTCCGCCTGTACATCGGTCATCGTCATGACCTGGCCTCCACCTCGCTTTTGCCTGAGATTCGAGCGGATTTGTGAGGCCACCTTTTTCTTGGTTATAGAAATCAGCAAACTCCACAGATCGTCTCGATCCAGAAGATTCGGGAAAACCCCTTTTGCGACTTTTTCAAAGAGCGTTGCTAGAACCGAATTCGCGATATCCTCTTCATCCGCTGTCGTTCGGCTGGCTGAACCAAATCGCGCTCGAGCTAAATCAGCCAATCGTCCAAAATAACGCTCGCAGAGGTTCGACACTGCTACCTCATCACCGGATTTGGCCCAATATAGCCAACCGGTAACTGACCCTTCCTCGGGTTTTTCAAGTTCGCATGTGTCTGACATGGGACTCTCAATATTAAGTCTTCTAGTAATCCTAGATTTTCAAGTTTACCACCGGCTGGATCGAACCACAATCATCCCGCCTTGCGAGCGACTCGGTTACAATGGCGGCGACAAGCTTGGTACTCGTCGTCAACCGGTGTTACCGGCTGCTCGATTTAATGGTTCTGCTCCCGCGCTAGACTACCCATTAAGATCCGTTCACATGGGTATGACGAGATGCATTTCGGACTGCTGAGGTTGCCCGATGGAATTAGCCTTTAGCTTTATTTTACTTGGATTGGCTGCGGGTATTTGGTATGTCTTCATTCGACCCGTTCCGCTCCACCAAGCCAGCGGTCAAGTGATCGATATGATTTACAAACCCGCTGGTAAATATTGGCAATACCAACCCTCAGGTACCCAGCGGGGCTTTAATACCCCAACTGCAATCACCACTAATGAAGGCTACATCCTGACCATTCGAATCGACGGTGTCGCAACGTTGGGCAAAGCGCTGGTTAGTAAGTTGGATAAAGATACATACCGCGTAGGGGATCAAGTCAAAGTGGAATATGTGCAGCGTGGAGTTCCTGGAATCTGGGCCCGCATCAATATCATAAAAGTGGCAATCACCGAGAAAGCATAACGGCAAGATCGCCTTAAACAAAAGTCGAACCACCATTGGTGAATTAAGTCTGCGTCATCGACCGACGATGCTTTCTGGCGCGGACATGAATTGATTCACGCCTTGCGAAACTATCTGCAGGGACTCAAACTACGACTTGCCATTGAAAGATGGCAATTCGTGAATTGGTTGGTCGTGCAACTGAATCAACTGGTCGATGTCTTGGAGAATTCTCATGAACTGCCGCAAGCCGACGAATGTGTTGTCGAACTGTCGCAAGGGGCAAACAGCAAGTCCTGTGTTGAGCTCTTCTAAATTCAAGGTAGGGAGGCGCAAGTTTATCGCGGCAGCGTCTTCAGCTTTCGCATTTACCTATATTCCGCAGCGAGTGTGGGGTGCCAACGATCGCATTTTGGTCGCTGGCATCGGCGTGGGTGGCAAAGGAGCGGGAGAGGTCAGCGATATATCGGCTGCGGGTGGGACCTATGTTGCTTTGTGTGATGTGGACGCTTCGCGGGCGGCAAAAACGTTTAACAACTATGCGAATGCGAAACGGTATACCGACTTTCGTGAGATGCTGGACAAGGAACGTGGAATCGATGCAGTATCGATCAGTACGCCGGACCATACACATGCTATTGCAGCATTATCTGCCATGGCTCGCGGTAAACATGTGTATGTTCAGAAGCCGCTTACCCACACGATCTTCGAAGCTCGCATCATGGCACAGGCCGCCACGTACTACGGCGTACAAACTCAGATGGGTAATCAAGCTCACGCCGGCGAACCGATTCGACGAGCAGTGGAGTTGGTGCGCGCGGGCATGATTGGTCCCGTGCGCGAGGTGCATTGCTGGACAAATCGCCCCATTTGGGAGCAAGGGTCCAAGGCAATCGAATTGCGAAAACAGTCCGTCGGAATTGCCAAACCTGCCGACCTCGATTGGGACCTTTGGTTGGGACCGGCCACAGCCCGTGATTACAACTCTTGTTACTTGCCATTTCGATGGCGCGGCTGGTGGGATTTTGGTACCGGGGCGTTAGGAGATATGGCATGCCATATCATGGATATGCCTTACTGGGCTTTAGACTTAGGAGCTCCGCACAGTGTTGAAGCTGAATCGGGTGGACAAAACAGTGAAACCGGCCCCGATTGGTCAACGATAACTTACCATTTCCCCGCGCGTGGAGCTGTCGGTGGTGGTTTGCGCGGAGCGGCGGTTGGGCCAGTTGCCAAAGTAGACCAGCCGGCGGTGAAATTCGTTTGGTACGATGGTATCCGCAACCAAAGGCCCAATGCGCCGTACGAACTATTGGCTCGCGCGGTTGAAGAAGTTCGCGCAAAAGGGTTGCCCATCGAGCCAACCGAATCCGTCAAGAAAAAAAATCGGCGTGCGCAACCGACCTTCGACGCACCCGGTGCCTGGGACCTCATCCTCGTAGGAGACAAGGGGTTGATGTTGTTCAATCGCAGCTCGGAAAACTGGATCGTAACGCCCGGCCACCTTGCTCACGATTTTTCGAACACCGAGAAGACTATTCCTCGCGTTGCCAGTGAAGATGCCGAGTGGCTGGCCGCCTGTCGAGGTGGTCCCAAGCCTCTGTCGAGCTTTGACTATGCTGGACCATTCACCGAAATGGTCCTCTTAGGAAACTTAGCCGTGCGCGTAGGGAAAAAGATCGAGTGGGATTCTAAGGCTTTAAAAGTCACCAATGCACCCGAAGCGGACGAGCTGATCAAAACCGCGTATCGCGCGGGTTGGTCGTTGCCAGTCGCAGCCGAGGTTCTGCACATCGGCGGTTAATACGCAGTAGAGATTACAAAAGCTGAGCCTTGTATATCAAGGCTCAGCTCTACGAACTATTTGCACAGCAACTGGTCATCAGAGCTAACCAGCACCAACTCTTTGCGTAAATTTGCAAGCGGGCTGTGGTTAGTTAGCATCAACCTACGCCTTAGGCGTTCAAAGTTTCTTTACTTTGAAACTACGGAATGCAACCGGATCACTATGGCCTGCAAGACCAATGAGTCCCTTGCGATTGTCGAGTCCCTTGGGTGGATGTTCGATTTGAGTGCGATCAAACTTGTCAATATCAAGGTCCAGAATCTTCGTGCCGTTCAAGGTGACTTTGATCGTTTGGCCACGAACTTCGATTTCTTGAAAATTCCATTCACCTACTGGGCGCAGGAAACCATGCTTCGCACCAACACAGTGATAAAGTGAACCGTGATACTGGTAAGGCAGCAGTCCTCCCTTAGGATGTTTGGCATTGTAGCCGTCGCTGTCGATTACTTGTAATTCCAAACCATCGGATGCCGAGTGGCCACCTAATGGAGTTCGCAGGGCGATTCCATTATTACCAGCCAATGGCAGTTTGAATTCGACTCGCAGGATGAAGTTTTCGTATTCATCTTTGGTCAACAAATCGCCACCTTTACCCGGTTTGCAAACGATGGCCCCATCTTTGACTTCGTAGTTTGCCACGGCTCCCTGCCAGTTGCTGAGGTCACGTCCATTGTTCAATTCAACAAACCCGTCTGCATCACGTGAATCAAGTAGTTCGTTCGCCTCTTCAGAGCCGATCTCGCGAATGAAAACATTGCGCCACCGTATTTCGCTACCATGCGTTTGCAACTGAATGGGTCCTTTGGCAGAAACGGGGTCCTTCATGTAACCGTTTGGAAGTTTCTGAGGTTCGGCGCCATCCTTATTCTTGTTCTTGCCAAAAGCCACATATCCGGCTTTGCGATTGGCAAAGAAGTTCTCCAAGACAGCATTGTCGACAACGCGTTCACCATTAAACACAACCGTCACTCGTTCGCCGATCATCGTGATCTTCATGCTATTCCATTCGCCGAACGGCTTATCCATCTTCTTTGCTGGATCTTTGCCTGGAGCACCCTTGCTGTTGTTCCATAATCCGCCGGAGCCCTTTGCGCGACCAAGACCACTTGGATCTTCTTGGCCTGGATCCCATATCTGTACCTGAGGAATACCCCTCAAGTAAATTCCGCTGTCTCCCAAGGGCAATGCTTTGTATTCAAGATGTAACTCAAAGTCTCCATAGTCCTTATCCGTGGTCGCATATAACCCATGACCATCGTTGACTAATTCACCATTTTCGACAGTCCAATGGGCTTTTAAGTGAGTTGGATTCCCCTTACCATCGACGGTTCCTCCGTCAATCGATTGTTTTCTGTAAGCAGCTTGGTCCTCCTTTGATTTCGCCGATAATTCTTGAGGATCTTGCGTTCCCCAACCATACCAGCCAGTTAAGTCCTTGCCGTTGAAGAGAGCGGTGAAGCCAGGTGGAGCCTTATCCTGCTGGGCCAGCAAACAATGGTTGAAAGACACCAACGAAATGGAAAAGTAAATCAGCGCCAGTAGGGGTTGGCAAAGAATGCAGTTTCTCATGGATGGGGAGCCCTTTTCGCGTGCGGGTAATCTGGGAACGGTAATCGTGGAAATTGGAGATACGTCAGTAATTGGTCGGTACCAACCGACACAATCGTGCGATCACAATGATCGTGTAACAACTTTGATTTTGTAACAACTTACTTTAAGTCGCTGCAATTCAATTAGTGACCGAATTGAAATGGTTGGAGTGCCACGCTTCGAGTCCGCGAAGGGTGTGATTCATGCCACCTGAATTTAAGTCACGTATTGTTTTACAATGCCTAGTTGGATAGGACGACTTTGGATCCGCCGGAGCACATTAGCGTCCGGACTTAGCCGCGAAATCAAAGGGAACCGGGTGCTAATACATTCCGGCCGATGTTTCGCCAAACGCCTTTCACTTGATCGAATGTCGACTGTCCACCAACGAGACTGCGATCGCTTGTCGGTCAAATTCGAACCGAACACGGTTCTCACTCTACACTATTCTACTGAATATCGAGATTGTGCGGATACTAGGCAAGCATCAAATTTAGAGGTTGAGAGCGCGTATCAGTTTACTCGATGTAAATCAACTCGCTAAAGTTCAGTAAAGCGCGACAGAAGGAAACTTGTCCGTGCTTGGTCATTAAATCCACAGCGGCCGCAATTTCCTCGCTATTCGGCTCGCGTTGTAACGCCAATTGATAAGCACGCCGCACGAATCTAGAGAAGTGATGGGGATGGGTTTCGGAAACCTGAATATGAAATGGCTGACCGATAGAGCCGTCTAAGTCGCCGTTGACTCGTTTGGCGAAAGACTTGGCCATATCTAAGGTGAACGAGTGGTTCTGCATAGTCAGTGCCTGGAGCGGCGAAGTAGTTATCGCGCGGCGTGGTGAAGCGAATGCAATGTCAGGGAAATCGAAGTCGGTCAAAATGTCCACGACGCTGGCCCGCGCATGTTGATGATAGACCGCTCGACGATAGGTTTCCGGTCCATGTTGATCGAGGGGCAAGTACGTACACACGTTGTTCTGTGTAAACTTGTAGAGTCGAAAACCTGGCCCACCCAATTTGTCGTTTAGATTCCCACTGATCGCCAATAGCGTGTCGCGAATTTCTTCAGCGCTCAACCTGCGCGGAGGAAATCGCCAGAGCATGCGGGCTTCGCGATCTTTGCCCGCAGCATCCACGCGAAATGTGGAAGCTTGTAAATACGTTTGAGAGGTCAAGATTTCACGATGTAGCGATTTCAATCGCCAGCCATTGGAAATCAAGCGGCTTGCCAACCAATCGAGCAATTCTGGATGTGATGGTCGTCCTCCCAGGTATCCAAAATCGCTCGGCGAATCGACGATACCAGTCCCAAAATGGTAGTGCCAAACTCGATTGGCCAGGACTCGCGCGGTAAGTGGATGGTCGGGTGAAGCGATCCACTTGGCAAGGGCCAGTCTGCGGTTCCCCTCCGGTGCATCTTTGGGCAAAACGTACGTATGACTGAGTGTACCGGCAAACTCAAGGCTAGCCGGCGCAACTGCGTGCATTGGTTTCATCGGATCGCCTCCTTGCATGACAAAGGTTGCCTGCTGAGGCTGTGAAAAGTTCCCTGCAAACACTTGCGGCAATGGCGGCACCGATGCGAGCTGACGTTTTATTGCTACCTGTGTTGCACGCAGTTCGGATAACTTTACTGTATCTTCCGGCGTAGTCACTTCTTGACGTAATCTCTCGATGGCGTGAGCTTCGCTCCAAGGTTGGCGATCAGAACTATCAGCCACTTTGGTCCACTCTTGACCATTGGTCGATATTAGAATTTCGTAGTCGGTGGGAGTTTCTCCCTGCACTCCTTTGCGCTGAATTTCAATTCCTCGCGAATTGGAAAAGACAATTCGATCCACCGCAACCGGCTCAGCCAGATTGATAGTCAAGACGGCAGGTGTACCTACAAACCATTGTTCCGCAAATGAACCATCAATAACGAATTGAGGACCGTAGGCTTGCGGAAAGTCTTCAGCTACAGCACTTTTCTCACCTACTGCTTGCCCCCCGTGGCTGGCCAAGGCCACGTTACGTGACTGTGCTTCAGCACTCCACACTTCGAATTCGACTAATCGCGACCCAACGGCAGATCGTGGATTGCCCGAATGAGCATGCATCACCAATCTGATCGCCCGAGCAGTTACTGCGGCGAATCTTTCTTCGGTCGAGAAAGGATCGACTTTCGGACGCGAAAACACTCGCGATTTTAGCTTCTCACGAACCCGATCGGCGATGTTGTTCTCGTGGAGCTCGATCTTGTCTTCAACTTCCGCAAGTTGAGTTGCCAAAGGTTGAGTGATTGCAGCATGTTGTTCACGGTCAGCTTTTGACGCTATAACGCGTCGGCCATGTTTGACTCCTTCGAAGGCAGCACGCAAGCGATAATAATCTTCCATTTGAATGGGATCAAATTTGTGATGATGACATCGACAACAATTGACGGTCATTCCCAGAAAAGCGCTACCTGTCGCAGTGATAATTTCATCAAGAGTGGCGGCGCGAATGTTCGCCTGCGCGACCGGATCTTGATTACCTACATCGTCGTAGGGTCCAGCGACCAGAAAGGCACTTCCTATTTCGACTTCGGGTTCGTCGCGGGAGAGAACATCACCCGCAATATGCTCCATGATAAAACGATCAAAGGGTTTATCGTGATTGAAAGATTGAATCACATAATCGCGGAACGGCCATAGATCGTCGATAATGACGTTGCGCTCAAAACCGATGCTCTCGCCAAACCGCACCACGTCCAACCAGTGCCTTCCCCAGTGCTCGCCGTACCGTTTCGAGGCCAATAAACGATCGACCAAGCGAGTGACAGCCTGGGTCTTACCGTAGGCAGCATATTCGTGTTGAAAGGTTTCGACTTCATCCATCGTCGGCGGCAATCCGGTAACGTCGTAAGTCAAGCGACGTATCATCGTGCGCGCGTCGGCTGGGCCATTTGGTGATTGACCACGGGCTCGCAGAGTCGCGTAGACAAATCGGTCGATGGGATTGACTTGCCAATCCGGCGGTATATCTATCACGCTGGGTGGAGCATACACTTCGATGGGTTGCAAGGACCACCAGGATTTGTCCGCCCGCTTGGAACTTGAGCCTGTGCTAGGAGTGGTAGGATCGATCCGAGGATCTGCTGCACCAAGATTTATCCACTCAACAAAATCTGCTATTACTTGGTCAGGTAGCTTCCGTTCCGGCGGCATCTTGATGGCCTCGGCATGTCGCATAGCTTGGATAATCGGGCTGGCCAATGGGTCGTTCGGAACGATCGCTGGCTCGCCAGAATCACCTCCCTTTTGCCAACCGGCCTTCGATTCTAGACTCAGCCCTCCTTTGAGCTTGCCATTGGTCTCGCTGTGGCAGGGATAACAGTGCTCGATCAATACTGGTCGAATCCTTGATTCGAAGAATTTCAGCGAATCACCAGCCCCTTGCTCTGTAATTGAGGGGCTTTGTGCGTTGGCCGAGTCGCAACACGCCAGCCATAGGCACAAGTGAACTGCGCAGCTCAGCCAGCTCGATCTCGAAAAATTTTCGCACATAACAACAAGACCAACGTAATAAAAGTCCAATTCAAGTGATATAACGTGCTTGCTTAACATTTTATGTTTGGCTGTATGAATCTTAACTTAGGAATAGCCTCGTCGCGAGAGAATGCAATGCAGACGCCGCAGAATCCCACTCCATCACCTGATGCATTGCTCGAATACATGGTCAACCACGCAGGCGCCTGTTCGCGGTCTAGTAAAGAGATGCTTGGCGTCGAATTGGATTTTTCGCCTCAATCCCTGCAGTTGGTTGACCAACTATTGCCAATTTTTCATCCAAAAGGCTTTAGTATTGAATCGGTGTTCCATGGTTATGCAGCCTATGTCGGCGAAGTGGTCCGCAAAACATTGGGTGGTTATTGGGCGCTCGAAGACGATGGCTCAGGTGCCAGTCTGCGCGGTGTCGACAATGCAGCCACGATCTATCCTTTCTTGTGGTTAGGCGACCGCCTGGAGGCTGTCAAACGACGTAAGGAATCGCAATCGATAGGCGAAGCCTATTTTCGCCTGCTCGACTCACTGGGACGTTGCGACCAAGCGCCGGAGGAGCTCCCCACAGATTTTCTGTGTTCTCGAATGGGCATTGATCCTAGTCAACTATACTCACAAGCGGCAACACAGGACTTGGACTCGCAGGAGCTGAGCGACGAAGAATTCGAAGAAGCAGAACTCGTCAAACACTTTGATTTCGAAGAATATGATGAGGAAGAATTCGATGAAGATGACTATGAAGATGAAGGCTTTGATTTACAAGATTCTGAAGGTGATCAGTCCGACGAACTCGATGAAGCCAACGAGTTCGACTTTGGTGGAAATGACGAACCATTTGGTGTATACAAAGCGGACGTTGAGGGAGAGGACGATGAAAACTACGACCTCGACGAAGCTGACGACGACGAAGCTGACGACGACGAAGCTGACGACGATGAAGATTGGTTTGAATGTCTAAGAAGCGACGAATTTCAGGCTAACGTGGACCAATTGGTCGAGCAGTTATCTACCGCTCCGACCGAGGAACAAATACGCGAATCTTTGACGACTGCGCCCGTAAACTGTTTTGTCCTGATGGCGTCAGCAGCAGGTGAATTTGACCAAGCGCAGGTAGTCGCGTTTGCTAATTCCCTTCTCGCCCACACGCAGCACGAGAATCCGTTAGTGCGCGAGTTTTGCAACTTGGCAGTACCGCGTTTTGCAAGTGACTTGTCACGTGCAGCTACGATTTTGACTCAGGACAACGGCATGCTGTTGTTGCCAGCGCTGTTAGTCATCAGCCAGCGCTGTGCGCAGATGCATGCTCCACAGCATGCACGAGGGTTCTGCTTGGCGCTGCTCGATATGGTTTTGCAAGTATCCTCGGCGGCAGTGGAACCTCCACCCGGCGAGTCTCGGAAATTTACTGAACAAGAATTAGCTGCACTAGATTTGATCTCGGCCTCGCTGGGATTAAGGAGATAGACATGGAGGAAGAAGATCGTGAAAAATATCAAGCTTTCATCAATGAGTTGGTCACGCGATTACTCGATGCTGGTTTAAAGGTCGTTCGGAAAGACGATCGCTCAATCGAGATAACGGGACCAAATGGCATGAGCACGTCGCCAAATTTGAATTCGTTATTCAAAGCATACGCGTTAAGGAGTTCTAGCAAGTATCGAAACGAACAAATGGAAACTTTTGTGCGTACGATCAACTTCATCTTCGAAAATGACCTCATGTCACTGACTCGCCAAGATGCTATTCCCAAACTGCGACCCAAGCTGATGGATCGTTGGCATTTTACAGCGGACCAATTGCGATCGACTGATAACAGCGCTCTGCTCACAGAGATTCCGTACAAATTGATTGGTGAACACGTGTTGTTGACAGTAGTTTTGGATTTTCCTGACTGCATTCAATCGGTGTTCAAGCCGCAACTGGAAAAGTGGGAGCTTACTTTTGAGCAGTCGCTGGCAATTGCGCTGGAAAACGTTTCGCGCGGGGCTTCGTTTATGGGCATGAGCGGCGAGGGAGATCAGCCTGGACATTGTTCGACAGCGACCCGAGATTGTTATGACAGCGTACGGTTCTTACTCGACGAGCCTTATCAGAGGTTTAATATTGGCTACCCTCGATGGGCGTTTCCGGCCGCTCGTGATGTCTGTTGCATGGCACAGGCCGACGACATTGATGAAACGCTCGAATTCAATATTGAAATGGCCATCGAATTGGCGGAAGATGATCCAAAACCATTACCTCCGTTTCCACTGATCAACTCGGGTGAGGTCTGGCGAACTTGGATCCCAGGTTCTGGTACACAAGCGGCTGCCAAGCTGGACGAACGGCAGTTCAACCATTTGCGTCGGATTTACGAGGAACAAACGACACTGCTCAAGAGCACCGCAGTAGGTCGACGAGATTTTTCTCTGGTGCAACCACTGGTAATGGATGATGGAGCAGTGCGGCAGAGTGTGCGTCGCATGAAGACTTACTGGCACGATCGAACTGCGAATTTATTGCCCCAAGCCGACATCGTCGTCTTTCCAGAACGTGAGAATTTGAGAGTTAGCTGGGATAGCTTAGTTGCAGTATGTAGCGAATGGATCGCGCCAGCCGAATCTCTTTATCCTGCACGCTGGCGGACGTACGGCTGGCCCAGCGAAGCACAATTTCGCCAGCTCCAGGATAGTCAATAGCGCTGGACAGTTTACGGTTGTCCCGCAGCATCGGTCAGTCGAGCGGTGCTTGATAACTGCCATGGCACCGGAGACCTTGCGCACTTCCGCTGCCTCGTCAAAATGCAAGTTTAAAATACTCATTCCAAGGCTCAGCCTTGGAATGTGCCGCATTTGAGGCTCCGCCGGCTCCGCGTCGCGATGGCCGGAGATCCTTGAGGCCAAGTAGTCGTAGAAATAGTAGGCGTGCAGGCAGAGGCGCCGAGTCGGCGGGACATCTGGTTACTGGGCAGAACCCAGTAACCAGAACACTACTGACGTGCGCAAGTGGCGCTATCCAACTTAGATACTTGTCGAATTTTCTACACTAGGCTTCGGGGTTTAGTGACGGAATCAGAAACCGATTTGAGGGCGCAGTGTTTTCTGAATGCAAAGTGGTAACTTGTTCAGTTGTGATTCAACTTCGGATCGCGTTCCTCGTAACTGTACTTCGCGGTTGCCTTCCTCGGTTGGTACCGTGGCCGATATTGATAAATGGCCGTTGGCTTCGGCCATCGATACTGCGCATGCTGGTTGCGGCAGGTTGTTGCGGTTGGAAACCATGAGTTGCTTATACAAAAACTCAGGCCTAGCCAATTCAATTAGCCACGTATAGTCCGGTTGTATCTCAGCGTTTTTCACGCCATCGTTGGTTAGCACGGTGAACGATAACGGCTGATCCAGCTTAGGTAGCTCGCACTCCTTCGAAAGGCGACGAAGACTGACCTCCAAGAGCACCATTCCTTTTCGTAGTCCGAGTCGTTCTGCAGGGCTTAGCGGGTAGACTTTTGTTACCAATAGGCCCGATCCACTTGCCAACTCGGGGATTGCTCGAACAAATAAGTCGGGCACCACCATAACTTCGACTCCCCAGGTCTGAGCGGTAGTTGGCTCAGGCCGATCGATTGCTGCCTGAGCCAAACTCAGCGCATTGGCGGAAACACTATTGGCCGCATGATGCAATACCGAACTCCGCAGGCTGTTGACATCAATACGATTTGGAATTTGTGAATAGACATGGCCGCTGATCAGCAACGTGCACGCAATGAACATCGTTGAACGATACATGACTAGAGTCCTTTGTTTGAAGGTGACCGATTGAATTAATATTGGGAAAGTTTCGTTCGTCATTTTGATTTGGGGACCGCTGCCCTTCTGGCCAAAGTACTCATTTCGCAAGAAGGCGACATGTGTGCGATTTAGCTTTTAATCAATTGGACAGCGCCACATTCGATGAAGTGAACGGTTTTTCGCTGAACAAATAACTGGAGTGGTTTAACACTTGGTTTTTCTTAATTTCGCGACTACGACCTTAACGCGTTCTGTTTGATCGAAAGTGGCGTGTGCAGTTAGTGCTAGGGCATCCAGCGACCTGGTCGAGAAAATGGAAACATCGGAGGAGCGGGAATAGTACGGCTGCGCGAGTAGGCATCGGTGCGGCGTCCAAACCCAGATACGGAACTACCGCCACTGGGAAAGAGTCCTCCACGTGCGTTTCCGCCAGCCAGTACACGCGAATTACCACCTTCTGTAACAACTCCTCCATGGCTGACGTGCGAGCCGCCAGGACCAATGCTGAGGTTAAAGTTATGTCCCACACCGCGACCACCCGCGTTGACGCCGATGCTGTGCGACAGGGACAATCCGTTCGGACCAGCACCGATGGCCAAAGCTCGCCCCATATTGGCCGCGCCTACTCGGGATTCGGTTTCCGTGTGCTGCCAAGCTCCACTGGCTGAGGCTCCAGCGCCGGCGTGGCCAGGGCCAACATCAACGTGTGTTCCAGCACTTTGAGCACTAGCAACTGTTGAAATTGAGACGAAACTGATAAACAACTTGGCGATCCAGGTTTTCGAGAGGATTTTCATGAGCGGCTCCCTCATATAAGGTTGTTAATGACGCACGAGCGACTTCAGTTTGGCTCGTCTTGACAACCTACTTGGCGTAACCAACCCCTTGCCGGGGCCAAGAAATTTTGAAAACTTCGTAAATCCCTCAGCGCGTGGGACAGACAATCAATGCTGTGGGACTACCAACCTGACTGGGAATAACAGCTCGATAAATTCAGCGAGACAAAATAATGAAGAAATGGACACTCATCGGCAAACGCCACTCCAACGCACGTATGTTCCAAAGTTCTGACTTGGCATGTACTGCACATGAGGTTATGCCTTGCGAGTTTTCGCAGCCACACTGCCAAGTTAGCGTGGAACGGAAAGCGGAGCCGGCGGGACATTGGGTTACTAGACTGTGCCCAGTACAAAGATTTTGGAGATTATCGAGAAGTGTCCAGAAATGTATGGCTTTTTCCATGCACTTGATGGCGATGGCTGCCGCCATAGCGTGCTCAAGTTTGTTCGCTCAGTCTCCGGAATCGGATGCGATTGCACGGCTGCAGCAACAATCTGTAGAAACAAACCAAGTCACCTGGGGACATTGGGGCCCAAACCCTGAAAAGTATTCGTCATGGAAAACGCATTCGAATCGCTTGATTCCCGCCTATATTTTTGGCGGAGATACCCAACGAGTCGCCGGAGTTAATAGTGTCTATCGTAATGCCGATCGGCTGAAAGAATTGTACGGATTTACACCTACTCATACGTTCAATCCTACCGCGCAGTACTTTGACCAGACCGATATCTATCGGTTGCAAAAATGGGCCGCCGAATCAGGTAAAAATCGGATCATCCTCTTCGTGTTCGATGGCATGGACTGGCAGACAACTCGCGCGGCTGCGATCGCCAAAAGTGGAAAAGTAACGTACGACGTTGGTCGTGGAAGTGGACTGGGATTTCAAGATTATCGAGGAGCCGCCACAGACTTTGGCTACTTTGTGACCAGCCCATGCAACGAAGGAACGACGATTAATGTAGACGACCAACGTGTTACAAAAATTGGCGGGAATATCCCCGGGGGATTTGACCCTGTCCGCCTGGGCGAGTTTCCTTGGTCAGCTTTCTTAGATCCACAGTATCCTATCGGGGCGGGTTCGGATCTCAAGCATGCTTATGCCGATTCGGCATCTTCAGCGACTTCGATGACTTGTGGGATCAAAACGTATAACGATGCAATCAACGTAGATGTTGCTGGGCGAGAGGTGCTGCCACTGGCAAGGACACTCCAAGAGAAAGGCTTTGCAGTGGGCGTCGTTACCAGTGTGCCGATCAGTCATGCGACCCCCGCCGCAGCCTATGCGAACAACATACATCGCGATGATTACCAGGACCTAACTCGCGACCTCATTGGTCTACCCAGCATTTTTCATCCCGGAGGACTGCCGGGCGTGGACGTATTGATCGGTGCCGGATGGGGCGAGAGCAAGGATAAAGATGGAGCTCAGGGTATGAACTTCGTGCCGGGAAATCGATATCTGGCTGCTGAAGATCTGCACACAATCGACCAACGCAACGGCGGCAGTTACCAAATTGTCCAGCGCACTGGCAACGTCAATGGTCGCGATTGCTTGCAGCAGGCAGTGGATCTAGTAGTGAGAAATCGCCAGCGATTATTCGGTTACTTTGGAGTCAAAGGTGGCCACCTTCCCTATCGTACCGCCAACGGTGACTTTGCGCCTGTCGATAGCTTTGGGACCGCAGCCACCGACAAGGCAGAGACATACTCTGCAGCCGATCTCGATGAGAATCCAGAGTTGGTGGACATGACATTAGCAGCCGCCGAAGTCCTGCAAGCCAAATCCAATCGTTGGTGGTTGATGGTCGAAGCCGGCGACGTCGATTGGGGCAATCATGCAAACAATATCGACAACTCCATCGGTGCCGTGATCAGTGGCGACAATGCTTTTCTTGGCTTGACGAAATGGATCGAAACCCATGGCGGTTGGAACGATACCTTGGTTATCGTTACCGCCGATCATGGGCACTACTTGATACTTGAGCGACCGGAAATGTTAACCGGCAATTAACCCTGTCGAACACTGCATGACTCTCTGAAGTTTGGACTCGCTTCAGAGAATACTTGCACACTGACGCTGAGCTGTTTAATTTAATCTTCGGGCATGGGACGACCTTTTGTCTCCGGTAGGAACAAGACGACGACCAAGCCCATGATAAAGACCGAGCTCACCCAACTAGTCGCTTCACGGAAGGCTCCCAATTTGGCTGCTGCTTGTGCGGCGGCATCCGCAGTTTCGGGCAGTTTCGCAATTGCCGCTTTTCCGAGATAAGCTTGCAGCACAGCGAACGTGAAGGGGCCTGTGGCAGCAATAAAACGCCCAACGTTGTAGCAGAAACTGGTGCCAGTACTGCGCAGGCGTGTTGGAAACAGTTCAGGTAAATAGATGGCAAATCCGCCAAACAGCGCCAGTTGGAAGAAACCCATCACGCCGCTCATCCAAATCTGATCGACACTCTTGAACATCCAAAAATAGTAATTGGTGGCGATGAAAGCACCTACGAATGCAATTGCAAATGTAGGTTTACGTCCGATTCGTTGAGCCACGATGGCAAAAGCCAGCATGCCGAAAAATGCGCCAATATTTTGAACAATACTGTTTACGCCACGATAATATGTGGCCTGGCTGGCAATTTCTGTTTCCGCCACTCCTTTGGCTCGTAGTGACGTATTAATGACGTCACCAACCAACTCCGGCGAGAAAAAGCCAATTCCCCACAATCCGATGACGCCAGCAATGCACAACATCATGCCTAACAGTGCCGGCTTGCGCCATGGTCCGTCACCGAGCAACGATGCATACGAGCCAAACTTGACACCTGACGCTCGTCCGGCTTCTCTGGCCTTGACCCATTTTTCGGGCTCTTTTAATCGAAGTTGAATAAAGACGCAAAGAAACGCGGGAATCGCACCTATCAGAAAAGCGTATTTCCAAGCCACGGCTTGAGAAAGTGTACCTGATTTTATCAAGCTTCCCATCCACATGCTGATCACCCCGGCTGTGATGTTGCCCACAGCCGAAAGAGCTTGCAACATTCCGAGCGCACCTGGTCGGGCTTTGTCTGGTAACGTGTCCGCGATCAGAGCCACTGCCAACCCAAAAACACCTCCGACACCCAATCCAGTAATGAAACGGTAGATGGCAAAATCCATCCAGGATACTGACAGAGCAGAGAGCCCGGTGAAAAGCGAATACAACAACACGGTTATTGTCAGCGTCTTGGCTCGGCCGATTTGGTCTCCGATTGAACCGAAAAACAAACCACCGGTGGCCCAGCCAGCAACAAATATCGAAGTGGCGTAGCCACCATAGGACTTCACATCCGATCCAGCAGGTAGCAGGCTGGTCAATGCCGCATCGCGAAACAGAATAAAAATCTGCTGATCCAAACAATCAAACAGCCACGACAAAGCCGCCATCGCAAATACAAACCAATGATAGTTTGTCATGTAATTCCACCAATATCCTCGGTCCACCTCGGACGAAACATTGGATTCGGCAGACGTCACGTTGCTGGGAGCATAGGGATTACCGGACATCGGAGACTTCCTAGTTGGAATGCGAAAATGGTAGGAGCAGTCACGCCATTCGCGTCGCAATTTCAGCCCACAAGGCGATTGGCGAGTCAGTATGATAACTCGATTTCAGTAGCTGTGGATATTCGCGCTGACGAAAAACGATGGTGTCGAGCCGATAACGCAAGCCTACAGATTCTTGTGAGCAAGGGGAATAACTGGGTAGATTACCCGTCGAAATGCCGGTAAGAAGTGTTTCCATTCAATTAGATGTATCCATTTTCAATTCGTGTCGCTGAAATCATCGCGCCTTTGGATTAATCTGTGCGTGTGTGACCAACCATCGAGCTGCGTACATTATGTCGCGAGGGGCAAAGCGGGAATCTCACCATGTTGATGAATTGTGACTTGAGGACCAGCCATCTTATTCGCTTGACGAGTCTTGTGTTGGTGTTTGGTGCCGTGCTGAACGATGCGCGGGCGCAAGCCCCCACGGGCACAGCACCTGATGAAGGAGTTCGGTTTAACCCACCTTCGACGGTGTTGCTTGCCAACGGATACATCGTTCGCGATGCAAAACGTGAGATCGCAAAGGGAGAATTGTTGATTCGAGATGGAAGAATCGCTGCAATTGGCCAAGATTTGCAAGCGCCAGCCGACGCGCAGGTAATTGACTGCACGGACAAATATATCTATCCCGCGCTGATTGATGCTTACGTGGAATTTGAGGCTACTCCTAATACAGTTCTTTCAGGCCACTGGAATGCACAAGTCGTTCCCCAGCGACGAATGGACCGACAATTAGTGCGCGATGCCAAGAAAATGGCACAGCTTCGTAAGGCTGGTATTGGGATCGTTTTAGCTGCCCCTCACGATCGGATCTTCAAAGGATCAAGTTGTGTCATCACAACTTCAGACGCAGCCTTCGAAAGTTGTTTGTTGCAACCACTTGCATTCCAACATCTTCGCTTGCTCCCTTCGCGCGGGTCTCAGCGTGGAGGATACCCCAACAGCCCGATGGGGGCAGTCGCTTTGGCTCGCCAGGTAATGCTAGACGCCGTTTGGTACCAACAAGCTTGGCAAGCCTCGCAAGCGGACTTTGCGCTGCCTCGCCCCGATCGCAATTCTGCTTTAGAGGCGTTGGAACTGGGCAGCCGTTCCAAGCAGTGGATGATGTTGGATGGTCCCAACGAATTATTTGCGTTGAGAGCCAATCGATTCGCACGGGAATTTTCACTCAAGATCGTCATTCGTGGTTCGGGACGTGAATATCGCCAGCTCGACTCAATCGCAGCCACGGGTCGGACATTCATCATCCCTGTGAATTTTCCCAAGCCACCGGACGTCGGTTCGGCTGAAGCGATTGCTGAAGTCTCTCTGCAAACCTTGATGCACTGGGAGTTGGCTCCAGAGAACCCTGGGCGATTGGAGCAAGCGAGAATCAACTTCGTGTTGTCAACCGACGGACTGTCAGAACCGACGGACCTACTCGCCCAAGTTCGCTCGGCCATCTCGCGGGGCTTGGACAAGGGTGCGGCTCTGTCAGCGCTAACTTCGAGACCAGCCGAGTTGCTTGATATTGCAGAACTTGCAGGCTCGCTCGATCCGGGAAAACTAGCAAACATCTTGATTACCAACGGATCGCTGTGGGACAGCTCCACCAAAATTCTAGAGACTTGGGTGCAGGGCCAACGCGAACAATTTGACCTACGCGAACATACTCAAGATTTGGAAGGACGATGGTTGTTGACCTTATCCGGTCCGGACGGCTTTCCTCAGTCCCTCGAACTGAATTTAAACAATCTCAGAGTCAAGCCCGATGGCAAAATTGCCAAAGAGGGCCATCTGGAAAATGAGACAGTTAAAAAGAACACCGAAAAATCAAAGACTGCCCCTGAGCAAGCGAGCTCCTCCCCAATGGTCTCGGAACTGAAACAACTGGGCGTTCGCGAGGAACGTGTGGCCGGTTTTTTCAGCGCTGAACAGCTCGGTCTGGAAGGGTTGTCGGGACCAGCTTATTTGACTGCTGCCAAAGTCTTAACGGAAGGCAAAACTCAATTGTCTGGAAACATTGCGTGGCCTAACGGCAAATCAAGTCCATTCGTGGGCAAGCTGACGGGTAAGAACGAAATCAAAGCAAATGACGGTACCAGCAGTCAACGATCGGACGCGGATGCCGAACCTAAAATGAATAAGAGTAATCAACCCGATTCCGCCGCTGCCGTTGTTTCCAAAGTGAATTTTCCGTTCGGGGACTTCGGTGTCGAACGAGCACCAGAGCAACCAAATTGGTTGTTGATTCGTGGCGCAACTATATGGACCTGTGGACCAAGTGGGACGCTAGCTAACGCTGACCTTTTGGTTCACCAAGGCCGCATCGAAGCGGTTGGTAGGGACCTCAAAGCTCCTGACGGCGCAGTGATCATTAATGCCAGCCAGATGCATGTTTCTCCTGGCATTATTGATTGCCATTCTCACATGGCCACTGATGGCGGCGTCAATGAATCCGGACAAGCTGTAACTGCGGAAGTGCGTGTGGGCGATTTTATCGACTCCAACGATATCAACATCTATCGACAGTTGGCGGGGGGCGTGACGATTGCCAACGTATTGCATGGTTCGGCCAATCCTATTGGCGGCCAAAATCAAGTTATCAAACTACGTTGGGGTGCGCTCGATGAAGATCTAAAGATGGCAGAAGCCCCTTCCGGCATAAAGTTTGCGCTGGGAGAAAACGTCAAGCAAAGTAATTGGACCGGTACAACGACGCGTTATCCACAGACCAGAATGGGTGTGGAACAGATCATGCGAGATCGCTTGGAAGCGGCCCAACTATATGCTCGCCAGCGAAGAGAATGGAATGATCACCCTCGTGGTTTGCCTCCTCGCCGCGATTTGGAGTTGGATGCACTCGTCGAAGTGTTAGAGGGCAAGCGATGGATTCATTGCCACAGCTATCGACAAGACGAGATCTTGACGTTTCTGCGCACGATGGAGGATTTTTCCGTACGCGTTGGATCTTTGCAGCACATCTTGGAGGGCTACAAAGTGGCTGATGCGATGGCCAAACATGGAGCGACAGGTTCCAGTTTTTCCGATTGGTGGGCCTACAAATTCGAAGTACTGGATGCCATCCCTTTTAATGGCGCTATGATGCACCGCGCCGGCGTCATCGTTTCGTTCAACTCTGACGACCGCGAACTGGCCCGGCACTTGAATCACGAAGCGGCTAAAGCAGTAAAGTATGGAGGCATAACACCCGAGGAAGCTCTCAAGTTCGTAACTCTCAATCCAGCCAAACAACTTCGCATCGATGCGAGTGTCGGCTCGCTTGAGCCTGGCAAACACGCAGACTTCGTTCTCTGGAGCAGTTCGCCGCTATCTACTTTGTCACGCTGTGAGCAAACTTGGATTGATGGTCGCAAGTACTTTGACCGCAGTTATGATTTGAGTAATCGCCAGCGTATCGAAGAACGGCGGAGGATACTGGTGCAGAAGATTCTCGAATCAGGTGAAAAAATGGTGGGTGATGCCAGCGACTCAAACGACCCATCGCTGTGGTGGGTCCGCTTCGACGAGTTCTGTCATCATCATGATCACGATGAACTCCACGATCATTCCAATTCCTCTGCGGAACATGCTCGATAACACTGCCGACAGCTAAGAATTTTTGCGGCTAAAAAACTAGTTTTGATCATTAAACGACTAACTTGACACCTCTGTCACGATAGAGACTCAAAAATGTTTGTTCAGCTAAAACACGCCGTTGCCTGCCTGGCAGTCCTGGTCGCTTGCAATTGGAGCACGAATACTGTTGCTTCGGACCAGATCCCTGGCGCGAAACAGTCTAGGCCAATCATTATCTCCGGCGCTACTATCCACACTGTCAGCGGTGACGTTATCGAACAAGGAAGTGTACTGATTGAGAAAGGGAAGATTTCCGCTGTCGGTAAGTCCATCGCTTTTCCCTCCGAAGCGGAGCGCATTGATGCAACTGGGAAACATGTTTATCCCAGTTTACTAGACGCCAATTCCCCCATAGGTTTGGTCGAGATCGAGTCGGTGCGCGCCACCATCGACCATCGCGAAACGGGTGAGAACAACGCTAATGTTCGAGCGGTTGCGGCATTTAACCCGGACAGCGAGCTGATTCCCGTGACCCGCGCCAACGGAGTCTTGTTGGCTTTGAGCGCACCGTCTGGTGGAATAATCAGCGGTCAATCATCTTTGATGATGCTGGACGGCTGGACGGCAGACGACATGACACTGCAGTCCGACTGTGCCATGCATATTAATTGGCCTCGTATTGCGGCCCCAAACGCAGGCACCGGACGATCGAGCGCAGCCAGTCAACTGGAAGCCATCTCACAATTGTTCGACCAAGCAGAACGTTACGCTGCCGCACGCGCTGCCGATTCTTCCTACCCGCGTGATTTGCGCTGCGAATCGCTGGCAAAAACGCTCAACGGCAAGTTGCCTGTGATCGTAGGTGCAACTAGTTTCGGACAGATTCAGTCAGCAATTGCTTTTGCGAAACAGCGCAAGTTGAAACTGATTATCTATGGCGGCTTTGAAGCTGCCCAATGCGCAGACTTACTGATTCGAGAAGGGGTTCCTGTGATCATTAGTGGCGTGTACCGCTTACCCAGCAATCGACCATCGGCTTATGACGCTGCTTATACTTTACCGTCCGAGCTGCAACGAGCTGGCGTCAAGTTTTGCATAGCGGCTGCGGAGCGGTTTGGTGCCAGCAACTTGCGTAACTTACCTTATCACGCGGCGACTGCGGCAGCCTACGGACTAACCGAACAGGCTGCTTTGCGAGCCATTACGCTCTCACCGGCTGAGATTCTTGGAGTCGCCGATCGAGTTGGATCAATCGATGTCGGCAAAGACGCTACGTTGTTTATTGCCGACGGAAATGTCCTCGAAACTCCCACACAAATCACCCACGCTTTTGTGCAAGGGAGAAAAGTCGATCTCGATAATCGACACAAACAACTTTATAGAAAATATCAAGAAAAATACAACCAGCTCCAGTCGGCGCAGTAATTCAACTGGCTGTATAGTGCGTCCAATTTTCTTGCACCCAATTGTTCGCACTTGGAGATGTACTACACAACTTGGCATTCAATTTTGTCGAATTTGAACTAGTTGATTCAAGCTGCCGCTGCGAAAACCCTCGAGATCGAGAGTTACGAAACAGAATCCCATTTGTCGAAACTGACTGCAAACACGTTGCCGCATGTAGGGAGCCATGAGCACCTCAAATTCATTAATGGGAACTTCGATTCTGGCGATGTCTCCCGCATGATAGCGGACGCGAAATTCGATCATACCGAGCGACCGCATGAACTCTTCAGCTTGTTCAATCAACCTTAGGCGTTCTGCGGTTACTTCCACTCCATAAGCAATCCGCGATGCTAAACATGGACTGGCGGGTTTCTCGGCAACAGGCAATTGCCAAAGACTTGCAATTCTTCGCACTTGTGGTTTTGAGAATTGCAGCTCTGCCAACGGGGAGCGCACACCGGCATCCTTGGCTGCCTTGAGTCCCGGCCGGAAATCCCCCAAATCGTCCAGATTGGTGCCTGTTACAATCACCGATTGTGGATACCGCGACAGTATTAACTGTTGCATCGCGTCGAATAAATACGACTTGCAATAATAACAGCGCTGGCTGTCGTTGCGTTGATATCTTGGATCCAGATTCTCATGCGTCAGAATAACTTCGTGGTCAATTCCAATCCATTTGGCCAATTGCTGTGCCTGCGCTAACTCAGTACGAGCCAAACTAGGACTGTCTGCCGTTACGGCTAGTGCAGATGACCCCAGTGCAAGATGCGCGGCTTTTGCGACTACAGCACTGTCCACGCCGCCACTAAAGGCCACTAAGACGGAATCTAAGTCAGCAAACCATGTGACTAAATTCGCTGCAAGTTCGTCGATCGATTCCATGGTGAACGAGTACTAACTCGGTTCTTCCTGTTCAGAAGAAAGCGGCTCCATCACTTTAGTATTGCGTTCCACAGCAACAACAATCGTGCGTTGTTGGACACCATCTCGGGAGCATGCGACTGCCGGCAAAACTTGGCGTCGATCGGGAAAAGGCAATCGCATGTTAAAGGTTCCGTCCGCATTCAATTTAATTGGCTCGCCACTCAGAGTCAGATATGCATCCGCGACGGTGCTGCCGAATACCAACAACTCGACTTCCATGTCGAAATGAAAATCGTCGCGACGACCATATCCTGCTTGGGCTCCAGAACCGAAACGTGCGAGTGCTGGTGTCCCCATCGAGCGCTTCAAACGATGCTCAAAGACCTCTTGCAATTCGCCCGTTTCCTGCTCGCTATTGTAACCGCCGCTGAGCGCAAAATACTTTTCCGAATCTGCTGCGATGTCGGTCCAATGATGGTCGACCGCATCACTGCTGCCAGGTGCGGGCGTGTTGACAATGTTACTCTTAACCAATGTGTGAAATCGTCCGTTTGATGAAACATAACCAATCAATACTCGATAGCGGCCCGGGTTACCATCCAGATCGACGTACCAATTGCGCACACCACCGTGAATCGGAATGTCGCGTTCCACAGTTTCCGAGGTATTGGTGGTTCCTTCACCGTCCAGTCGCAGCAATCTCAATACTGGTTTCGCAGTATGCCAATGTTCGGCCATCGCAGCTTTGGCTCGTTCGATGCATTGGCGAGTCAAGTCCCACGATGCATGCAACCAGAAGGGATCGCGTACGATTAAAGCCACTCGGTCACGTTGGGGCTCGGTATCCTGAATTGGATCACCGCCACTGGTCGATGCCACGTTAACCGGCCGAAAAGCCAAATCTTTGTTTGATTCCTTTTCCAGTTGCAACTGCCGAATCCGTTCAAGCACTTTGGGACTAGTTGGAGGTAGTTCGGGCTTCTTGGCAGCTTTTACAGCCTTGGGTTTTGGTTTTTCCGGCGACGTGGACTTGGTCTTGATAGATGGCTTGACCGATTTGGCGTTCTCTTGTTTGACTTCGCGATGAGCTACGCCGTTAGTTACAGGAATTTTAAGCCTCGAACGGCTTTCTTTGGCCTTTACTTCCACCTTACCGCGCGATTCGGAAGACTTGCCGATAGCGGGAGCCTTCTTGCTACTGCGCGAATCGACCGCCAATTTCTTTGCCGAGGATAAACTGCTTTTACCTTTGGCCAGAGCAGTTTTGGGGTTCTTGACTGAATTCTTGCTCGTGTGCGAAGAACTCTTGCCATTCTGGGTCGATTTTGGGGTGGTCTGAACTTTTGTGTTTCGGACCGAGGCTTTAACCTTGGCACCCTTGTTTTTTGACGTGAGTCGGTTGGATTTTGTTATCGCCTGAACAAGCTGGTCCTTGCTCATCGACCTCCAGCCTTCAACCCCACGGTCTTTCGCCATCCTGGCCAAGTCCGATTTGGCTTGCGTTTTGAGATCGGCACTTGTAATCACGTTCGCGACTCCCCATTCCAAGCTACCAGCCGGTGGCTGGCTCGTACAATTCTATTTCTATCTCACCTCCTACCGTCCATGGTAGTTACGGACTATTTCCAAGCTGCGTTCAACCGGTCCGAACATGGCTATAAAGTCTTTATATTCTTGGTCGAACAATGGGGCCTGAAATGCCTCTACTAGTATGTCAAAGGACTTGGTATTTTACTAGTCTGAAGTTCAATTTGCCTTATGGACTTCCCCACTAGCGATTGTTGCCGGTGTCGCATCGAGACGCTACAAACTGCTACCGCAAAAGATCTTACGCTGAGACCTTGAGGTCTTTGCAGACTTTAATGAATTTTCAACTTCCGTCCGGTGATTGCACGCTTCTGCGTGTGTTAACTCCAATTAGTAGTTCTTAATAACTACAAGCAGTGCTAGTTTTGAAGTTGCGACCATCCAATTTGGTCGCCAAAGTGCGGATACATGTGCGACCAATCGTCGCTGTGCATTGACGCTCAGTCGTTGCCAGAGCTTAATGCCCCAATCAATTGTTCTTTCAGTTCGTTGACTAGCCATGGTAGCAAAGCTGTGTCGAAGGTTCTGCGCGAAGCTTCCGATTGGATAGGACGAACACTGGCGGCGATGTTGGCGATTGCTGTGCCGGGCTTAGTGGGCCATTGGCTGGATGATTACTTTGAAACTCGGTTTTTGACGCCTTGTGGGATAATCGGCGGCATGGTCCTTTCAACAACCGCGTTGGTCATGCTGTTGCAGGCGAAGAACCCTCCTCGAAAACTGCATGAGCAACGGAAACCGCAGGACGAGCCGTCAGGATCTATCACTGCGTCTTCGCAGGAAAAGCCTGTGGATGGAGAATTTTGAAGTTTGATATGACCCCAGCTTGATAAGTTGATATTGGACTTTTTTATAAACATGCTAGTGCAGCGACTGAGATGTTTTCAGTAAGTAGAAAGCAAGAACTCGTTCCAGCGACCAGTGGGTCCTTGCTGCTTGGGTTTACCATTGCATTTGCCGCGACTGTAAGCTTCGTTGGCTCGGGGTTGGTTGGTCTTGTAGGGAACGCTTGGCTGAACGTGGTGGCAGCGATGTTTGCACTACTCGCTTGCGTGCCACCGTTGTGGATTGCCAGGATTATTTCGAACGGTGCCGTGGCGCAAATGGCCGTGCCCGTTTGGAGGTTGGGGGTTTTGCTTCCGGCTATTGTATGGAGCATGCAGCTAACTGCCGCAGCAAGAAATTACTTTTGCGTTGGTCTCCTGGCCTGTTATTTCGCCGCGCTGCCATTAGAATCTTGGCTTCTTGCGAGGCAGGCGAGACATTCCTGATCCCATCAGTAACTACGACTCTATCTAAAGAGAATACTCACAGAGAATTCGGCATGGCCTCTGACCTACTCCACATCAAAGACAGTTATTACTTCGACGTGCCGCGCATGTTGTGGCGAGCGAGGTATGAGTCGTCGAAGGACTTGGCTGAAGGCGTAGGGCATTGGTACGTGCGCCTAGATCCCGACTATCAAGATTGGGAAGCTGATAGATTTATCGCCAAGTTGGCCACGATTTCGCCCGACATCGGAAAAAACGCTGGGGTGCTCAAGCACGACTGGCTGCATTGGCAGCATGCAGATCACACTCGGCATGGCAGGCCCTTCGATCAGTATGTCGAAGACGAATACGCAGCGATCATGGGTCGAGCTCAAGTGTGGGCGAAAAGAAACGCTCCCGAAGCGTCGGATCCAGTTTCGGCTTATTTGGCTGAGAACCTCTCTGCAGAGCCTGCAGCATGGGTTGTTGAATTGCATCGATCGCCAGAGCAATTGACTCGATGGCAAGCTGAGCGCAGCGTTATGGACTCGGGTGAAGTGTTGATGCAAGACTACATCGCATCCGCGCGAGGTAAGTGGTCTCAGCAAAAAATCTCCGACTATAACCGCTCGTTATCAGGTAAGGTGTTCATTCCTCAGCCGTTTGGCTCATTGCGAAATGCATACGAGTCGCAATCGGGATTTGCTATTTCCAAATACATGCTGATCGAAGTGGTCGTGGCAGTGCTATTGATACTGGCCTTCCGGTGGCTGGCTGGCAGAGTGCAGTCCGGCGCGGCCCCAAAAGGAAAGCCTTGGAATTTCCTGGAAGGTTTTTTGACCTTCATTCGTAATGAAGTGGTCGTTAAGGGCATGGGTGAGCATGATGCTGATAAGTTTATGCCTTTGATGTGGACGATTTTCATGTATATCTTGGGCTGCAATCTTATGGGAATGCTGCCGTGGGTAGGTGCTCCTTCTGCCGCCTTTGGTACTACTTGTGTTCTCGCTTTAATTATTTTTGCCGTTGGGACTTTCATGGGGATTAAGACATTTGGTGTCTTAGGTTACCTGAAAAACTTATGTCCGGACTTGGGGCTTCCCTGGTATATGGCGATCGTAATTGTGCCGATGGTGTGGAGTATTGAGTTTGTATCTGTGTTTATCAAGCACGGTGTGTTGGCAATACGCTTGTTTGCCAATATGGTGGCTGGTCACTTGGTATTGTTGGGTATTATGGGCCTTGCGTTTGGAGTGCAGGCAGTGACAATGCACGTCGGCGCTTGGTCGCTTCTGTCGGTAGTGGCGATTCTTGGCACTACGGCGCTGAGTTTGTTGGAGCTGATGGTTGCATTCCTTCAAGCTTATGTATTTACCCTCTTGTCTGCATTGTTTATTGGCAGCTCGATGCATCATCACTAAGAGACTTTGTGGTTGATAGGGCGAGTTGTTGTGTTGTGGTGTGCTGTCCAAAATTAACGTTTCGAAAATGAGGAGAACTCTCAGTGGTTAATCTTGTTCGCGCCGGCCTATGGGCGGTTGGGATGATGTTCTTGCTTGCTTCGCCAGCAGCCGCACAGGGTGCTGGTGGTTTAATGCCCGCACAGCTCGGTGCAGGTCTCGCTGTGATTGGTGCTGGTATTGGAATCGGTATGTTGGGTAAAGGTGCGGTTGAGTCGGTTGCTCGCCAGCCGGAATCTGCTGGTACGATTCAGGTGCTCATGATTATTGCGGCAGCACTCATTGAAGGTCTTGCGCTGTTCGCTGTTATCGTCTGCATGGGCTAGTGGTTCGTTCGAATCGGCCAATGATTTCTGTTGCGAGTATGAACATGAGTCTAAAGTCGGCAATTGTCTGTTTGGCTTTTTTTGTAGCTGCCGGTGCTTTTACGCAAGGAATGCTGTTTGCGCAGGAGCATAAGACGGATCAGTCGCCATCGGCCCCGCCTCAGGCTGAGGTCGCGCAGGCTAGTGAGGTGAAAGAGGCGGCCAGCCACGGAGTTGCAGAATCGAGCCATGCGGCTGGTACGAGCGGTAGTGCTGTCCAAGTGCATGGTGACGCAGGGCACGATGAAGCTGGGCATGGTGAGGCTGCTCACAGCAGCGATGCTGGGCACGGCAATGGTGAGCACGGTGAGGCTTCCGTTTTGCCGCCTGACTTGACCCATAGCAATATGTCGCCACAGGCCGCAGAGTTGGTCGATTTTCGGACCGATAAGGCGATGTTTACGTTGGTGGTTTTCCTGCTGTTGCTGGCAATTTTATACGCCACTGCATGGAAGCCCATCATGCAAGGGCTTGAAAAGCGTGAACATGGGATCGCTGAAAATATCAGTCGCGCCGAGAGGGCTGCTGCTGAGGCGACAGCTAAGTTGGCAGGTTATGAAGCCAAGTTGGCTGGTGCCGCAGAAGAGGCGCAGAGGATAGTCGCTAATGCTAGGAAGGATGCTGAGACAGCGGGGCAGCGAATTTTGGCCTCTGCACAGGAGGAGGCGGTTCGACAGCGAGATCGAGCAGTCGCCGAAATTGAATCCGCAAAGCGAACTGCTTTGAACGAGCTGGCTGGCAAGTCAACTGAAATCGCTATGAGCCTCGCTCAGCGAATTGTTGGGCGTGAGCTCAAGGCTGAGGATCATCAGAAGCTAGTTCAGGAAATGTTGTCTAAGCTGCCCAGTAAGAACTGAGTTTGTCCCATAAGTTATTGCGAATGAGCGGCAAAGTAGAACCGATAAAAACTGGCAGACCTAGCATATCATGAATGACCAACCCCAGCCTCAAACCGTATTCGACAGCGATCAACAGCAGCTTGCATTGTTGTACGGTAAGGCATTGTTGGGAGCGGCCGGTTCTTTAGGCAAGGTTGAAGATGTCGTCCAGGAGTTTAAGACGTTTGTTGAGTTGTTTTTGGATGCTTATCCTAAGCTCGAAGCGGCTCTGGCATCGCCTAGAATTAGTTTGGACGACAAGCAAAGAATGCTTGATCGAATGTTGTCTGGCAAGGTTAGTCCTATTCAGCTGAACTTTCTCAAGGTTTTGTGCCGCCGAGGCCGCGTCGAGCATCTAAGGGCAATCCAAGGTGCTGTAGAGGAAATGCGCGATGAAGAGATGGGGCGGATGCGAGTTGAGGTGCGTTCGGCCACTTCGCTCGACGATGCTCAAAGGAAATCGATCGGAGCTCAACTAAAGAAGAGCTTCGGCAAGGATGCTGTGCTGATAGAAAAGGTCGAACCTTCCTTAATTGGTGGCGTGATTTTGCGAATTGGTGATAAGGTTTTCGACGGTAGTATTCAAGGACGATTGGATCAACTTGGTCGAGCTGTTGCAGTTGGAATTCAGCGAGCGACGCGCGAGAAAAGCCAGTCTTTGGTGGTTTCGTAGTTCGTGGCAAATCGCTTTGGCGAAATTCAATAACTATAGTCCTTAATATTGACTAATTTAAATTAATCCTTGTTTTCGAGGTGCGGCATGAAGTTCAACTCGGACGAAATCGCTTCGGTCATCCAAAAGGAGATCGAGACGTTCGAGAGCCAAATGGACGTTCGCGAAGTAGGTACTGTACTGGAAGTCGGTGACGGTATCGCGCGAGTTTATGGCCTGTCGGGTGTAATGGCTGGGGAAATGGTTCAGTTTCCCAGTGGTGTAATTGG
>CAZVBC010000028.1:0-30152 GCA_964625155.1 uncultured Pirellulaceae bacterium
CCTGAATGATGATCCGGGAGAGTGTATCCGCGACGACCGTGAGATGACGGCGAGTCGTCACGTCAGCTCCATCGCGAGCTTGCAACCGCGCGAGCCCCGAAACGCCAGGATTCTGGCTGATACTGCGTGCATAGCGATCGGGTAGGTAGCGGAATGAGATATCACCTCTGACCAGCATATGCAACAGATGTGATTCGCAATCCTCGGCGATCGTCTGGTGATTGATCGTTTCGCTGTGTCCGGCAGTGGCCAATCGTTGCTGGACGATCTGACACAACTCCTGAGCTGTGTACGAGCTCGGCCAAACATCGCTCAACACATACATCAGTGCCTTAAGTGAAGGATTGGAGGTGGTGATGATTCTCCCATCTTCGCACTTGAAGGAGACGTTTGTGGACTCACTAAGGTCCTGTCCTTGCGGTAATTTTTCAGGACGGACGTTAGCCGAAAAATGCAGCCCCTCAACGCAACTGGCGTCGATTTTGCGGAGAACTTTCAACCCCTTGTGGCAAAGGAGTGATTGGCGAAACATACGATTGGTAACGAAATCGGTATATTGGCTGCGATCGTGCAAGTCGTTGGTCAGCCTGGTCAGCGTCTGTGCAACTTTGTCTGGAAGATTGCTGGTTATCATGCTGGCCAAGTTGCATTCACTGACGAATTGCAAGTCAAACTGCTCAGCCAGTTCGACGAATTCGTAAAAGAACATCGGATGATTGTGCTCTTCCAAGTGCTCGTGATAAAGGTAGGCATCCGATTGTTTGGCGAGGATATCCGATTCGTGCCGGAGGAAGTTGGCGTACGACGACGCTTGGCCTTCAGTACTGTCGACCAGAAATGACAGCAGCGCGCGAGCCTGCTGCACTTTGTTGATAGGATCTGCCACATGATCCACGTGATGCAACATCATCTGACGTATCATGCCACGCATGAACCAACCAGGGTAGGCGTTATAGCTGATGTATGCGACTCCATTTGGATTCAAACGGTCACGGCAGATTTGCAAAATGCTCTTTTGCACTTCTGCGGGCACCCATGAAAGCACGCCGTGGCAAATGATGTAGTCAAAGGACCCCAGTTCATCACCAAGGCGGCAGATATCTTGTGCCAGCAACCGGATGTTGGTCAGTTTTAGAGCATCTATTATTCCCAGCCCTTCGGTGATCTGTTTCACAGACAGATCGACGCCAACCAGACTGGCGTGCGGCAATTGCTCGGCCACCGGGATCAGATTACCGCCGCTACCACAGCCCAGCTCCAATATTCGCGCATCGTCGGGCAATTTGGGATCCATCTTGAACAGCCGCATCATCGTGTACAAGTGATCCGGGTGCGAGGCTTCGAACGGTCGGCTGGGATACGGAATGGTATCATAGGTGCATGAAAATGGAGCAATCGAGAAGGCTGGGACACTCGTTGGATTATCCAGAGAAAGTCGTGACACGTTGGTCGATCTCCTTTTCGCTGACAGATTAGTTTGGTGACCCGCGCGCAATGCTGTCTGGCGGTTGCGGGCGAATGGCGAATAGCCACAGATGCCTGAGAGAATTTCCTACGACACGAGCATGGCAGAAGCACGCAGACTTTCTAAAACTCGATCGATTGCCGACACATAGATTGCCGAGAAGTCCTTGGGTGCCTTGCCTTCTAAGTTGATGGTGATTTTGCGTTCGCGCGACCATTGGGACATGAGTCTGACCAGATCGGTCTTGGTTCGAGTTCCATCGAGCACTTGTAGGACGGCCCGAGTAAGAGCATCGGCGATCATCGTGATATGCCGCTGGGTTGTGATGTTGGAACCCAAGCGAGCTTGGTGTCGCGCCAATGCGGAGACCATCGGCCGTTCGGAAACGGTTGTCACGAAACGATCAGGGAGATAGCGAAAATGCACATCACCACGGACCAACATTTGTAACAAGTTCGTGGCGCAAGCGCTGGAAATCGACAATTGTTCTTTTTGGCCGATCGGCATTATCTTGGTCAAACGATGTTCAACGTCTTGACACAAACTGGTCAAACTGAACGATTTTGGCCAATGATCACCCAGCGAATACAGCATCGCCTTGATCGCTGGGTTGGCAGTAGTAATCGTACGTCCATTCGCGCACTTGAAACCAATTTCAACAGTGTGAGTGAGATCCTGTTCGGGCTGGGACACTTGAGGTCGAACATCTCCGTAGAAGTACAAGCCAGCTAAACAGCGGTCATCGATATGGCGCACGACGCGCAAATCGCGATGCCCCAACAATGACTGTCGAAACATGCGATTGGTAACAAAGTCGGTGTATTGGCTACGATGATGCAAGTCCTGGGTCAAAGTCGTCAAGAGTTCAGCCGCTTTGGCTGGCAAATTGCTGGTGATCATACTTGCCAAACTGGACTCGCTAATGAATTGCAACCCCTGACCGCGAACCATTTCCATGAACTTGCTGAAGAACATCGGATGGTTATTGTCTTCCAAATGATCGTGAAACAAATATGCGTCGGAGTGTTTGGAGAGGAGTTCCAATTCACTTTTAAGAAATTGAGCGTAGGGAGTCGTTTGTCCTTCCGTGCTTTCAACTAGAAAAGCAAGTAGAGCACGGGCCTGTTGGACTTTGCCCAATGGCTCGTGAACATGCCTAATGTGATGCAACATCATTTGCCGAATCATGCCGCGCATGAACCAGCCAGGATAGGCGTTGTAGCTGATGTATGCCACTCCATGCGGGGCCAATCGCTGCTGGCATAGTTCCAATATTCGATGCTGGACTGCGGGAGGAACCCACGAAAATACTCCGTGGCAAACTATGTAGTCAAACTTGCCGTACGAGTCGTCAATCTCGCGAAAATCTTTAGCGACTAACTGAATGTTCTGCAGTTTTAACGCATCAACTGTGGCCTGTCCTTCGTCAATCTGTTTTGTTGATAGATCGACGCCAACAAATCTCGCATTTGGCAACTGAGCGGCCATCGGAATGATATTACCGCCACTGGCACATCCCAATTCCAAAACTCTCGATTCGTCCGGGAGTTTGGCATCAACTTGAAACATGCGCATCAACGAGTAAATTTGGTCAGGATGCGAAGATTCGTAGGGATGGCTGGGATACGGAATCGCATCATAAGAGTACGCAGGGACGTTAACTGCTGCCGCTACGGCATTTGTTGCTAGCTGTGACACTCTGCATGCCTCCTTGTTCGCAATGCGTAATGAACCTACCAAGTTAGCAATCGTCAACTGTAGCGAAGAAATTGACTTTTTCAGTTGCGTTATCTCTGCAAACTCGGCGACAGTTACTTGCCGAGCTCTGTTCTCCAATGCCAGCGTTTGTGAAACACCGTCGCAATGATAGCAATCGCAAACGCTGGCTTGTGCTGATGTGGTGCTGAACTCACTTCACGAGTCGGTGTAGTAATCCATGGAGGGCAATCTCAGCTATGTGAAGCAGAATCGCGCGGACTGAGAATTGTCCGCAATTCCCGTGTTTCGGTTTAGAGACGTCATAAACGAGCATTGACCTGTACTGCGCCGGATCGCTATGTTTCGCGATTGGAACTTGGAATGACTGACCCAGGAGCTGCAGGCGGCCTGTAGGTCTGCATGATCTTCACTGTAACGGCAAGGAAGTATCGAAATGAGAAAGATGTTGATACCTAGTCTCCTGTTGGGAGCGGTTTCGTTGGCAGGCTGTGGCGGCTCGAACAATTCCGCGTCACCCGGTGCCCGTCCATCAAGCGACTCAACTGCTTCAACGCAGCCAAATGTCGTTGCTCCGCAAGCGGGCGCACAACCGACGGTGGGCAATGCAGTAGGGACTGAACCTGGCGAGGTTGTCGCGGTATTCTTAGACAGCCTACGTCGGGGTGACGAAAACGCAGCGAACGCTGTCCTGACAGCGCTAGCTCAAGAGGAACTCAAGAAGACGGATTTTGTAATCCAACCATTGGGAACGCCTGAAGGGACCTATCAAATCGGCCGAATCGCTCTGCTGCCCGATGACAAGACAGTTGCGCTGGTCGAATGCAAATGGATCGAACCTGGGGCTGCCGGCGCTGCGAATTCTGAATTAGATATCGTTTGTGAAGTTCACCAAGAGCAACCTGGCTGGAGAATCTCAGGTATTGGGATCAAAGAATCGGGTTCTGAAGATACGATGGTACTGGATTTTGAGGATGGCAAGTCACTGCAGGCGGTGATAGAACAAGCTACCAATCCTCGGCCTCAACAGACCGCGATGCCGAATCAGGTTGGCCTACCACAAATGCAAGTGCCCCAAATCACTCAAATGCAGCCGACTGGTCTGCAAGCTCAGCCTGAATTGCAGCCACAAATGCCTGCACAGCTTCCGCAGATCCCCAACCAATTTGCGACTCCCGGAGCCATTTCCACAGAGTACTCCGCGCCACCGCAGATCGCATTGCCGCAATTACCTGCTGCACCGCTGCAACGATAACCAGTACGAGCTGCTTATTCGTATCGTTCGTTCTCGGAACGCTGAAACGAGTTTGTACGTCGCCCACATCGGTCAAAAAACTGATTGTCGACACTAGCCACAAGACCAAAGTGCGAGGCGACTGCGTTCTTAACTACTGTAGTGAATGTCGCCAGGGTTTTCGGATCGTATGTGCAGGAATCCGAAACTCCTGGCGAATCTTGTTTCAGCCAGCGAGGTGAGTGGCGGAAGCCGACCAACAATAGTCCGTCGCTATGAATTTGTTACGTGCTGGCTACAATTGAGCTGGAAGTGTGGTGGGGTAATAGCCCCATTTCAGTTTTCGTGGCGTCCAGGTCAACTATGAATATCCAAAGAAATCCGACTAGGTCGGTACGTATTGGCAAAATAGAGATAGGTTCGCGGCATCCTATCGCAGTACAAAGCATGACTGCAACTCACACGCAGAATGTGGATGCAACGGTAGCACAAGCCGAAGCTCTGCGCGAAGCTGGCGCGGATGTTGTACGAATCGCCGTGGATAGTGAAAAGGACGCAGCGGCGCTAGCGGAAATTCGTCAACAAACGCGTGCCAATTTGTCGGTCGATCTTCAAGAGAATTATCGACTGGCCGAAAAAGTTGCGCCTCACGTAGATAAAATCCGTTATAACCCCGGTCATCTTTATCACCACGAACGTAATCGTCCCTGGCAAGAGAAAGTCGCCTATTTGGCCAAAGTTGCTGTGGAATACGATTGTGCCATGCGCATAGGAGTCAATTGCGGCAGCGTTGATCCAGACAAAAAGCAGCTTTACGATCCTCATGATTCGATCACTCCCATGATTGCCAGTGCGACAGAGCATTGTGAGTTGCTCGACAGTCTTGGGTTTACCAGGTTTGCGGTATCTTTGAAGGACAGTGACCCGACAAAAGTGGTCGAATTGAATCGCCAATTTGCTCAGCGCCGCCCTGACGTGCCATTGCATTTGGGAGTCACTGAAGCTGGTTTACCACCAGATGGAATCTTGAAGACCAGAATTGCCTTTGAGCAACTGATTGGTCGAGGCATTGGAGACACCATTCGCGTTTCGTTGACGGTCCCGAATCCACGCAAACCCGAAGAGATTGTGGCGGGTAAGCAAATTTTGGACGATATTGCGTCCGGACGATTGCGCAGTGTCGTGGCGCTGAATCCTCAGGCGTTAAATATTATTTCCTGTCCTAGTTGCTCGCGAGTGGAAAACGAAGCCTTTGTCGAGTTGGCTCAGCAAGTCAAGGAAATGTCTCATTATGCCAAGGACTACGCTATTACGATCGCCGTGATGGGATGCAGAGTCAACGGACCAGGGGAAACAGATGACGCGGACCTTGGATTGTGGTGTGGTCCCAATCGAGTCAACTTGAAACGTGGCAGCGAGGCCTTAGGCGCCTTCACATACGACGAGATTTTACCCAAGTTGAAAGCTGAGCTGGATCAGTTGATCGAATCAAGATCGCTAGCACATCGTTGAGCATCTTGAAAATTTGGTCTCAGATGAACCAACCCGAAACCTTGCAATATACCGATTTTTAACAGCCCAGCTCGCAGTCTTTCGCCCCCTCGTCCTTCCGCCAAGAAGGTTTGGAACGGCGAAGCCAGCAGGAAAGTCGGTTACTCGCGGAGCCCAGTAACCAGATCATTTATGGAAACTTCTCGGTAAACGCTGCTCCAAGGTTGCCTTGGATAGGCTGCACTTGAGGCGCTGCCAACTTTTCGCATTGACTTGGGACGAGAAATTTTCGAATCTCACGTGCGAGTGTTTTGTGAGCAGTAACTGGGAGTGCGGTCATGCCATTGTCACGTCGACCTAGGATCGATCGCCGGCGGCGCTTATTGCTTGATAGCCAATGGCAGACTGATGAATCCAGCCAAACTCCAAAGGTACGCTCAAATCGAACCAGCAAAGGGGACGCCTCGGCCGATGAATCTTCGGTCAAGCGAGGGGCGGGCTATAGCCAATCCGTTCGGCGTGCTTGCCAGCATCGGCTGGTACAGTTCATTCCAGTTCGCAAACGCAGTTTGATCGCATTGGTAGCGTTCGCGATGGCCATCCCGGCGACCCTAGCGTTGTTACACTATGGCATTTTTGTTACTCGCATAATTCCTTGGGATGCGCATCCGGCAGCGAGCATATTCGATGCGAGCCAACCACGTAGCCTAGTGGCTTGGTACTCTAGCCATCTATGGCTGGCATGTTTAGTTACGACTGTAATAACTTTTCAGTTGCGCAGGCACAAGCTGGATGACTACGTCGGCGATTACCGACTGTGGTTCTGGATGGTGCTTACCTGCTTGATAGGCAGCATTGACTCCACGACGCGTATTACTGAGATATTCGGTGTCGCCATCGATCACTGGTGCCAAATCAACGTGGGCTGGTCGGGAATCGCGATCGTTCAAGCCACCCTTGCCGTATTGATTGGCATGCTTGGGTTGCGTTTGTGCAACGAATTGAAACCCTCACCGGTCAGCTTGGTGCTGTGGCTGGTTGGTCTTGCGTGCTGGGCGGCAAGTTGGGCATTGGCTCAGAGCATCGTGAGAATTGATAGCATCACTCATGAAATGCGTGTCTGGTGTCGAGCGACGTTATGGTTGGCTGGCTTGACGACTATCTGGCTGGCGGGCGTAGTTTATTTGCGGTTAGTATATATCGAAGCACAACGCAGGTTTATCGTCCGTGGCAAATTGATGTCCGCAGAACCAATTCAATGGCGCAAACAATTCGTTGACATCTCTCGCAAAGTGGTCCCCTCGGGACTGATTCGCAAACCAGCGGTCGAAGAGCGCATGTCGGATAGCGCAGAAGAATATGAGAAAACGGGTACAGCGGGAGGACTGGGCTCGCGCATCGTGAATACCTTTCGCAGGAAAAGGGAAGTCGAAGCGTCCGAGAAAACGTCTTCCAATCGACCTGAAAATGCGCTGCGTGATTCCGCCCAACCTTCGACTTCCGCCGTCCCGACCAAACGCTGGTTTGCGTGGCGCAGTAATAAGTCATCGCCGGACGGAGAGCAAGTTGATGCTGGCTCAACGAGCAGCTCGACAGCACCGGCCTCATCAACAGTTGTCAAACGCTCGCAGCCAACAACGAACTCCCAGCAAATTCAAGCAGACGATGCGCAGTCGAAACCTGCAAGAACTTTGCTCAGTAGACTGCGATTCTCAACTCGCCAAGCTGCCGCAGAAACTGCTGGTGAAGGTGTATCAACGAAACCTTCGCGCCGACTTCGGCTACCCAAGATTCGTATGCCGAAGTTGAGGTTTCCCAAACTGAAACTTCCGTCGATTCGCTTGCCACTTCCAGATCAAGATGTTGGTGACGACCCCTCGCTCAACAGTATCAGGCCAGCCAACGAAGAACGGCGCTCGCTGCCCGGTACTTCGTCATCACAAAACGCTCAGCATACCATCAACCTCGACAGCGCACGGCTAAGTAAGGCTGAACGCAAGAAGTTGAAACGAGCACAAAGAGAGGACGACCAAGATCGACGCGCCGCTTGATTGTAAAACCTGTACAAACTAGAGCTTTGTTGCAGCAAATTCGGAGTTCGAGGACACGGCGAGAGTGAGGTTCCTACCGAGCCGCCGCTCAATTGGCTCAGCCAGAGCTTCGCCCCACCGCTCTAAACAACTTTTTGGACCTATGCTTGCGGATTTCGGGAAGGCGACGCTCCTGCGGAGCCTTCGTGCGCTGCCGCACCACGTCCAAGCAATGGTTCGCGAATTCGTGGCCCGAAAAAGCTCGGCAGGAGCCTCGCTCTCCCAACCTAGATTTTCATTGATCAAAAGGAATTCGAAGATGTTGAGAGCGGAGGCATCGCCCGCGCGATCCCTAAAGTTAGGCTGTGACATAGCACTAGCGAGGCAATTGAACGAGGTTCACCCAGCTCGCTAAATTGAGTTGCTTAGAATTTTTGCAGACCGTTCGGATGAACTTCCTCTGGCGATTTGCTATCAACCGTAACTGCCTGCCACTTTTGCTTACCCAAGACACCACAACAATTCAGTCGCACCAAGCTTGCGACCATGTATCCGCCGGGATAAAAAACTGCATTGTGTCGTCGTCGCTTTTTTCCTAAGGTCCGAATTCCAATAACGAGACACTGCGGGTTTCAATGACCCTCTTACTTGATTGACAGAAATTGAGCATGGAAGCATCTAGAGCAAAACAAACGCGAACTATTCAACAGGGGCTATTTGCAGGGAACGCTGTTCCCGACGCAGGGCCAAGCCTCTTACCGCAGCAGCCCACAATGCTCGACGTGTTGGGTAAGGCGAATTCGTGGTTGCTCGAACGTCAGTGTGCCAGTGGCTATTGGTGTGCTACGCTCGAAGGCGACTCGATTTTGGAAAGTGAGTACGTGCTGCTGCAAGCCTACTTGGGCCAACTCAATTCGACCAATGTGACTGCGGCTGCGAAGGCGCTTGAGTTGAGTCAATGCGAGCACGGCGGTTGGGCGATGTATCCCGGCGGTCCCCTAGAGATCAGTGCGAGTGTGAAAGCGTATTTTGCGCTGAAGTTGGCTGGTCGCTCTCCTGATGAGCCTCACATGGTGCGCGCTCGCGAAGCCATTCGAGCGGCTGGGGGTGCGGACCGAGTCAACAGTTTCACACGTTTTTATCTGGCCCTGCTGGGTCAAATCGGCTACGAGTTCTGTCCAGCGGTCCCACCAGAGTGTGTGCTGCTGCCAAAGTGGTTACCGATTAACTTGTATCGTATCAGCGCATGGTCGCGCACGATGGTCGTGCCTCTGGCGGTCATGTGGGCTCATCGGCCACAGCGACAGCTCGCAACCGAGCAAGGAATCCGTGAGTTAATGGTGCGGCCTCCCGAAGAGTGGCCGGCACTTCGCAGTCCATGTTTACCTCCCCAGCCGAGATTGATTTCGTGGGAGACTTTTTTTCGGCTAGCCGATCGATTGGCAAAATTTCTTGAGCAGCGGAGGCTGCGGCCACTTCGACAATTGGCTCTCGCACGCGCGGAGCAATGGATGGTCAACCGATTTGTCGATAGCGATGGCTTAGGCGCAATTTATCCTCCAATCGTTTGGAGCCGAATCGCATTAGACTGCCTGGGATACGATCCGATGTCGCCCGAAGTCCGGTATTGTGACGAACAACTGGAGGTCCTGCTGTATCAACCCGATGGTGCTGACCATCTGCGTATTCAACCATGTCAATCACCGGTGTGGGACACAACACTTGCTATGCGAGCCTTGGATTGCGCTGGGGTCGAGCCAAGCGATCCGCACATGCGAGCCGCTACAGATTGGTTGCTAACGAAGCAAGTTACTCGCCGCGGCGATTGGGCAGAGCGAGTAAAAGTCGATCCTGGTGGTTGGTTTTTTGAGTTCCACAACGAATTCTATCCAGACATTGATGACACGATCATGGCTTTGATGGCATTGCGTACGCAAACGACAGTGTCTCGGAACACAGACACCGTTACGTCCGAGCGTTTCGGTTCGCTTGATGAAGCAAAGATCCATGTTTCGCGGCAATTGGACCAAGAGCAGGCTAGTATTCAAGCGGCTGTCAAGCGGGGCATCGACTGGGTCGTCGCACTGCAGAATTCGGACGGAGGTTGGGGAGCGTTTGACAAAGATAATGACGCAAATTTTCTATGTGCAGTACCGTTTGCAGACCACAACGCGATGATTGACCCGAGTACTCCGGATATTACTGCTCGAGTGCTCGAAGCTCTAGCCGACTGGGGGTGGACGCAGGGACAACAGGCAGTTGATCGCGCTGTGCGATATCTGCGAGCAACGCAAGAAGCCGATGGAAGTTGGTTTGGACGCTGGGGAGTCAACCACATTTATGGAACTTGGCAAGTACTGGTGGGCTTGCGAGCTGTAGGAGTATCCAGTCAAGACGCAGTCCTCCGCAACGGTGCGACTTGGCTCGAACAGATGCAACAACCCTGTGGAGGCTGGGGTGAAAGCGCTGCTTCATACGATGACCCAGAGCAACGGGGTCGCGGGCCAACGACGGCAAGTCAAACTGCTTGGGCGATTCTCGGCTTACTTGCCGTTCATGGCCCTATGAATCCATCCGTGTTGCGCGGAGTCGATTTTCTGCTCCGCACTCAGAATAAGCATGGTACTTGGGACGAATCCGAATTTACTGGTACCGGGTTTCCGCGAGTTTTCTATCTGCGTTATCACATGTATCCACACTATTTTCCGATGTTGGCATTGGGCTCGTTCGCGAAACAGATGTGGGGAGCTCATTGGACCTGCCAACTGAAGTCACGCCGACAAGTTTGGCCGCGCATCGTCCCGCAAACAGAGCTGTCGAAAGATGCCACCACAATGGATAGCAGATCATGAGTGTACCCATTGGCCAGACCATTGCCGTTCTGAAACATGTCTGGAAGAATCGGCTTGCCGGGAACCAACGATACCCGTTGGTCTTGATGCTAGAACCGCTGCTCAAATGTAATCTAGCCTGTGCGGGCTGTGGAAAAATCCAGCACCCTGCTGGAATTTTGCGGCGACAATTAACCGTTGATCAATGCCTGCAAGCAGCCGAACAATGTGGTGCACCGGTAGTTTCCATTCCTGGTGGTGAGCCACTCTTGCACTCTCGAATTGGAGACATTGTCGAGGGATTGGTTGCCATGAAACGCTTTGTCTACCTGTGCACCAACGCTATCAAATTGGTTGAGTCGTTGCATTCTTTTTCGCCGTCGAAATATCTGGCCTTTTCAGTGCACTTGGATGGCCCACGGCAGTTGCATGATGCGTCCGTCTGCCGCGCTGGTGTATTTGAAACCGCAATCGCAGCCATTCGCGCCGCGCGCAGTGCAGGATTTCGTGTAACTACGAACACGACAGTGTTCTCACATACTCGCACAGAACAATTGGTTGAGTTGTTTGACCAGCTTTCAGAATTAGGGGTGGAAGGGATGATGATTTCGCCAGGTTTTGCCTACGAAAAAGCTCCCGACCAAGCACACTTTCTCGCCGAGAACCAAGCGGCCAGTTTTTTCGATGACCTACTCAGCCGACCACAGACCAAGCGCTGGAGGTTTAATCATTCTCCCTTGTATCTGCAGTTTCTGCGCGGACGCTGGAAGATGGATTGCACGCCATGGGGCAGCCCGACGTACAACGTTTTTGGCTGGCAGCGTCCTTGTTATTTGATCGGCGAAGGCTACGCGGCCAGTTTTGGAGAATTGATGGACACTACGAATTGGCCAAATTATGGACATGCGTCCGGCAATAGCAAGTGTACTCAATGTATGACTCATTGTGGGTTTGAACCGACCGCAGTCGATCATACGTTAGCCACCGCAGGTGGATTTCTGGCCACATTAAAAAGCATGCTGCCGGGTTTCGGTTTGCCAAAAACTGTGGCACTGAATCAGGCTGGTGTCGACCAAAATCGTCGTGCTAAAAACGCCATACCTGATTCGCTGACTGTGGCAGCATCGACTGATAAGCGTGCGTTAGTTCAAATCAGCTCCAACCCTCGCGACAAACAAGTCGCATAAACTGAGTTGTTCGTTCGACTGCCCACGCCCTTCGAAGTCCTTGAATTTCGGGACTTTGCCCCGAGTCAAGTGAGCGGCGGCTCGGTAGGAATCTCGCTCCTCGCACTCCCGTTTGTGCGGACCATCATTCTTAGCTGTGTCAGAGCACCAGCCCCGAACTCCAAAGCAGCATGCGAGGGTTCATTAGCGGTTGAACAATGGCAGAGAGAATGTTGGTAGGGATGAATGATGGCAAGTACCATACTGTGCTTCGCAACCAGCCGCGCTTGCTAGATTGTGATTATGATATGTAAACCAATATCGATGCACAGATTTTTGGACTCGATTCACGAACTACTTTCAATGATTTACAGTTCGTACGTCGAGCAGGTCGAGCCCCTTTTGAGTTTTGGATGTAATTCTCTGCGATGAATCAGGGTAGTTTGGAAAAAACGCTACGATCTTTTACGCGACGTGGACGTGTGCTGACGTCGCCAGCACAATTGGCTGGCTATGATACGGATGGATTGGGATATAAGTCGTATCGACCGGATGCTGTGGTTATACCTGCCGATTCAGCTGAGCTGCAGTTGATTGTCGAGCAGTCGCGTCATTTGAAAATTCCATTAATCATGCGCGGGGCAGGCACATCCTTGTCGGGTGGGCCAGTGGCTGTGCAAGGTGGCATTGTTGTCCACACGTCAGCATTGAGAGCTGTTCGGCAGATTTGCCCCGCAGGATTTTGGTGCGAGGTGGAATGTAGTGTAACTCTTAGCCAGCTTGAGCAAGCACTCAAACCGTACGGATTGTTCTATCCGCCGGACCCGTCGAGCGGACCAGTGTGTACCATCGGCGGTAATGTGGCCATGAATGCTGGGGGAGCTCACTGTTTTCGTTATGGTGTAACCAGTAACTATGTGCTTGGCGTCGAAGCAATTTTATTGGATGGCTCGCTTGTTCAATTCGGTGGCCCGGCCGGTGGCCGAGGTGCTTGGTTGGAAGATTGGAAACGGCTATTTATTGGCTCAGAAGGAACTCTTGGAGCGTTTACTCGCTTTTGGTTACGAGTGCTGCCCCTTCCAGAAAAAATATGGACATTCCGAGCGACATTCGCCGATCTGCGCAGTGCCGAACGAGCAATTCATGAACTTGTCAATCATGCGGCCTTGCCAGTCGCCATCGAACTAATGGACCCGCGCTGCGTAGATATGGTGGAGAACAGCCCAGTTGCGGTCGGTTTACCCAAGAATTCGTATATGCTTTTGACCGAAATCGATGGCCCACGCGAATTGGTCGATGTGCGCGTCGACTCGATTGCCAAACTTTTGCAGGCTGCGGGTTCGCATGATGTCGTTTTCACGGCTGATTCAGAACAACGCGACAAACTGTGGAAAGCTCGTAAAGCGGCCGGTGGATTGATGGGACAGCTCAGTGCCGATCTGGTCGTGCAAGATGCTGTCATCCCCAAACGATACCTAGAAGATTTGTTGCAACTGGTCTACACAGAAGCAGACGCCGCAGGCATTCCAGTGGTCAACGTCTTTCATGCAGGTGATGGAAATCTGCACCCAAATTTTCTATTCGATTCTCGGAATCCGGGTGAGCTAGAGAAAGTTGAGCGCATAAGTAAGCGATTTATGCAGCGTGTTGTCGAAGTAGGCGGGACACTTTCTGGAGAGCACGGCATCGGCAACGACAAATCCCCTTACATGCCGCTGGTGTTCAGCCCGCGAGCCACTCGCGTCCAGCTTGCTGTACCTTCAGTCTTTAATCCTGATCACCGGCTGAACCCCATGAAGGTGTTTGAGCAGCGTCGCTTTCAAGCCTCCAAAAAGTCAAGTGATCATGGTGATTTGTCGAACCAACAGCCGTCGAAGCCCCTTCTGGGTTCGAGTGAATTCGACGAAAATAGTCCAACTGCTCCTCATGAATCGCCTCATTCGTCGGCACGCACAAGCGTCAGAGACGACCGCTGTTTTGTCGATTTTATCGATCCAGTGGATGGAGTAATGTGCTTTCCCGCTACAACCTGTTTAGCGTCAGTCAATGCAATCGCCTCGCCACATAAATTAAGGTTTCCGCTAGTATTAGATAGTCAAGTTTCATTGGATACACAACTATCTGCATCTGGGTATGCATCGGCGTCGTCTCGCTTTGGGGCATTGTGCGACAACATACTTGGCATGAATTGGCAATTGCCCGATGGGGAGGTAATTCGTATCGGCGAGCGCGTTGCCAAGACGACCACTGGCTACGATTTGCTCCGGTTTCTACTCCACGCTCCGGGACGATATGGGAATCCACTCAACTACGTCGTGCGACTGCGACCTGATTGTGGTAAGAACGGTGTATTCTATTTTTCAAGTCCAGATTTCAGTCGGCTTCGGATCGCTGCCATGAGTCTGTTCAGCCAATGTTGGTTGCATTGGCTGGATGCTATCGATTTGCTAGCCGAAAGCTCGACAGAACGCAGATTGCGAGTGGCAGTACACGGCTCGGATCTAGAATGGAAGATCTGGCAGCAGTTTCTTGAAGCCTATGCTGCCGAGCATGATTTACAATTACACGCCGCTGATGGCGCCTCGACGATCAATGATGGCTGTCCTGATTTGACCATCAAAACAGTCGCGGATCGCGTATTCGATTTGTCTGATATCATTGCTCGGCGGGGCGATTTTCGTGTCGTGTCGCTGTGTTATTGTGGAGTAATTCATTGTTACGCGACCGAGGCCACAGGAGATCGCATGAATACAGCGCTGCGATCGACGGTCCAATCTCTGCTGCCAGAAGTATTGGCCGTAGGTGGCGATTTTCAAAGCCGGCATATCCCTTTAACGATTTCAGATAGCCCAGTAGAACAAGACTGGATCCAACGGTTTATTCGAGCAGCGGACTTAAAGTGAAAGAAACATCACCGACTCCGGAGGTTGTAACAGCCAGAAAGGCTGAATGCCATTTGCCGATCGACGGACAAAGGGATTGGCTATCGAGTTGTGTTCATTGTGGTTTTTGTCTCGAAGCTTGTCCGACATATCGCTTGACTGGTGATGAAAACAATTCACCGCGCGGACGGTTGAGGTTGTGGCGGGAGGAGGCCGAAGGTCGATTGCCGATCGACCCATGGACCTCCTTTTACACAACTGAGTGCGTCGGATGCTTGGCTTGCGAGTCGGCTTGTCCAGCCAAAGTGCCGTACGGGAAGATTTTGGAACATGTTCGTTGCGAGCATACGCAGGCTGGACGGACCCGAATCAAGTTGGGGCTCAGACTCGCCGCAGTGATGGCAAAGCATCCACGATTAATGAACTTGGCATTATGGCCAATACGCTTTTGGCGGCGCCGTGGCTTGAGCGGTCACCGTTTCTTGTTCCCAGGACGCCCATCAGTTCAGCAATCGACGGCGCAGTATGCCCGTAATCTCGTCGCGCAACATCACCCAACAGGACCTCGCGTGGCGTTACTGGTTGGTTGTGCGATGGAAAGTATTTTTCGTGAGATCAACTTTGCGACGGTCCGCGTTCTGGTTGAAAACAATCTTGAAGTAATCGTGCCAGAGAACCAAAGTTGCTGTGGAGCCTTTCAGGAACACCTTGGTCTACCTCACGTCAGCGATTTAAGGGAGCGGAATCGAGAGGCTTTTCTGGCGTTGAATGTTGATGCTGTAGTTTGTAACTCGTCCGGCTGTGGACTTGCACTCGCCAATACTTTGCAAGATCGAGTAAGAGTCTGCGACGTGACCACATATCTCGGCGAAACATCAATAGTCGCTCGCACTCGTCCGGCTGGTGATGCGACGAGAGTGTATGTTGATTTGCCTTGCCATCTTGTTCATGGGCAAAAGGTTCAGGACATTCCTCGATCCGTTCTCGATGCCACGGGTTATCGCTGGGAGCTTGCTCCAGGTGCACGCGATTGTTGTGGGTCTGGCGGAGCCTACAATATTCAAAAGCCGCAAAATGCACAGCAGATCTTGCTGAAAAAGTCCGAGTTTCTGAAGCAAGCTGCGGGTGAGCCTGTCGTTGTCGGCACAGCCAATCATGTTTGTATGATGCAATGGTACTCGGCGCGCCGTTTAGTTGGTAGGGATTTTAAAGTGCGTCACATTATGCAATTGCTCGATCCCCTCGACACCTGGTAGTACCGCGCGCAAGGTTGTTGGCTATTTAAGTGAGCCAACTAGAGTAAACCGGCCGAGAACACATGTCGCCTTCGGCAATATCGGCCTTTTGGGCTGTCGTCGCAACTGAATCGACATGCGGCACATATTGGCGAGGCAGAACCTGGTTGCTCCGTGACGTGCGTGGCAGGTGTTCTGTTGGTATACTGCATATCATGACTCTCACCGCTGAGCACCAGAGCCATTTAAAGAAATCAGCAGTCGTGACGACTTGCAGTAGTGGTGGTTCTGAGCAAAGATTACTGGGTACCTGTAATCTGCAGGTGCATTTCGTTTGCTTGCCGCATATCGGTAGTGCTCGCTGTGCGTGTCCAACGTTTCTGACTTTAACAGATCGATTGGAGTTATTTCTGTGCAAGCATCTTCGCTGGTGTGTCGTACTTTCGTTTGGATGGTAGCTATCAGTACTGGCTATTGTTTGCGCGCGGATGAAGGCAAGAGTTCAACAGAAGAACCGAAGACGAACGAGTTGTTGGTCAGTAGCGTTCGTGAATCATTGGTCACCATTCGCATACGTAATCGAGACGGAGACGAATTGGGGTTGGGAACTGGATTTGTTATATCAGAAAGTGGTTTGATAGCGACGAACCTGCACGTGGTGCCGGAAGGGAGGCAAATCGAAGTCGAGTTGTGGCCCAGCAAGATGTTGGAGGTCGTTGCCATTGAAGCCACCAGCCGAGCTGATGATTTGGCCATCGTGCGAGTAGCAGTTGGCAAGGAAAAATTGAAACCTCTGGAACTCGCTGACAAAGAAATTGTCTCGCAAGGTGCTGAAGTGCTGGCGTTTGGAAATCCGCGTGGTTTGCGCCACTCGGTTGTTCAGGGCATTGTTTCTGCTGTGCGTGAGATTCAATCGCACGAGATGATTCAAGTGGCAATGCCCATCGAGCCTGGCAACAGTGGCGGACCGTTGGTTGATCGTACAGGCAAAGTAATGGGCATTATCAACATGAAATCACTCGAAGTCGACAACGTTGGATTTGCCGTTCCAGTGGCTCGACTGCATGAATTAATGTCGTCCAGGAACCCGGTAACGATCGAGCGTTGGGTGCGTTTGGCTGGCGTCGACACGGCGCGCTGGAGTCCGCTGTTCGGAGCTCATTGGCGTGAACGAGCTGGCGTTATCGATGTCCAAGGAACTGGTATCGGATTTGGAGGTCGCGCGCTGTGCCTTTACCAATCCGCAACTCCAGATGAATCGTATGAAGTAACCGTACAGGTCAAACTGGAAAACGAATCTGGAGCGGCTGGGCTCGTGTTTCACGCTGATGGCAAGGACAAGCACTATGGTTTCTATCCCACTAACGGAAAACTGAGGTTGACTTGCTTTCAGGGACCGTCGGTTTACTCATGGGAGGTTATCCAAGAAATATCGAGTCGGCATTATGCACCTGGGGAATGGAACCTTTTAAAAGTTGCTGTGTCGCCAGCTTTGATTCGTTGTTTTGTTAATGGCGAACTGGTCATCGAAACGAGGCATGATACGCTGGTGTCGGGTAAAGTGGGTTTGGCCAAATTCCGTGATACTCGAGCGCAATTCCGTCAGTTCCAAGTCGGTAAGAAGCTGACGTCCCAAGAACTCTCGGAGAGTGGCCGCAAATGGTTTGAAAAACTGCCTCAATTATCTGAAGTCATGGCGTCAAACGACCAGGAGAGTATTCAAGCACTGGCAGAAAACAGCCAAGTTGCCGCTTTCCAATTGCAACGGTTGGCCCAAGCTTTTACCCGGCAAGCGGAACACATGCGGCGATTGGCCGATGACGTGCGCATGGCACCGGTTCTAAAGCAACTAGATGCCTTGTTGGAAACTGACGAGCCTGAAGATTTGCTGTCGGGAGCATTGCTGATTGCTGCTTTGGATCACCCCGACTTGGATCAGGCTTATTACGTGAATCGAGTCAACTCGATGGCCAACGAGATTGCACAGGAACTCCCCGAAAATGCGTCGGATCAGCAAAAGTTAAAAGCGTTGGATCAGTATTTATTCGAAGAAAATGGATTTCAGGGAAGCCAAGAGGAATACTCTCACGAAGCGAACAATCATATCGATCGGGTGATCGATGATCGGGAAGGCATGCCCATTACGTTATCATTGGTGTATATGGAGCTTGGGCGACGTCTAGGTTTAATCATCGAAGGCATAGGTTTGCCGGGGCGTTTTGTCGTTCGCCATCGAGCAGCCGATGGCCAAACTCAACTGATCGACGTGTTTGAAAAAGCTCGCCACATGTCGTCCGAGGAGGCGGCAAGGATCATCACAGAGGAATTAAAACGGCCGCCACAGGACGAGGACCTGCGAGCCCAAAGGACTCACGAGATCCTTATCCGCATTCTCACGAACCTGCAAAACTCGGCAGAACTCATCCAAGACTATGAGGATATCCGGCGGTACTTGGAAGGGCTGGTGACGTTGGACCACGAAAATGTAGAGTACAGATTGCGGCGCGGTTTGATTCGGTATCAGACCCAGCGTCAATTTGGTGCAATCGAGGATTTTGAGTGGATTATTAATCGCCAGCCAGTTCAAATCAACCTTCAGCAAGTCGAAAGGTTGCTTGAGCAAATAAAACGCGAGCAAGGAGAATTAAATTGACGAAAACCGATCAATCAGCCTGAACGGAGTACTGCTCGCAGATTTCGGTTCACTTACGTGTTAGCAGATGACGTTATCATTCGCGGCCAAACTGCTCGAAAACTTGTTGCAAGGCACCCGCTTCGTCGCTGGGCGATTCCCAGCTTAACTCATGCCTAGAGTCAGTTTTCTCACGTAGCCAGCTTTGCGTGTCCAGAACATCCGCTAATAGAACTTCTCTAGCTGGAGCTACCAACTGGATAGCGTCTTGCGGTGGTTTACCAAAGACTTCGCGATCGGAAATTGTGTCGGTCGAAAACTGACTGATCGTGGTCATGATTGCAGGACTACTTTGGGGCTCGCAGGCCATGACCTCTGAAGTCTGTGTCAAGTTGGCAATTGCTTGGGATTCGACAACACGTTGCGGGAAAATTTCGGAACTTGGGACGCCCACGATCGTCTGAGCGTTTTCAAAGCCTCGAGCTTGCCGACTCCACTGTGCCTCTTGAAAATTAACGGAATCGACGGCGCGTTGCCATTGAGATTGACTGTTGGAAACATATAACGTGGCTGTATCTATGCCACCAGAAGTCGCGTAGGCATTGACCTGCTCAAAAAATCGCGTGTAGCTGGAAAATCCGGAGCCGACTATGGAGGCCGATTCGCGACTGGTCAAGAAACGATCATTTCCACTGGAGTCGTACAAGTCCGCTTGATCAAATCCGGCGGAGGCATAAGCGTATACTCGGTCGAAACCGCGCAAGTAGTTAAAGTAACCAGTTCCAGACATGCTGGTGAATTGCGGCCGGACACTCAATCGATCGTTGCCGTCGGAGTCATAAAGATGCGCAACGTCGTGCCCTCCACTGTTGGCATGGACATACAATCGTTCGACATTCTCGACTGTGAAACGATATCCTTGTCCTTTGAGATCAGCGTATCTGGGTCGCATGGTCAACGAGTCGTCTGTGTTTGCATCATAGAGATAAACTCGGTCCGCACCACCTCCGCCAAGAAACGAAATTTGTTCCACTCCGGCCAGCGTGGCTGAGATGCGAGAATTGGCTATAGTCGATACACCTGGCTTCAAATCAACTTTGTCGACATCGGTGGACCCCATAACTTGAATGGAGTCGTTACCGCCCAGCGTGTTTATGTGCACTTGTGTGTATTGGCCGCTGGCGGCAACATACCGTACGCTACCGAAGGTGATTTCACCCGAACGCTGCAAATCGAATTTGAGGGTGTCACTTCCAGCAGTACCATTCACGTTGAGCGTTTTTCCATTGGCCGAAATAACATTTGCGATCGCCAATTGCCCCTGGTCACCTGTAACAGTTGACGGCAATTGGACTTCGAATCGTTGACCAGCGGTAACCTGCAGATCCACTCTCAATGAATTGTCGTCCCACGTGCGATCGGTGAGCAGTTGACCATTTGGTCCTCGCAAGACCAACGCACCTGTCTGGATATCTGGGTTGTTCCACTGTACAGACAGTGTGCCATCTCGAGCAGCCAGAAATTGATAGGCCTTTCCCTGCGAGGCATTCAGTTCGACATAGTCGACAGTTCCCAAACTGAGCGCTGGTTCGGGTGGCATTGGGCTCGGTGTTGGGACTGGTGATGGAGCAGGTAAGGGACCTGGATTGGGAGTGGGGGCTGGAGCTGGAGATGGAATGACAGGCGCGGGCTGTGCTGTGAATGACCACTGAAAATCGAAGGGCCCAATCTCCTTGTTGGCTGCAAATCGCAATTCGTAAGTACGGTTTGACTCTAATTGCAGCGATTGAGCGGTTAGATCACCACTGGCTACGGAGTGGCCGTCTGTGGCCAAATTCCACCTTAAATTATCCAGCCACTTACTATTTACATCCAAGTGAAACTGCCCAGCGGCATCGGTGGTGAAACGGTAACTATCGGCGTCACCAAGATGGTTGATCCAGCCGGTATGTGACGCTTGATTCAAAGACAGAGTCTGTGCTCGAGCGAGTACGTCACCTACTGCGTCATCGGGAATGAGCGCATCAATGGCTTTTTGAATATTCAGTCGGTCGTAGGAAGCCTTGGTGATGGAATCAAAAATTGTATCGGCAGTATTGTGCAAGTGGTCAATAATCGTTTGGGCATTGATCTGAGCGAAACTGACCATTTGCATCGCTTCTCGAACAAGTACGGACGCGCCGGCGACATACGGTGATGCCATACTGGTCCCAGAGGCTGTCGAGAAGTCATCAATTTTGCCGTCGCGTCCCAGAACGTGATCAGGTACTGTTGAGATTATGTTGCGGCCCGGCGCGGCGAGCACGCGCTCGTGACGTTGGCTGAAATCACTTAATTGTCCATTATCATCGACACTGGCAACTGGCAGCACAAATTGGCTGTTGGCTGGATAACTCAAACCGGGAACATTAAACGATTTGAATGAGTTGCCGGCGGAGGCGGTAACCACGATGCCATCGTTATATAACTGCCGAAGTTCGTCCTCCAACATGCCCCAATTCGGAATGTTATCCGAATTCCAGGACGTCCCCAGCGAGAGGTTGACGGTAGTTATTGGATTTTCAAACGTGTTACGATTGTTGTGTACCCACTGCAGAGCACGCTCGACCCACTCGAGCTGACCTTTACCAGTATCATTAAAGACACGCAGGGCAACTAGATCAACTTCTGAGGCAACGCCTGAGTGTTTGGAATCGGCCGAGCCGATGATACCTGCAACGTGAGTTCCGTGAAATCCAATTGGTCCATCGTCATAGGGTCTAGCATCATTTTCCGCGAAGTCCCAACCACCTACGACTCGATATCCCGGCCCAAGTCCTTTGCCCAAGGCGACGTGGTCCCAGGCAATACCGCTGTCGATAACGGCGACAGTTTGACCGGAACCTCGCAGTCCGAATTCTTGTTGTGCCGTATTCCAGCCAGATTGTGCATGAGCTTCATGAAGTGCTGGCGCAATTGGTATAGTGGGCTGCGGTAGCGGACCGTACGGCACATGATCCAGCGGATGCTGTATTTGAATAGCTTGATCGCCAAGTACGTCGAATAAGACTTGTGCTGAAAGCACCAATCGCGGTTCACACACTTCAACTCGCAATTGAAGTGTTTTCCAGGACGATTGTCTGTCGAGTGCGCTCATTTTCTCGCTCTCAGCGATACGTTAAACGTCTACGGTCATGGACTAATGCGTTTTTCTGCCATTGATGTTTCATCTGCACAAAAAAATCTGCCTGGCAAAGATAGGTCATCTTTACAACTCAGGCTTGGGTAAACACTTTGAGAAAAGTCATACAAAATGCGCAAGTTTTGCCATTACCAAAAATGCACTCCAGTCTGTGTGTACTTCCTGCCGAACTAATTCTCCGGGCGATACCGACTTTCACGAGTCAATCGACCAAACGCAGGGAAACACCGGTGAGCAGGGATTGCTTAAGGGCGAAGGATTCGCCTGCTGGTTACCCTCAACAGTTCCTGCGGCGCAGGATGTGCCGTGAAGAACAACCCGATCGTCTGGAAACATAGCGTTCGGGAAGGAAGGCAGGAAGCTGGCCAAGCGGCAGGGAAGCTGCGCGGTCACTTTCGTTTAACCCGAAAAGGTTTTGTACAGCTATGGTCCGGCTGAATTGGTTGCAACGGTTCTACTGGGAACGAATCGCCAAACCTGCATCGGACCGGGAACTGTACCGACATCTAATCGCGACGCCGATCAGCTCGGTTATGGAGTTGGGAATTGGCCGTGGGGAGCGGATGCGCCGAATCGCTCGCCTCGTTCATTTCCCTGAGGGATGTACGCAACTGCGCTATATTGGTTTGGATCGGTTTGAATCGGCAACCGACCAATCACAGCACTTGACGCTCAAGCAGGCGCATCAGCAAGCAATGCAGCTTGGGTTCAAAGCGACTTTGATTCCCGGTGAGATTAACAGCTCAATCGCTCGCGCGGCTCAAAAAGTAGGCTCATGTGATCTGATTATTGCCGATGGAGCGATGGATCCCCACTGTATTCAGGCAAGTCCGATTGGCCAGTGGATTCATCACATCACTCACGGATCTTCCGCAATTTTCGCCTGTTCACAACCCGGTACAAGTCTCAAGCGAGTTGTGCTCACCGAATCAAAGATAAAAGCTGCTGCTTGATCCTGCTGCGTCTGCACAGCTTATTCCGCCGTGTACTATCACGGCGTTGAATCGAAAAGAACAGCCGATTCATTCATTGCGAAGATTCGCCTTACTGCCAATCCTATTTGTCGGACCACCCACACAGGATTAAGCAACCCTTAACGCAGTCTTAACAGAATCTTCTAATTCGACTCCTAAAATGCTAGCAATATTCCTGATCGGGATGAGCTATTAAAACCACATTTAGGAGGCGCATGGCATGAAGTGTATGAATGGGGATAATCGGCGAGCAGCGTTTACGTTGGTCGAATTGCTGGTCGTGATCGCGATCATCGGAGTTCTGGTAGGTTTGCTGCTGCCTGCAGTTCAATCGGCGCGCGAGGCAGCCAGGAGAGTGCAATGTAGCAATAATGTCCGACAACTTGGTTTAGCGCTTCACAACTACGAAAACACGCATCGACAATTTCCACCGAGCCGCATATCGCTGACAGCACCAACGATCTTTCAGCAATCTTGGGTATCGATGATCCTGCCTTTCATCGAGCAGGGCAATGTGCACGCAGCATATCAACACGGATTGCCCTGGTATGCTCCCGTAAATGACCCGTTGACTACGGCCAAACTACCTACCATGACCTGCCCTTCGGCACCCTCGTCTCGTGAATTACCAACCGGCGCCCTGTACCAAGCGATAACCAGCGGACTGAGGAGCGATCGGCCCATATGGGGTTATGCCGACTACGGTACGGTGAATGCGGTTCGTAATTCAGCGTTCATTGTTTCAGGGTTGCCATCACTCGGCACTCGAGAGGTGCTTGGAGCAATGGGCCGCGGACCGGAGGGTGTGCGCATTTCGGCTATTATTGATGGCCTATCGAATACAGCCGTTGTCGGTGAAGGAGCAGGCCGACCGGGCCTGTTCATCATGGGTAAGAAGGCTAATAATCCCAAAACAGGGATTGTGCTTGGAACACCTTATGTTGGAGACGGATGGGGATGGGCGGATATCAATATGGGTTTCAGTATTGATGGTGCCGACCGACAGGGCAATCAGAACGATACCAAGACCAACGGTTCCACAACGATCGTGGGCAATTGCCTACTTAACTGCACCAATGACAGTGAGATCTTTGCATTCCACGTTGGAGGAGCACAATTTCTATTTGGTGATGGTTCGGTCCACTTTCTGAGCCAGAGCATAAATGGTCAGACGTTGATTGCGATTTTGACGCGGGACCGAGGTGATATCGTGACCGATTTTCAATAACTAACCAGTTTGACAGTGCCCTGCCGACATGTGGAAACCAAGTATATTCTGGAGGCTATTTGGATTCTACAGCGTCCTCATGACTCTGGGGTTAACTTGCTTGGGTTGGTTGTTATGGGTGTGGGTGAAGGATCGTATCTTAAAGAACGTGCAACTTAGTTTAGTGGCTAAGAGTCAATTGGTTGCCGAGATGGTTGGTAACCAACCGGATTCAGGTCTGCTGCAAAATCATGTTGGCCGATGGGGAAGGGCGGCCGAGTTGCGCATTACATTGATTGCCGACGACGGAACCGTTTTGGCGGATTCCATGCAATCGCCAGCGGTGATGTCCAATCACTTGGATCGAACAGAAATCCAGCAAGCAGCAGTTTCCGGGATGGGGCAGACCACTCGTTATAGTCAAACGATGGATCAATCGATGATGTACCTTGCTCGCAAGTCGGATACGCCCCCTGTTCGTTTTGTGCGCGTGGCACTTCCGCTGGGAAAAATCGAACAGGACATGCGTTGGTTGAGTGGCTTAGTGGTGTCAGCGGTCGGGTTGACCTTGACTGGCACATTATTGTTGAGCGTCCTAATCGCCAAACGCATTAGTTCGACCTTAGAACGCGATCATCAGGAATTGCAAGCTGTGCTAGCGAGCATGGTGGAAGGCGTTTTGGTGGTGGATTGCGAACAGCGCGCGCGGTTTTTCAACGGTGCTGCTCTGCGCATGCTTGACTTGCCAGAGTCGAGTCGAGGCAAGCCGATTGGTGAACTGACCAACCACACGCAATTGCTGGACGCAGTGCAAGCCGCACTGCATAGTGACGAACCATGTCACCGTGAAATATCTTGGAATTTCCCAGAACCAAAAGTCATGATGGCCCATGCGGCTCGTTTGCACGGCGTTTCGCCCTTGGGAGCGGTATTGGTACTGCACGACGTCACGACGCTGCGCCACTTGGAGCGAATGCGGCGAGACTTCGTGGCCAATGTCTCGCACGAGTTGAAAACACCATTAGCAGCGATCAAAGCAACCGTCGAAACACTGTTAGCTGGAGCGCTGGATGATGCCGAACATCGATCCAGGTTCGTCCGGCGCATTCAGGAAAGCGCCGATCGGTTACATCGGCTGGTGCTCGACTTACTCAGCTTGGGGCGCATCGAAAGTGGCCGAGAACAATACGAGATTCACCCGATCGATGTGCTGGATGCGGTGCAAGCTTGCTTGGCACGACACGAACAGTTGGCTTTTGGTCGACAAGTTAACTTGACTATGGCAGAATCCGCACCAGACTCGTGCGTGCTCGCAGACGAGGAGGCGCTCGCCCAAATCTTGGACAATTTGGTTGACAACGCGGTCAAGTACACATCTTCTGGAGGAAAAGTATCGGTGAGTTGGCACCTGCACGATGGTTTGGTAGACATCAAAGTGAGTGATACAGGTATCGGTATTGCTGAGAAAGAACTCTCACGTATCTTCGAGCGGTTTTATCGAGTCGATCGCGCGCGCAGCCGCGAATTGGGTGGAACGGGATTGGGCTTGAGTATTGTCAAGCATTTGGCGCACGCTTTGGGAGGCAGTGTCAGAGCGCATAGTCAACCAAACGTTGGATCCGTGTTTATTGTCTCGCTTCCAGTTGCTTAATGAAGAGAAGAGTCACGCATTATGCCGGCCAGCAAAATTCTCGTTATCGAAGACGAACCGTCAATTTCCGAAGTGCTGGTATACAATTTGGAACGCGAAGGCTACAAAGTACAAGCCGTTGAAGATGGACGCGAAGGATTGCGGATCGCACTTCAACAACGTCCGGACTTAGTAGTACTGGATTTGATGCTGCCCGGAAAATCGGGATTAGAAGTGTGTCGTGAGATTCGATCTCACGGGCCTACTGCTACGCTGCCAATTATTGTGCTGACTGCAAAAGCCGAAGAGGCTGACCAGGTCGTTGGACTCGCCATGGGGGCCGACGATTATGTAACTAAACCATTTAGTGTCAAAATTCTGATGGAACGAGTACGAGCGTTGTTGCGTCGTACTGGTTCTGGCGAGCCGACGTGTGACGTATTGGAACACGGTTCTCTGCGATTGGATAAACGCAGTTACCGCGTGACCGATGACTTGGTAGAAATCGCTCTTACGCCTACCGAGTTTCGTTTGTTGGAAACGCTGATGCGTGAACCTGAACGCGCGTTTTCACGTAGCGACCTGCTCGACTACGCCATCGTGGACAGTTTAGTGGGCGAACGCACGATCGACGTACATATCAAATCGCTGCGCAATAAGCTTGGCCCATTGGGCAGCTACATCGAAACCGTCCGAGGCATCGGTTACCGTTGGCAGCGGGTCACACAAGGTCAAAGTTGACAACTTCTGGTTCTCGTAAACACTGACTCGCAAAATCACTTTACATCAAATGCTGCGGCGCACTCGATAAATGCCACAGCCCAGGGTTGCGCTGACCAATTCACTATTTGACTGCGATCCGGGTGTTTGGTTTTCTGGCCTCTGCGGTTATCTTGGCAGTATTAGAAGTTTGGTTTCGATGATTCCAATGGTGAACTTGGGCTTTTGATAAAGATGTGGAAATGACTGTTGCACACGATGTAGTGGTGATTGGGGGTGGTCCGGCCGGATATGTGGCTGCGATTCGGGCAGCTCAATTGGGATTCAACGCAGCTTGTGTTGACGAGCACGCCAAGCTGGGTGGCACATGTTTGCGCGTCGGCTGTATTCCCAGCAAAGCTCTGCTGGAATCCAGTCACCTCTATTATCAGGCTCGTGGTCAGTTGGCGGCGCACGGTATCGTCGCCAGTGGAGTCGAACTGGATTTGGCCACGATGATGGCACGCAAGGACAAGATTGTCGATCAGCTCACCGGTGGAATCGGCATGCTGCTAAAACGCAACAAGGTGACTGTCTATTGCGGTCGAGGGAAATTGGCTGATCCGGAAACTGTAGTGGCCCAAGGTGAAAGCGGCCCGCAATCCCTGCGAGCTCGGCATATTATCTTGGCCACTGGCAGTCGCCCAGCCACGATGCGCGGAGTCGAAGAAGATGGAGTGCATCTTGGTAATAGCACCTTAGCGCTCAGTTTTCAAGAAGTGCCTCGGCGTTTGGTCGTTATCGGCGGTGGTTACATCGGACTGGAGCTGGGCAGCGTGTGGAATCGGCTTGGCAGCCAAGTCGTGGTGCTGGAAGGCATGGAACGAATTCTGCCCGGAATGGACACTGAGATCGCACAGTTGGCACATCGAACCTTTGAGAAGCAAGGAATCGAGATTCGAGTCAAGAGTTGGGTGGAGGGAGCGTCTTGGAATGGACAGCAATGTGTTGTGCGCTGCAAAGATCAAGAGCCGATTGTGTGCGACCGCGTCCTCGTTTCTGCCGGCAGAATTCCCTGTTCGCTCGATTTGGGGCTGGAATCGCTGGGAATCGAAACCGACCGGCGTGGCTTCATTCCTGTCGACGAGGATTATCAAACACCGGTTAAAGGTGTTTTTGCGGTAGGTGACTTGATTGGTGGGGCGATGTTGGCACATAAAGCCAGTGAAGAAGGCATCGTTTGTGTTGAGCGAATTGCAGGAATGAAAAGCCATGTCAATTACGATGCGATCCCTGCGATCGTCTACACTCATCCCGAAATCGCGACCGTCGGCAAGTCCGAAGAACAATTGCGGGAAGCCGGTATTGAATTCGTCAAGGGAGTTTGCCCCTACGGTGCCAATGGCCGAGCACTGGCAATTGGTGAATCGCAAGGTAGAGTCAAAATCTTGGCCCACGCTCAAACTGATCGGGTGCTTGGTGTGCACATCATCGGGGCCCATGCTGGCGACTTGATTGCTGAAGCAACCGCCGCGATCGAATTCGGAGCAAGCAGCGAAGATATTGCCCGTTGCTGCCACGCTCATCCCACGCTCGCCGAAATCCTACACGAAGCCTCTTTGGCCGTGGCCAAACGCGCGATCCATACGGTTTGATTTCGTTGTCATTTCGCGCATTGTCGACGGTGATTGTTCAGGCATCAAATTTGCAACACGATCTTCGCGCCTCTCCCGAACTGCCATATATTGTGAATGGAGGGAGTGTACGAGGTAAGAATCGACTTTGGATAGCAAGAATTTAGGGGGGCGAATTGGATTCGACCGGGTAGCCTGAAGTGCTGGTGGCGTGTCGTGGTTGGTCAGTTGGCCACGTAAAAAGCTGACTAAAAAAGTATCTGCAGACGATAGTCTTGCACTGGCAGCCTAATATAGGCCGCCCTGGCTGAGAGGGCCCGCCGAAGGCGCTCGACTGCCAGCCGTAATTTCGGATCGCCAATTGTCGCGCCTGGCACACAGTTGGTTAAAAAATGCTCCAGGCTGGCCGCGAGCGCAGCTTCGTCGATAGGCGTCGCAAGTGGCGAGATTTAAACCGTCGACTACACACGTAGAGGCCATCATGAAAATATCGCGGGACGCGGGTTCGATTCCCGCCGCCTCCATTATCTGACCTTTTGTGCCTCCGCAGGTCGAGGACGTCACATGAACCACGAGCGGCACAAAAAACACGAAAGAATAAAAAAAACAGTCGCACGCTGCTTTTTTGCTTTTCGTGTATTTTGTGCTTTTCGTGGTTGAAAAAAAGGGAATCAGCCATAAACGACGATACCATTCTGTACAAGCAAGAGTGCTACGCCATCAATGGAGCCATCTACGAGGTTTACCGGGAAATGGGTTACGGTTTCTTGGAATCCTTATATTAGGAATGTCTGACCAAGGAATTTGCCTTACGTGGCATTCCCTGCGTGTCGCAGCCGGAGTTACACCTCACGTACAAACAGCAACCATTGGTGCAAACTTACAAGCCCGATTTCGTATGCTTCGGCAAGCTCATCGCCGAACTGAAAGCGGTGAAAGAGATTGCACCAGAACATCAGGCGCAGGTCTTGAACTACCTGAAAGCGACTGGCTTGAGGCTGGGCTTGTTAGTGAACTTCGGGGCATACCCGAAGGCAACGATCCAGCGTTTGGCCCTGTGAACATTGGAAGACGTTTGGTTGACTACCTCGAAGACCGGGGAACCGCTGGTCGAGGCCGCCACATAAACCCGCTTTTACAAACGTTGGAAGTGATCGACGACCAATTGGCCGAAGCGTTGCTGCGAAAATCGGCTGCCCAACGATTGCGTAGTGTCAATAGATGTGCGATCGTTGGTACATTTGTGAATTCCATCGATAGTCTGCTAACATAGTGGGACGGATCGGAGTACAAGCTCGTTTGATATGCGTACGATGGAGCGTGAGCAATTGGGGAAGACCTGGAGATTAATTAGTGGATTTGTAGTGGCCAGCTTGGGCTGGTATCTGCTGGCCAGTGCGCAGTCTGGTCCGGGAATCAGTTCCGACCAAACGGATAGTCGAGTGCAAGGGCCGGCTTCCACGTTGCAATCGACTGTCACTGTTGAGGCAATTGGCGCGCGATTGGAAGCTGTTCAACGAGATGTTGAGCTCGAAGTCAAACTCAAGGAGTCGTTGGTTTCGCTATACCAAAAAGCGATCGCTGATCTCAAGTTAGCTGGGGATGCCATACGTCAGCGCAAAGATTTTGCCAGCCGCATCGCCGCCGTACCTAATGAATTGGTCGGCGCGCGACGCAGGAAAACGGAGGTTCCTTTACGTTCTGAAGTTGCTGAAGCATATGATTTCTTCAGTCTCGATGTTTTGCAACGCGAGGTACAAGCAGGCCAAACCAAATTAGCGGCTGCCACCGAGGCGCGAATCAAGCTGAGCGAGCAAATTGAGACGCGCGAAAAGCGCCGCAAAGATCTGCCGCAATTAATCACGGATGCTCGCGGGAAATCGGCGCAAATCGACCGGGAAATTGCTTCTATCACACCTGACAGTTTAGAAAATCCCGTTTTACGCGAGGCGACTCAATGGGCTCTCACGGCAGCCAAATCGGCGCTGCTGGAACAAGTCCAGACAATGGAACTGGAACAACGAGTTCACGAGGCAGAAACGGAACTCTTGCCGTTGCAATTGGAGCTAACCAAGTCGGAAGAAAAACAACTGCAAGAGCAAGCTCGGTTGTTAAGCGAAGAACGGAATCAGATCAAACAAGAAC
>CAZVBC010000029.1:0-29909 GCA_964625155.1 uncultured Pirellulaceae bacterium
AACAAATTGCGCATCGTTGTTCTAATCTCTCTTAATCAAGTCGCTTTTTAACCCACAAGCCTTGTCAGATTTTAGCCAAACCAAGCTCACAATGCTCCATGATCAGCAGCCAGTCAAACTGTTAATGCCCGCGAGCTTGTCCCAATCGCCTAGCCTTTCAGTTCCAGCCGGCTGTACACGTAAAGCTTCAAACCGTCCAATTGGAAGCAATGCGAGTTTTTTTGCCACTGCATTAACGAATTCAACGTAAATGCGAATCCTCAACAATCGCTCGTCAGCTCATGCAGCGATCCAACTCCCAGTTCTCCGTCTCATGAGTAGGTGATTTAGCCCGCATGCATGAAAGAATGTGAGCGACGTATTATCTCGCAAGAGTTCGATCAACGACGGGTGCTGATATTTCAGTCAATTTACGTAATTGCTGTCCCGACATGCGAAAGGCTGCGTCGTGTGGACAAGCATAAACACAACTGGGCGTTCCTCCCGCATCGCGACATAGATCGCAAGTAGTCGCTTTTTGCTGAATGACGGCAACTTTACGACCATCTTGCTGCAGACTGGATACTACATGGCCATGCATATTGATGTTTCCATATGGACAGTTGCTCGCGCACAGGCCACATCCGATACAATGGTCCTCAATACGTATCTCCATCGATCCTTCGCGGTGTATGGCGTCAACTGGACAGCCCACCAAGCAATACGGGTCCAAACACGAACGACAACTGCTGGCAACTAGAAAGCGATCAAAACGCAGCCCCTCACGGATCAATCGTGTGACACCTTCGTGGGTATCGGCACAAGCGCGTGTGCATTCGTCGCATCGCGTACAAGCCTCCAAATCCAGTACTAACAGGCTCTGAGCATTAAAAAGTCCTTGCTCTAAAAATCCGCTCGTTGTGGCATCAATGCGCTGTTTGCGTTCCACGTCCAGTCGCAGTAATTCATTGGCTCGTTCGATCAAACTGTTCCGCAACGACGGGTATTCTTGCAGCAGTTGCCGCAAGTCGTTCGCTTGAATACGTACCAGTTCCACGTGGTCCAATGCGCTGCAGTTGGCGGTCCTGACTCCAGGTTGATATCCCGCAGCAGATAGTTGAGTTGTCAGTTCCTCGCCGAGAGCTGAGAGCGCTCCAATTTCTCCAAAGAAGCCCCCGGGACCGACATAATTTAAAACCTGTTCACCCGCGCCGAATTTGGTCGAAACTTTAACGTAGCCTAAGCGAACTAAGAAAACATCAGTTCCAGTATCACCTTCTTCGAAGATCATTTGTCCTGGTTCAATGCGCAACAGATCAGCTCGCTGAGCGAGTAATCGAGCGGCTGTACTACGTCCCTCTTCATCGAGAATTTGGAACAAGGCCATGTTCTCTAATTGGGAGTTCAACGCGCGTTGTCGGTACACGCGATCAAGAATTTCGCGACTGGCTCGATTGCGTTGTAGCATATACAACACATTGCGTCGGATTTCAATTACCTCGGATTCCTCGACGGCCACGACGGTGGCAGAGCGAGGGTAGCGGTTCATACAAGTCATTTCACCCAAAATGACATCTTCGGCTGTACGAAACAATCGTCCCCCGCCACTGAGCACGGCGCTTGCGTCCTTGCGTTTTCCTGCCACGCTCTCAGTGGCTGAGAAAAAAGTGGTTAAGGCCCCCAAACGTCCCAGGATGCCTTTGGCGCGCTTGGTCTTAACGCTACTGCGCGTCGATTTGAGAAAAACCTCGAACTTGCCACGTTGGATCAAGAAAGCCGTTGAGCCATAATCCCCTTCACGGCAGAGTATTTCGCCCGGCTGGAGTACCCGTCGAACACAAGCACCGCCGTTGAATTGCAGGAATTTGAAAGGGATTTCCGCAAAAATGGGAATCGACGCCATATCTTCGGCAGTAAGGATCTGTCCCTCACCGGTCCCCTCGTCACGCACCAGTTCCTCCAGCTTCGATACCTGCCGGGCCACAACTTCCGGTCGAAACGTCAGGGCATCCGTGGGACACGAAATGGCGCATTCACCGCAGGAGACACAGGAACTTTCCAACATGGGTGAATTCAAATCGAAAGCGATTTGAGACGCATACCCCTTTCCAGAACGACCGATAACCTCATTGTGCTTGACGTCCGCACAGGCCCGTTCGCAGCGTCGGCAGAGGATGCACGCATCGTGGTTGACCGAGATCATCTCAGAGGAATGATCCTGACCACGCAAGCCAGCCAATCTACTTGGCCGGAATCTTCCTTGTTCGACTTGGAAACGTGAAACAAGTTCTTTCAACTCGTTATGTTCGAGAGCACCTTCGCCCCCAGCAAGTTGTTGCAGTTGTTCGCTGCTGAGGTGTTCGGTGGCCAGCAATTCTACTAATACACGTACTGCATCGACGATGCGCCGAGCTGCTGCAGGATCAGATTGGCTTGCGGATGTGTTGACCACCATCCCTTCCGAGACCCGATAAGTGCACGATGGCACCAATGCACGCTTGGCACGACCTCGCAACGGGTCGATCTCAGCGGCCTCAACCATACACACTCTGCAAACTCCTACCGGTTTTAAGTGTTCGCGGTGGCAAAGAGTTGGAATTGGATTCCTGTCCGACGGACTACGCACAAACAACTGCGAGGCGGCATCAAAAATCGTTGTCGGTCGAGGAAGTGGTTGCCCGTTTTGGTCACGGACAATGATCCCTTGAGCATCCAATTGCGGTACCGCTTTCTTCACTACGACCTGTTGGCCGTCGATCGTCAAGCTCACGTCTCGCTGGAAGTCCTCAGTGGTTACGTCGACAACTCGAATTAGTTGTCCACCAATATTCCTGGCAAAGAGTGCCTCCTCCTGAGTGTTCACATACTGCGCTACCAAATCCACTCCGTCGTTCCCGATACTCATGATGTGATCCTCTTAGAACGACCTAGTGCCCGAGTCAAGGAAGTACCGCAAATATGATCGCAATGGATTAGAGGCCACTTGCCCTAAACCACAAATACTGGTTACCACCATCGTGCGCCCCAGTTCCTCAACCAAAGCATACATAGGATCGGCGTCGATTCGCTGTGACATTGCCAGCGATTCCGCAAGGTCGAGGATCTTTTGTGACCCCAGCCGACAAGGTACACATTTTCCGCAGGACTCCGATTGAAAGAAACGGCTGCATGCGATGGCTTGGTCAAGCATATCTGCAGAATTACCGTAGACCACAATACCGCCACCCAACATAAAACCTAGTTTTCGACTGGCAGGAACGTCCAATGGTAAATTGCGAACGTCGATTTCGCCGCTCGTGGCATTGATCGGAATCGTCGCCGTCGCTGATGAAAGGGCTCCACGAGGGAGTATTGCGGGCAAGAATCCTCCTGAAGGACCGCTGAGTGCAACCGCACGCAACCGCTGACCAGCTTGCATACCTCCACAGTAGTCGTCGATGAGTGCGCCCAAGGTTATGCCGCAAGGAACTTCATAAACGCCGGGTCGATGCACGTCACCACTGACCGAAAACAGTCTACTGCCGCCAGATCCCTGTCCGGATCGTTTGTACCAGATCCCCAACGTTGATATTGATCGCGTGTGTCGGGCGCCCGTCGCTTGGAGATCAGGGGAAAGCGATTTACTTTCGAGCGTGGAGCTGAGTTCGTTTTGTTCCAGTGCGAGCATTTCGGCAGTTGGCTCGCGCAACAGAATCGCAGGGACCCACGCAAGTGTTTCGACATTATTCAATAGCGTAGGTTGATCGTACAGTCCGTTAGTTTGCAGTTCAGGAGGTCGATTGCGTGGCTCGGCACGTTTACCTTCGATGGCCTCGACTAGCGCAGTTTGCTCTCCACAGATGTAACCACCTGGGCTGACAAATACTTCGATAAAAAACGCACGTCCACTACCAAAGATGTTAGCTCCACATGCTCCGCAGGCTTCTGCATTCTCGATGGCCTTGCGCACCGCCTCAATTTGTTCGTGATACTCGTGCCGAATATAAACGAAACCTTGTGTCGCTCCCACAACCAGTCCGGCGATGATCATTCCCTCCAAGACTAAATGGGGCATAGCCAACAGCAAGTCTCGATCTTTGAACGTACCAGGCCCACTTTCATCGCCGTTGCAGAGTACATATTTTGGATCTCCAGCAGCTTCAAAGACGTCATTCCACTTCAAGTAAGTTCGGCCGCCGGCGCCTCCCATTCCCAACAAACCAGCGGTGTGCAACGCTTGGATGACCGTTTCGGGTGCAGGACGCTGAACATACTCAGCGACAGCACGGTATTTGGGGGAACCACCGTAGACATCGATTTGTGCTCGGGCCGCGAACAAGCTGGCAGTTTCACGATCAGAATCGTATTTGACTCGCTGATCACTTGCACACGCTTGAATATACTGAACGATTTCGTCTGCAGTTCGATTTACTAACAATTGATCATTGATCATCGCTGCCGGTGCACGATCACATCGCCCTAGACATGACGTTTCGTGGACCTCGATCTGAGCTGGGTTAGAATCAGCAAATCTTCTCGCCGCAGCCACGATCCCCTTCGACCCTCGCAGGCGACAGGCCATATCCCGACAAATATCGATGCGGCATTTCACCGGCGGTGTGCGGCGGAAGTGTGGGTAGAAACTCACAACTTCTTCGATCTTATGTAGCGGTTGGTCCAGTCGCTGGGCAACGCCGTACAAGTCAGCGTCCGACAAAAACCCCTTCGCAGTTTGGATGCTCTTGAGCATCATCGCCACGCGAGTGCCGATTTTTGCATCGGTCGAAAAAGTCATCGTTGACTCTCCTGCGAGAAAAACTCGAGCAATCGAAGGCGCCCCAACTCAAAAGCTTGCGGACTAAATCCACTTGGACTGGTCATGCGAGATCCATTCGCGGAAGCATGAGAATCAAGGTCAATATCGTGACTAGCATTTAACACATCTCGTTCGAGTTTGCTCAATTCTCGAGAGACTTCCTCTAAATGCAACGTCTTGCTGGCTGCCCCCACTGCCCAAAACCAATTACGAGCTGCATCCCAATTTGCTGCTCCGCTTTTTCTTTCTAGCCAATTCTTGATGAGCCGCGAACGATCGAGATGTTGTAGTTTTTGTTCTACGAGCGGTCGATACAAAAGCTCTAAATCATTGCCCACGCGACTTGCCTGACTCAGCACTTCTGTCGGATTGAATGAACTGCTCTCAACGGCGATCGAGAGCTCGTTGACGTGTTGTATCACTTGCATAATCTGTGTTCGCTCACCGACGGGGACACTGTCAACTAACAGCGACAAAGACTCACGACTCCAGCTATTCCAGCGAACTTTAACGCCTCCGGCAGCCGGTCCTGCAGATCTCCAACCGCTGGGCTGTAAATTGTGATGGCAGTCGTAACAATTGAATTCAGCCAATTCAGGCCAATTTGCAAGAATACTCGCTGGATTCGAATTTACTGGATTCGCGAACGAGGATTTCGCAAACGCAGATTTTGAAATCGAGGGATCAAGCGTGGTTTGGCTTAGCCGGCTTGCCAAAAGTTGCACGCGAGCCGCAGCGCTGAGCACAACGCCAGCTTGCCAATTTACCAGTTGTGCCGACTCGCCATATCGATGCTCGTCACGTGCATTATCCCAATGAGCGGGCATTCGCTGCCAGTGTGATGCAAACTCAAACTGCAGTGGTGGATGACCTGCTGCAATGAGGTCGTGGTTCACTTCTCGCTTTTCTACACCAGCGGCAATTCGTCCGATGTGACAGTCGATACAGGTACTGATTCGAGTCTTGAGATCGCTCAGTTTTATTCGAGCATTTGCTGCTGAGCCCGGCTCACTGGAAGCAACGATGCCACTCTTCCAATGTGATTCATCCCATGCCGATGTAGGTCCGTGGCAAGCTTGGCAGGTTACTCCCAAAACTCGCTGGCCCTTCGCTTGTCCAGCCGATGCATGACAGGAAAGGCAGTTGTCGTTCAAGTACTTGTCGTACGCATTTTTGTCAGCGGACGTTAGCCTTGCGCCAGTCAATTTCCTGACGATCTCTGCGGACCACTTACTATGCAGAGTCGCAAAAGCGTTGGCGTGCGGATCATCATTCAGCCAAACGAGCGCTGAACGCGACCAGGCAGGTCCATCTGCAGAACTCGATCCATGACAGGTGGCAGTGAAGCAACTTGAGATACTACCTTTGAACTCAACGGGGTGAATCGCTTTCGTAAGATTGGATTGCGTCTGCTGCGCCTGAGCTTCAGCAGCAAATACCACCACGGACCACAGGCATATCATCAACAAAAGCCTACAAATAGCGAGCGCTCGTTCAGTGTCGCGCGATTCAGGCAAGTCACCTGCTGCGGCCGAACGCAAATCGCTGCGATGTGGTCGCGGACAATCACCATTCATCTTCGATCGGCCTCCGCAGGTTTGCGTGCGTCAGCATGAAACCGATGACAGGCAATACAGCTTCCACTCGTGGTGACTGCTAACTCGGCCTGTGATAGACCTTCTAATTGCGACGGTTCACTAATGTGGCATTTAGCGCAGAGCGCCCATCCGCCAATCATTACTTGTTTTGATGTTCTTCCGTTCGCGACGGACATCTCCACGGGGTCTACAAAAGCTTGGGCGTGGCATGTTTGGCAAGATACTTGGGCGTGCGACCCGTGATCAAATTTGGCACCGTGAAACCAGCGGATTGGAATGCGACTTGGCTTGACTATATGATCTGCTTTGGGTTCTTCGAGTTCATGGCATTTGTTGCACATTTGTCCATCGCCAAATACTTCGACGACTCGTTGGGCTCGTGCTGCAGTGGCCTGCTTCAAGTCAACCGTTCTCGATTGATTGACGATGAAATCGGCGGCTGCACGCTCGATTTGGTCGAGCGTTTCTGTGCGATTTAAACCGTGCTGTACTTTCTCCGGTAACTGATGGCAGGCGGCACAATGATCATCAAAACGGAGTGGCTGAAAGAATCGATGAGTCGACTGGGATCTGCGACTAGCCTCCTCGGTAGTGTCGATACTGCCTTGAGATAATCCAATCAGGCGATTGGAGTTATGTGAGTCGGGTTCATGGCAGTCCTGACAATTCAACTGCACTAACCCGTCGGCAGTGGACTGGTAACGCGAGCGGAAAGAGGTAGGCAGGCGGTTGGCTGTCATCGCCGCTTTGTCGCCTGCGACCAGCGTTTGACCCGGTAGCAGATGTTGTGCGTGATTAAATTTGATCGTACCAGGATCTTGAGCCAGCGAGCGGAACTCAGGATGTCCCTGCTGTGCTGAAAAACTATGCGCGTCCTGTCGATGGCCAGCTACTTTAGCAACCTTCGCCAAATCCTTATGACAACGCACACATTGTTGGTCGTGCTCCTGAATCAACGCGTGGTCGTTACCAAGATGTTCACGGTGACAGTCACTGCAACTCATACGCTCAAGGACATCGGGGTTCATATGCTGCGCGAAGTGTCCAGCAGATGCATGGCAACTATCACATTTCTGATTATTGAGTTGAATATGATGCGGGTTCGTTCCCCACACGGCATCAGTTCGAATAGGTACGTTGGGCGAATGACATTGTTCACAATCTGCGCCAAACAATCTGGCGTGCGCGAGTGATAAGTCTCCGGTATTGACGACCGAAGAATTGCGAGAGGAGATCGAGGCAAACACAACCCAAGCAGACAAGGTTAAGCCAACGAATAGGGCTGCGAGACCAAAGTACCTCTTTTGTTGTACGGGCCAATCTACATGTCGATGATAATCTGCATCGATACGCCGCGAACGATCTCTGCCGCTTTCAATCACTTTAGCACACACTCCTACCAGAATCGAATTGCCAAAATGATGTGCGCAATTAATAAAGTTGCCAATAAGACTGAAATTCCAGCGTGGAATGCAATCCAGCCATGCAACCAACCGTTCGCTCGTCGCTGAGTGTTGAACTGACGGCGCTGGTTGCACAAGTCTTCAAGTCGATCAATGACTATTTCGGCGCTGGGCGAACAGGACGAACGGAACATAGTGAACCATTGAGCCGACCGACTACTTTCCCCTAGCGAGTTTTGCGCAAGTTGCTCGCCTAACAGAAATGGCTCAACAACGCTGGAGTACTGTTGCCAAATGGTTGCATGATCTTGAGGTTCGACTTGTACCTGCGTTGTCACCAGCGTTCGCCCGCGCAGGCTACCACGCTGATTTACTGCACCGATGACAATGGTGGAGCCTGACCCGTCTTCAGGTCCCAAGGTATTCCAGCGATCCAGCAGAATATCGCGAGCTTCGGATGGAGATACTCCACAAGCGACCGTCAACATGGTGCGCGCGTCCTGAACCGACTGTCGCGAGACGTGGTCGATTTGCGAAGCGATGGTTTCAGCAGGCAGGTTGACGAGCATCCATTTAGGTATCAACGTCTGGGCAACCCAGCCGTATATTCCACTGATCAGCACCAGGGCTAAGAGCGCCATTAACGTCGTCGATAACATACCGCCCAAGTGATAGCCAGAATGTATTAATGCCAATGGACCGGTAGCCAATCCGAGCCATAAATGCGCGGACATCCATACTTTTGTCCGGCCCAATCGATAGCGTCGCAGTCGCTTACGCGGCCAAAGTAGGATCTCAATCAAGATGATACTGGCTGCCAACGAACCGACAGTAAGCCCAGCTAGTGAGCTTCCACCGACCCAGCGCCCAGCCGCAATTGAGGCTTGGTAATGCCAGCCAAAGCTGACCAGGATCAGTGCTATTGCTAGGCAAATCCACGGTAAATGGTAACGAATGGGTTTTACCAACAGCACGGTCTACTCGATTGAATTAGATGGCGTTACTGGGAACGATGCAGGCGTTTTTTAATGGCCACTATTTTTGCCGCTCAGGTACAGAATTGGTCCTTACGATAAAGAATAGCGAATTTGAACAAGCTGAATTGAAATGAGTCTACTTTTCTGTGGCGATCCAAACTGATTCGAAATCGTTGGACGGTTCGGCCAATTGCTTAACCGCACGGACAAGCATTTGTAATGACGGACCATCTTTGGGATACCGCTGAGCGAGGTCGCCGAACGCGCGTGTGGCTTGGCGATGCTCACCTGCTTCGAACAAACTCAGAGCTGTTTCGTAATCGCGTTTTAGTTCTTGGGATTGCTCATCATCGTCCGCAAATAGCTCGTACAAATCAATATCACCATCCATACCGATTACGCGCGCTCGACAAATTCTTCGACGCAGCATGTCCGGGGGCAACAGGCGTTCCGTCGGGCCGTCGATGAGAGTGCGAACCTTCCATTGCTTGGTCAGACCTTGGATGCGACTGCCGAGGTTTACGGTACGTCCCATCGGTCCATACTTGAATTTTTGGCTCGAGCCAGTATTACCAACGCGGGCCAGGCCTGTACAAATGCCGATACCAAAATCGACTCCGCCGGGAATCAATTCTCTCCAACGAGCACTGAGGGCAGTTCGCAGGTTCATCATTTTCCTGGCCGCAAACGCCGCTCGAAAAGCGTGGTCGGGAGATCGATCCGGTGCGCCCCACATGCTCAGCAGTTCGTCGCCCACGAAATCTACCAACACACCGTCGGATTCCAGCACGTGAACTGAAAGCTCGCTGAGCGTATCGTGTACCCAGCGCATGGCAGCGGCAGGTCCGATCTGATCGGTAACTCGGCTGAAGCCACGAATATCACAAAAAAGTACCGAAACCTCGCAGTCTTCACCTTCAAGCAATTTGGGATCGCGACGGATTGCATCGGTTACTTTAGTAGAAAAGAACTGTTGGTATGTCGCCACCAACTGTTCCCGTTTAGCGCGCACCATTCCCTGAGCGATCGCGGTGACCAAGATCTCAACCAACTTTTCTTCCACGTTCGAAACGTGCTCTTGACCGCCGGCTGCTTGCAGCGCGCGATCGCCGTAGAAAACGCCAACGGTCTCACCATTTTCACCTAAGATAGGACAAGCGATCGCGGATACCAAGCCCCGCAGACTTTCGGCTTCGCCTACTTGGCTGGCTCGCAATGAGTCAGGATAAACGACAATTTCCGTTCGTTGCAGTGCTAGGTCGAGCATTGTCCTGGATGGGGCTGACAGCATCCCACTATCAAGCCGATCGGAAACGTAGGAATAAGCTGGATTGCGGTTCCACTGCTGGCCATTCCACAATATGATCTCGGCGCGATCGAGTCCAACGATTCTGGATGCCGCTTCCGCAATACCGGAAAAAAAATTAGGGTGAGTAACTGGCCTTTGTAAAGCAATCATCACCCGATCTAGCCAATCCAAGAAGACGTCGACTTGGATCCCTTGTTTGCTGATCGAATCGGACTTCCAACTGCTCATCGAGGACAACGGAGCACGCGCCAAGGTTTGCATGTTCAGGGAGCTGCTCGGCTGTCGTTGGACCTCGGCTTGTGGGCGAAGGTTTTCATCGGGACGTCTCAGCCGCGTTCTGGCCAACGAGTTGTCATCGTCTTCAGCAGTGGTGTTGGGCAAATTATGCGGTTTGGATATTTCCAGCGAATATTCCGCTGGCAACAGGAGCACAACTGGCTTTAAGACCGCAAGCGACTGGCTCTGTGAAGGATTTAGTACATTGTGACCGATGATTTCGAAAGGAGTTGTCGTATGTTTGTTGGAAATACGGACGGATCCGCTGGCCTCCAGTTCAATCAACGCCAATTCGCGAGGAAACGCACGAACTTCAATATCGGCGACGATTAACCTGGTCCTGCCTGATGCGGTTATAAGAGTTGGAGGAGCTGGTTCGCCCATGCGCTGCCTACCGATCTCCGTCGGGGCGCTGAGGTTACAACTAAAGATCTCTCGACCTTTATGATATAACCCCAGTCGTGGCGCCAATCGGCTTATGCCGGAGTTCTGCATGGCCAAATCGCCCACTCCCAGTTACTTGTGAATCGGCCTCATCCAGGTCTGTATTATGGCAGTTTCGTTGCAACGCGCATTGTGCCTCTTGATGTGGATTATAATTGCTGGCCAGCAATCGGTAACAACCCTTTGCGCAGATGATGCTAAACTCGAATTGTTATCGGGTTCGTCTGGACCGCCAGGCCAAGCGTTGCACGATTTTTCTGCAAATAAGGTCTTTCTCGGTTCGGTAAGTTGTTCTGCGGCGAGCTGCCATGGGGGGCCACTTCCCGGCGTTAAGAAAGCTGAGGCACAGCGCGGATCGGAGTATTTGGTCTGGATGGAGCAAGATCCGCACGCGAGCTCTTGGCGTACGCTATGTTCAGATAAGTCGCTGGAAATCCTCGAAAAACTCCAAATCGTTCGCGATTCGCAGCTCGTCAATAAGGCTGCTTTTGACAATTGCCTAGCATGCCACAACACCACCAAGCTGGAATTCTCAGTTGCCAACAACCACCATTCGCCTTTAACCCCCGAAGTTTCCGAGGGGGTCGGGTGTGAAGCCTGTCATGGACCAGCGCCAGCATGGTATCGCGACCATTTTCGCACGAGCTTTCAAAAAGTTGGCCGTTCCGACTCTAACCAGTTGAGTAATAACGGGTTTATCGATCTAAAACCATTGCTGCAGAGGGCTAAGCAGTGTGCAAAATGTCATGTCGGAGCTGCTGACCGCGATATGAACCACGATCTGATTGCAGCAGGTCATCCAACGCTGAACTTCGAATTCGCGGCTTACCATGAGGCACTTCCAAAACACTGGCGCGAATCCAATGAAAACACACCCGACCAACGCGCAAAGTTGTGGCTAGCGGGCCAATTCGCTGTTGCTCAAGCAGAACTCGAACTCACTATCGCTCGAGCAGAGCAATCACATGCAGAGGGCGTTTGGCCCGAGTTGTCTATGTTTCAATGCTCAAATTGTCACCAAACATTGAAACCTGCCGCGCCAAATTTGACTGCTGACTTGGTTCAACCTCCAGCAAAAAATCCAATCCTCGACAGCTCGCGACTGACTCCACTTAGCCCTCCGACTCCTCGACGATGGAATTATGGAGGTATCGAGTCGACTTTGATGGCGTGTAAAGATGCTCTGAACCATAATATTGGCGACCAGCTCGCCAGCTATCATGGCAGCTTGCTGGAGTTGGGATTTCGCTCGGACCAAGTCAGCCGCCATGAAGTGGCAAAGCAAGCACGGGCACTGGCGCAATCCCTGCAAGTGTTGGAAGTTTCTCGATTTAGTGATACTTTGGAAACATGGAATTCGCGCAGCCAAGCTAAGATCGCACTTCAATTAGTCGAGGCTGATCAGAACATAGTTGAGTGGGAAATGGCTTGCCGAACATACTCTGCGGTTTGGTCGGCCAGTTCTCCCGTTGCTTCACCCTTAAACGAATCGTTGAAAACATTGCGTGAAGGCTTACTTTATCGAGCAGGCAGCCAATCCAGTAATTTTCCTCGACAGGACTCGCAAGGACGATCACTCGACTTGCAGAAGTGGCGACAAGCGGTTGAAACAACTAGGCGGGAATTGGAGAAATTGAGGTTGTGAATTGCACAAACCTATTGCATTGAAAGCGGATTTAAACTCGGCTGTATACTTGGTGGTCATCGTGTTGGTCACCGGCTGGCCGAGAGTTTGGTGCAGCTTGTGCGGCCAAGATGCATCCAAATTTGCCCCTCAGTCACAAGACACACTTCAATCGCATCGTCCAACATCGGCGCCTCTTACCAGAGACACTCGGCAGTCCGCCGCAGTGCCGCACTCCGTTCAGGCACAAACCAAGACCAAGATTGGTGTCAAGGAATGTGCCGCGTGTCATAGCCACCCCAGCCCGATTCATCAACGCTTGGGAATTACCAATTTTGTTCGCATGGTCGAAGCCAAAGAATGGTTGACCCTAGACAAACATGCATTAGCCTACGACATCGTAAAGCCTCAGAATAACGAGCTGACCCGTAGAATATGCGAGAAACTAGGCTGGAACCCTCAGGGACCCGAGTTCGTTTCTCAATGCCTGACATGCCACGCAGGAGTCGACCATCATGTACGGCCTCCCAGCGAAACGATTTTGCAGTTCGGGATTCAATGCGAGAGTTGTCATGGTCCTGCCAGCGAATGGGCACGCATTGAGAACCATCAGCAAGTTTCGTGGCGTATAAAAACTCCAGCCGAGAAGAAAGCTCTTGGCATGAACGATTTGCGGTCTCCCAGTGAATGTGCTGAAGTTTGCTATAGCTGCCATATCGGGGATATCGACCAAAACCGCTTTGTCACACATGCAATGTATGCCGCAGGCCATCCTCCACTTCCACCCGTCGAGTTGCAAACATTTATCGACGCGATGCCCGCGCATTGGAAAACAACTCGCGAGAAACTCTGGCCAGTTGTCGATGGCCAACCTATCCCTCGGCGATTTGAATTGCAGGATCAGTACTTTGCAGCAAATTTTGGAAAACAATTCGCTGCGCCGGCGCAACAAACCTCTCTAGCTCATTCGTTCTCGCGCACTCGCAGCAGCATGTTGGGTGCCCAGGTAGCTCAGCGCGTAATCAAAGAAATGTTGCGTGATGCTGCGTCTCGCGAAAATCTATGGGGTGACTATGCCCTGTTTGATTGTAACGCGTGCCATCACGAATTGTTCATGCCCAGCTCTCGAGTATCGATGCCTGGACGCATTCCAGGTCGTCCATTTCCGCACGCGTGGTGGCTGGCCAGTACTCCTGAACTTGGACGCGACGCCGAAAGAACAGGGATATCGCAAGCCGAGCTCACACAAGTATTCAATGCCAAGCCCTTTGGCGATCGCCTGCAAGCATTAACCTTCCTCAATTCTCCGAACGCCCAGACCAACTCTGGCAACAACGTTCCGTATTTGATTTCTGCCGAAGAAGTACGAAATTGGCTCAGAGCCTTGTTAACGTCCCGCGAACATCAAACGCATGATTATTGGACGGCGAAACAAACTGCTTGGTTGGCTTCGATCGCGTTTCAAGAATTGATCGACAGAAACCAAATAGCGAGCGAGCCTGTTAAGAGACTTTTGCACGAACTTGCTTCGCAACTCGAATTGAACATCGCCAAACCTCAGCCAGAGCGTGCGGCCAATGCGCTGTTTCGCGACATCGAGAATAACAACCAATACGATGCACGAAGAACTCGCGAGGTGTTCAACCAACTTCGGATCACCGTGGCCCCAACATCCCAAGCGAATGAGCAAGGCTCACGCAGCGGCGATCGCCATCGAAGGATTCCTGCAGGCTAGTATTGCAAATGGGAAGTGAGTCCTCTGCTCAATCTCACTCGGGTTATTCATCCCAATCGAGCAAACTCGCAATTTGCGCTGCTGAACCATCGCGGAGCCAACCGTCCAATTGAGCTTGTTCCTTCAGTTGTTGTCCGCGCACTGTGGGGACTACGATGAATTGACAATCAATTTCAGGAATGGCCGTCATATCTCCCCACAGTTTTTCGAACTGGGCAACGGGATAAACATCTTCTTGTCCGTTCCCCCATCGTTTTTTGACATCTTTTAACGTGACATACGTGGGCATGCGCCGCCCGAGCTGGCGAATGGACTCATCCACGGCTGCGGTATTATCTAGCATATCTCTACGCAAGCCGAAGGCATCGAGCATCCGATCAATGTCGATCCAGGTGGTCATCGAATTGTAAAACGACAATTTGAATTCGTCGCGTTCATTGGGCATCGCCAATCCCTCGACCAGCCGCATACGTCCATCGACTTTCGCTAAACCGCCGCCACGATCTTCGATTCTGCGAGTAATCACTTCAAACGACAGGCAAGCCCCCGATGCAATATGCAATCCTAACACTGCTGGATCGACGGATGCTCCCAGCGTATCAACATTGTGCAGCAACAGGTAACGTAGTTTTGGTTGGTCGAGCAAAAGCTGTTTCAAAACGCCATTGCGCAGCATATTGGGAATCTCATACCAATGACCAACCGGATGCATACATTGCAGTGGCAAGTTGTCGGTATAGTCAGCAGCTTCGCCACAGTGGCGAGCCCAATCGAGCAAAGCAGCTCGAGCACTTTGCCGTACTTTTTCCTGCTGTTGATCGAGCAACTGCTGGGGCATTTCCTCCCAAGCAAATAACAGGTCACGAATGGTAGGAATCATGCGCAGGCCCACGCTTTTGCCTGGAGACACGATTGCCGTACCGGCATATTTCACCGATTGGATAGATTGTCGGATTGGCCCATCGGTTAAGTAACCTGTTGTGAACACATGCGTTGGAAGGCAACCAAATCGCTTTCCAATGCAGCGACTCTTGGCCAAATGAACGTCTAAAAATGTCCGATGTCGATGGTGGAATTTGTGGAACGGATGAAGAGCTTTTACGACTCCAGCACCTTGAGTCCAGCGGCTACCAACGCCAGCCGCTAAGGTCACAACGGCAATTTGACCCGCAGCAATACAATCTTCAGCCGCTTGGGTTAGCGATTTGGGCACACCACGACGAGCGTCCAGTAGATCTGACAGCGACACATCTTCGATCAACGCGGTCGACGGCAATCGATTTTGTGACAACCCCAGTCGCCCGCTCAGTATGTCTTCGCGGATCTGATGGTGTGCGATGCGGTCAAATCCATTCTCTTTTAGCAACGAATCGAGATTGTCACTTCGAGCTTCAGACTTTGCGGCACCCGGCAAGATACGATCCAGTAACTGCCCGGCCAACGCACCGCCATTTGACCCCCGGCAAAGCTGGCCAATGTGCTCCAACTCCGAACGTGTTTGCGGTGTTAGACTCTGGATATCCTGCCGCAGCCACGTTGGGACAACCAGTGGATAGTATCCACTCGGCATCTGTCCGTCGTGGCGCAGTTCGGCGCGCGTACCATGATCGTTAATCGCAAAATCATAAACTACGGGGTCCATTGCAAACGGAAGGGATGTTTGCATCGCAAGTTTGGTGGCCAGCATGTTTTGCTCCAGCCACTGACTCGCCTGCGCTTTCAGATGTGGCGCAAAGATAAATCCCATGCCTCCACCAGCCATTCCGCCAAGCATCCAAAATCCCCAAAAGTCTTTACCAAATTGGGCGCGACACTGCTCGATCAGACTTTCGGTGTATCGATTTGAACACCAAGGGATAATCTCTTGCAGGGGCTGAGCGAAATTGTGATCGGTCGCTTGCCCAAGTGCTTGGATGTCGCCGGAGGACAATGCGTGTGTAATTCGATCCAGAATTTGCATCGCTTCCTGCCGAGCGGTCCATTCACGATCACAGCGCAAAAGATATTTTTCAGTAACCATTTCCAGAATTGGGCCAACATTTTGCGCCATACCACCATGGACCAAAACGAGACTATTCTGCAACATTTGCCGCGTAAGTGGCGTTACCTCTTGGTTACCAAACACGTGGTGTGAAGGCAGCAATCGTCCACGGCTGATTCCGAACTCTGGATCACCTTCCTTGGCCGAGCAACCAGAAATCAGTTTGATACCAGGCCAGATGCCGCCAGAATCTTGCCAACCACCTCCCGATCCGCCAATCCATTCTCCCAAGATCGCTCGTGCTGCCACAATGCGCCGATCATCTTCCGCCAGGGTACCAGTCAATTGAGAAACTTGTCCCGTTGCCCGCATACATAAGGCGATCAGCGAACCCAGCAAATTGGTCGACACGGCCAACCGCGACCCTTTGGGAATATCATTGACTCGCGAGACAACTTCGATTCCCAACCCTTGGCCCACCAGCGGTTGCAAGACCGACTCGATTCCTGCGTCACATCCTTCCATGCCAGGTGGCACCAGTCCACCAGCGATCACCGCCGCTTTGAGCAAACCCAAATAGTCTCTCGCGAAATCGTAAACTTCGCTGAGCCGTTGGATTTCCACTGTTGCCTGCAAGTCAACGCTGACCAGTCGCAAGACCGGTTTGTCGATAACTCGCAGTGCCGAGTCAATTGGCGGCTGTGGTGTCGCGTGCCGACCGCGCACTGCCAAGTCAATCGATGCGTTGATAACCCGGGCACCTTCGGGAAAGTCCATTCCAAGAAAGAAAATATCACTCCAACCTGAATGAGAAAAATCCATGCGTACGCTGGTCTTTTCGTACAACACTGGATACGCACCGGTGCAAGTTGGTGTCAGTAACTCCCTGCGCACTCTTAGAGGCAGGTCCTGTGGATGCCCTGTCCGAAACATCCATTGATTTCCCCGAACTGTACGTACGCTTTGGCGAACTTGATCGGCCAAAGTCTGAAAAGCCAGCCGATGATAGGCGGCTGCGAGGGCACTGGACAACGTAATGCTTGGACCCGCAGTATTCTGCTGTGCCAAAAAGCTGTCAATCGCCTCGTGGAATCGTCGTTGCAGCAAACTTTCATAACCCGCGAACGGAATACACCCACATTCACGACCAATCAGTTGCTGCGGCAAATGAAAACGGTGAATAGCGTATAAAAAGAACAGTGCACGAACTCGTTGGTACAAGTTATCACATTGACGTCGAAAGCGATCTAATGCTAGGCAAGCGGCCAGCAAGTCATCGCCACAGACTTGGCTGCAACATGAGTCCAAGGATTTGTTCCGCACGTCCGCATCTGGCGACGTGATCATCGAAATAAGCTCGGCGGCAAGCTGAGGACGAGAAACGGCGTTCATGAGTTCAACTGGTTTGTTCGCGGTAAGAAGCTGGAGGGCGTGACAAGTGGCACAAACTGACAAACGCTGGATCGCAAGTTTGCCATTAGTAACTTATTAGCTCTTAGCCAGTAATTCGACGATTTCTGTTAGGATGCGATCACGATCGCCACCTGCCAGAGCAATTGCCAATTGAGCGACCAGCAGTCCGTATTTTTCGCCAATATTGTAGCGCACACCATCAAGTTGTGCGGCGAGGTAACGCTCGGATTGCGCAAGTCTACAGAGCGAACTAGATAGGTTTGCCGACTCGCCTGGGGCTAACTTGGCAACTGCCTCAGACAACAATGGGAAAATTGTTGGAGGCAATACGTGCATGCCGAACAAACACAAGTAATACCCAGCACGCTGTCCGGCCACGATCAATCGTTGTTCAGCAACTGTGGGCGTAGGTTTCTCAAGAACTGTGTGCACTTCGAACAAATTGCTGTGCCGCGATACAGGTACACCGCCAATCGCACCAAAAAATGCCAATTGACTTTCCCGAGTCGGCTGAATTGCCGATACCGCGCAACTTTCTCGTTGAGCTACTTCGATCAACTGCGCAGCACAGGTCTTATCGCCTCGGCTGACATACAGATGGTCACTGACCAAATGTAAGAATGGATCCTCGGACGCAAAAGAACGAGCTCGCAGCAACGCATCTCCGTAACCTCGCGGTTCCTCTTGCTCAAAAAATTTTAAACGGCTGGCGAATCCTCCCGCCGCCTGCCGGTACTTTTCTGCATCTCCTGGGCGAATTACCAAGGCGATATCTTCGATGCCAGCGCCCGTGACTTCGCCCAGGACCAATTCGAGCGCTGTACGCGCCTGACCGACTCGATCAACAACAGTTTGCAGCGGCAGTTGCGTTTGGTCCTTGCCAGCAGCAGTAATAATTGCTTTCGATATTCTCATGCTCATTCCATGAAACTAATGGCGAACTCCCGTTGGCACAACAAAATGTGGAGACATCTTACAGCGAAAATTGATTTAAGGGTAAGGACTTGCGCCCAATTTCATGATGGAATTTAGCGATGCTAATCGTATTTAGGTTTGATGAGGTGAGCGGCAGTCAAAAATATATCAGACGTCTTGCGCCGCTGCGCTAGATCAGAAAGTGGAAGGAAGGAATTCTCGGGTGCGCTGGATTTTTGCTGCTGCCTCTCGTTTAAGTGCCATCAGGTTGAGTCAGTTCTTTGGCTGGCGGGATGGCGGTTTGCATTGCCGGTGTATAATCGACATATGACCGATTTACCGAGCTCCGCAGAATATCCATTATATCCATTACCTGAAGTGGACCATCGTCAGGACACGGTCTTTCGGGCGCGTGGTGTAACCAAGATTTATCATATGGGAGAAGTCGATGTGCACGCGCTGCGCGGCATCGACTTGGACCTGTTCGCGCACGAATTTGTGGTACTGCTAGGGCCGTCAGGCAGCGGCCAATCAACTTTGCTGAATATCTTAGGTGGCCTCGACGTCCCCAGCTCTGGTGAAGTGCTGTATCTAGATCATAACTTGACGGCTGCCGGGGAAAGGGCACTAACACAATTTCGCCGCGATCATGTGGGTTTTATCTTTCAGTTCTACAATCTGATTCCCAGCTTGACAGCGCGCGAGAATGTGGCCCTCGTGACCGAGATTTCCACAAACCCGCTGGCACCTGAGGAAGCGCTGAGATTGGTCGGCTTAGAAGAACGCATGGACCATTTTCCGGCGCAGCTATCGGGTGGCGAACAACAACGGGTGGCGATCGCTCGTGCTGTCGCCAAGCAACCAGACGTTTTGTTGTGCGACGAACCGACGGGAGCGCTGGACGTTTCCACGGGAATCACAGTCTTAGAAGCAATTGAACGCATCAATCGCGAAATAGGAACCATGACCGCTGTCATCACACACAATGCGACGATCGCGAACATGGCCGATCGAGTGATTTCTCTGAGAGACGGAAATATTGTCGACATTCGACGGAACTCTCACAAGTTAGCTCCTCGGCAATTGCAATGGTAACGCTGAGATGCGCGCGCTGAACCGAAAACTACTACGTGATCTGTGGCATTTAAAGGCCCAAGTGCTGGCCATCGTGGTAGTGATGTCTTGCGGCGTAGGTACCTTTGTTATGTCGAACAGTATTCTTCAATCGCTGGAGAGCATACGCGATTGGTATTACCGCGAATATGCGTTTGCGGATGTGTTCGTTAATCTTAAGCGAATACCTGATGCGATGGCCGGTCGCATCGCAGCCATTCCCGGTGTCAGCCAATTACACACGCGTATCACAACCGTTGTGCGCGTGGAGATTCCCGGCATGATTGAGCCTGCCTCCGGACAGTTAATCTCATTACCGGCACCAGGGCAGTTGGGGTTGAATCGCGTCTTTGTTCGCACAGGTCGATTACCGGAATACGGAGTGGCTTCGGAGGTTGCAGTCAGTGAGGCGTTCGCGACTGCACACCAAATGCAACTCGGGGATGCGTTGGAAGTCATTATCAATGGACACACTCTGTCCTTGACCGTCGTCGGAATCGCCCTCAGTCCCGAGTACATCTACGAAATTCCCGTAGGAGGATTGCTGCCTGACAATCGCACTTTCGGCGTTCTGTGGATGGATCGTCAGACATTGGCTTCAGCGATGGACATGACCGGTGCATTTAATAATATCACGCTGACGCTCACCAGCCCGCGCGATGAAGCGTCGGTTATCCGCGATCTCGACGAATTAACCTCTGGCTATGGCGGGCTTGGAGCATTTTCGCGAGCTGATCAACAGTCGCACAAGTTCATTCAAAACGAGCTGAACGAACTGCGGAATATGAGCTTAGTTGCCCCATCCATCTTTCTTTGTGTGGCTGCATTGTTGCTGAATATTGTACTTGCTAGGCTGATTGCAACTCAGCGCGAACAGATCGCGGCGCTCAAAGCGTTTGGGTACTCCAATGCCGAAGTCGCGTGGCACTATCTGAAAATGGCTTTAGTCGCGGCTGTGCTTGGTTCGCTCGCTGGCACACTACTGGGCATCTACCTCGGACGTGGAATGACTCAGATGTATACGAAGTTGTTTCATTTTCCCAAATTCGAATTCGAATTGCCACTGAGCGTCGTCGTTCTCGGATGGATGGTCAGCAGTTCGTTTGCAATCATGGCTGTATGGGCCAGCGTGCGACGAGCGATGCGATTGCCGCCTGCCGAAGCAATGCGACCAGAACCCCCTGCGACTTATCAACGAACTTGGCTTGAGAATATCGGCGCGCTGCTGAGTCGTTCGTTGGTCGCAAGAATGGTCATGCGACAAATTGGCAGAACGCCACGTCGCGCCGCTCTCTCGATGTTGGGGATATCATTAGCCGTTGCCGTTCTGATTTTAGGTAGCTTTATGCAGGATGCAGTTGATTACCTGTTTGATGCTATGTTTCGATTGTCACAACGTTATGATGTCAATGTCGTCTTCGTAGACGCTAAATCTGTCGATGCAGTGAACGAATTGGCGCAGTTACCTGGTGTCCTGTCGTGCGAAGGATATCGGTCTGTTGCCGCCCGATTGCGCCATGGGCACCATCAACGACTGGTTCCAATTCAAGGATATGTCAGCCAATTGGATCTACTGAAATTGGTCGATCGCCAGCGTCACAGCATCGACGTTCCCACGAACGGTTTGATGGTCTCAGCCGAATTGGCCAAGATTCTGGAGGCCGCACCTGGTGACCTTTTGAGCGTAGAAGTGCTGGAAGGGAAACGCCCGTCTAAACAACTTGCGTTGTCGACGACGATCGACGATTTTGCTGGCACCACAGCTTACCTACAGCATCAAGAGTTGTGTGATTTACTGGGCGAATCGCTAGCCATTACCGGTGCATTTCTAGCGATCGATCCAGCGGCAGAGTCCGATGTTTATCGCCGACTTAAAGAGATGCCGGGTGTTGCCAAGGTGCTGATAAGTCGCTCCACTCGTGACAGTTTTCAGCGGACCGTCGCAGAAAATATTCGCCGAATTCGACTGATCAACTTGATCTTTTCCTGCGTTATTTCTATCGGCGTTGTTTACAGTACAGCCAGGATCTCGTTGGCCGAACGGAGCCGTGATTTGGCCACAATGCGCGTGTTGGGTTTTACCAGACACGAAGTAGCCTGGATCTTGTTTGCGGAGCTTGCGGCTCTGACTGCGGTAGCAATTCCGGTTGGATCGGCAATCGGGTATGGCCTCGCTTGGCTCATGATCAAAGCTGCCGATCCAGAGTTATTCCGATTGCCGTTAATCGTCGAACTGGATACCTACGTATTCGCCGGATGCATTGTAACGCTGGCTACAGTCATGGCATGCTTTTTGATGCGACACCAGATCGATCGACTGGAATTAGTCGAGGTGCTCAAGAGTCGCGAGTAGAATAGAAATTCTAGGCAGCCAGCACTGTCGCCTAGTTTGAGTACGCCTAACACGATTGCGAGTCCAGCCTGTTTTCTTTCCAATTTGAAATCGGCATAACACGAGATGGCAACTAAGAAATCGACAGGCAAAAGCCTGACCATGAGGCTATTGTTGCCAGTAGTTGTTGGAATAGCACTGGCTGCATGGTTGGTCTCGAATTGGCTACTGGCAACTACTTTGGTGGCTGTCGGCCAGGTCTCCAAGGGGCCGATGGAGGTACGAGTCGAAGAAGACGGTAAGACTCGCATTCGCGAAAAATATGTGGTGTCGGCTCCATTGATGGGTAAATTGCTGCGCATTGAATTGAATCCTGGGGATATTGTTGTAGCCAAGCAAACCAACTTGGCCACAATCTTGCCACCCTCGCCAACCTTATTGGATCAACGTCAGACAGTTCAAGGCAAAGCACGCGAAAACGCAGCCAAATTGGCTGTTGACCGAGCGAAGTCGCGAGAGATTCAAGCCAGTCAAGCGGCGGAATTGGCCGAGAAAGTATTCAACCGCTTGCGCGCATTGGGATCGACGGTTGCTCGCCAAGACTTGGAGTCTGCTGAATCGGAACTCAAATCTCATGCTGCCGCTTTGACGGCTGCGAGAATCGAATCCCAAATCGCCGAATTTGAATTACAGCAAGCTCAGGCGGCTTTGCTTACTCTTAGCTCCGATGGATCCGATCGACCATCAGATCGTGTCGATAACTTTGACATCTATTCACCGGTGAACGGCCGTGTTCTGAAAGTGCTGCAAGAAAGTTCTGCGATTGTCCAGCCTGGTACACCTTTGATCGAAATTGGAGACCCTGCGGATATCGAAATCGAAGTCGATGTCCTCTCCAGCCAGGCTGTGCGCATTGAACCTGGAAATCCAGTATTAATCGAACATTGGGGAGGAGATACACCTCTGCACGGTATTGTTCGCAGAGTTGAACCAGCAGGTTTTACCAAGGTCTCGGCCCTAGGAGTTGAGGAGCAACGGGTATACGTGATCGTCGATTTGCTTGAGCCAGCTTTACAGCGCCCTTCGCTAGGAGATGCGTATCGCATCGAAGCAAGTATCGTCATTTGGCGAGCGGATAATGTGCTGCAAGTACCAACCAGTGCATTGTTTCGAACGCAAACTAGGTGGACAGTGTTTGCCATAGAGAATGGCATCCTGCGATTGCGAGAAATTGAAATCGGTCAACGCAATCGTCAATCCGCAGAGGTGCTGTCTGGATTAAACGAAAATGAACGCGTCGTATTGCATCCCACTGACCAACTTCGCGCAGGGCTTCGTGTGCGCCCACAAGAATAACTGAGCAGCAACTGCCGACGTAGCTTATGGAGTTCCAAAGTTACTTTTTGTCAGCGAAATCCCGACGTTCAATTGACTTTGCCAGGGTCGGGCAGGCTAACTGTCTCCACAGCCTGCAGGAAATAGCCTTTGCATAGCCTCGCTGATAACCCCAAGTTTCTCGGTCGGGAGAGTAAGCACGCAGCTATATCCAATCAGAGGCAAGTTGTTGACTGCATCAAGCAGCAATAGAAATTCTTGCTGCGAGCGGGTTTGGATCGAGGCCTTGCAAAAATCACTCCAACGGAAATACCTGCCGTGCAGGAAGAACCCTCGTTCGAACACTCGAATGCGAAAGAAACTGAATGATCGCAATGCCCCGCCCATGACAATGGAGACTTGCGGCACAATCAAGAAACCCACGAACCAATCAAAGGGATTTTCTGCAATCCACAAAAAGAAGAATAACAGCACTGTTGTGAGGACCACTTCTAACAAGACGAATCCACAACGGCAGATCGACCCCTGAAAGGCGTCTTGCCATGGATTATAGGTGAGAATCAGGTAACCGGCTTGCGTTACCCTACGGCGATCGATCACGAAGTCAAACACTTGGCGAACTACAATTGCTACGAATGCTATTAGGCATAAGACTACGAAGTTCCGGCGCGCAGCGGGACCCAGTGCATTCCAACGAGGTTGGATCCAGGTTAGCACCAATGCCACACATGTCGTTAGAAACAGCAAGTCAATTATTTTGAACCGGTACTCATGGTTCATTGAGTATTCAACCTCATGACTATTTCCGACTCATTGAGAATCCAAGATTATCATCGCAGAACTTTCCTGAGCCAACGCCAGATTGCAGGTAATTACTCAATAATCAGGTGCACGAGCCAAGTTTTCGCATATCGGAAACCGGAGGCTAACGCCTTCCGGCTGATGTTAGGTGTCTCGCAATAAATAGTGTCCTTTTCCCCATTTCCTCCAACCGCGCTCACCACATTGCAAAATAGTGACGTAGACGGTCAGAGTTATAAAATAACTGGTGTAGCCGTCACTCATGCTGACTGTTTCGAATAATTGGATGATGGACTAATCAGCCGGAAGGCGTTAGCGTCCGATTTCTATCTGATGCGTTGATCCCAACTACTAAATAACCAGGTGTACCAGCCAAGTTCATTCTATGACTTTACTCGCAATCTGTTTCCCCCAGACTCTGCGTTTCAAATGCTACTGGTCATGTATGTTCTAACGCAGAGTGCGCGACGACCGCAGAGAGCTCAACGAGCAAAGTCGCTTCAACAGCGAATGCGAAAAATACGGCTCACCAACTGAGACCAAACTTCCAATTCACGATACTGGTGCCGCGCGATTCAAAAGCAGCTATCAGGGTTGAGATATAGGAATGAAGCGTCTATATGCGTCCATGCTTACTGTCACCTTCTTTGGCACGGACGTAGGAATGAGGTTTGAGCAGAATGTTCAATGGTGGTTGTAGTGGCAGAGAAAGATCACCGGTATTGCCGTCAGACTCCGGCGATGTGTGTGTTCCGTAAGCGGACGAGCCGGATTTACAGAATCCAAACGAATCGAAGTGATTCGCCGTAAAAATCCCCAACGCAGCGTTGCTGACCTTCGCATTTAAGCGAGCGTTCGCTGTCCTGGAATCGATTTCTGCTTGGAGAACGCGTTGCAATGAAGTGGCAAGCGCTTGAATATGAAAACTAACTTGATCGATCGCAAACTGGGATGTGGATAACGTTGATTGTGTATGTTGGACATTGGGCCAATCGAAGGCATAAGTCTCTGGTTCGTTAGGAGTAGGCAAGCAGGCGAGCAGTTGATCGCTGTAGTTTTCGACTAGCCGCCGGATGCGATTAAGTTTGACGGCATGGTCGACCGGAAGTCCGTGTCCAAACACGATCAGGTTTAAGCAGCGATGGCGCATCTCGATATGCGATACCAAGACGCTGTGTGCAAGTGGTCCAAAATCTCGATCATGGCCAGTCGATTCCAGTACGCTGCCCAAACAAGCTAAGCAGCGGCTGAGCGGTTCACTGATCAAGATTTCTTCAAAAACGTGCATCACTTCAAACCACATGCGAATTCGATGGCTGGTTCCCGGGCGATCAATTGCCGCGCGGTGTTCGCGCAGTCGCTGGCTCCACAAGTCAAATCGATAACGGTTGGCAAGCCAAAAATCGTGGGCAGCAGGTTGATTCGCGGCAGACTTATGGACGATCATAGGAACGCCCATCGACGCAACTGTCGCAGCTAATCTTGCTAGTTCCAGACTGTGCATGAGGCATGATCCGGTTTGCAAAAGAGAATCAGACAATCGTTAGCTAGGCAAAGTCCTTCAAAAAACTCGCCTTCAAGTTCGACGGTCGAATTGCAAAGCTCGCGCCAGGAAACTCTCTCTCACAGTATCCGGCCGCTTAACCGACGCAAAGCTAAAGCCGATCAGAGGTTGTGATAAGCACAGAATTCATTGTCACAAAAACGTACAATCGACATGATGCAAAAAGTCAACAAGTTCCATGATCTTGTGTACGTTCGGCAACTGAATTGCCCTGAATTGGAAGTGCGATTACAAATGATTCAATGTCGATGAATCAACTCTCAATCTCTGCGTTCTCTTTCTTCATCAGATTGAAAGAGGTTTACTGCAGAACCACTTGAATCGACGGTTTCGACGTGTACCGCCACGCAGATCATCGACTCATGCAAAAGGTGTTAAGACGCAAAGAAGGATAAGTAGGTCAAGTGCTGGATATTTGCGATTGTACGCTGGCACTCTGCCTAATTGGACAGCGCCACATTGCGGTCCAAATGCGGTCTTAAGCCCGAGCTTTTGAAATCGTTTAACCCGCAGCCAAAGGCGAGGACTGGATTGAGTTTGGCATTGTTACGGTCTTGAACACAATTGCGAATACTCAACGTTGCAGCTAAATCGTTTGACCCGCAGCCAAAGGCGAGGACTGGGGCTTAGTTTTAACAACATAAGCGCAAGTGGTGCTGTCCAACTAATTGGGCCCGCACTTGCCTATCATTTAATTGGAATAGGCGAGGTACAATTAGGAATCGATGATGAGTCCGAGCTTACCGTCGAGATTCCATTCGAATATCGCACAGGTGATGTACTTAAGCAGATTCGAGGCCAGAGTGCTTCCTGGTGCAGTGACATGTATGCCAAACAAGGATGGGAAACCAAGCGAATTCGCAAATTGGGAAATAGACGGCATCCCCGTTGATTTACGCACACCGATACAAATCATCGCATCCTGCCCCAAGCATTCTTCGATGAGTCGCCAAAAAGGGGTTTCGGCTTGGCATTGCACCATGTATAGCGGATGCATGAGTGGCTGAACAACTCCGGTCGATTCGAGCTGTGCAAACAAACTCTCGGCGGCGAGAGACAATTGGCTACGGTTTACAATGGCCATCATTTCGCACGAAGTGGTAAAGCTCTTTGCCAGAGTGATGAAGTCGGAGCCACGTTCACCTATGGTTTGAGTTTGTTCGTAAACGGGCAAAACTTCCACTGGTTTGAAATGCGGTAACCACCATTTCGAAATGAATCGATTACGGTCTTGTGTGAGCAATTCTGGGATTGCGCTGGGGGCAATGCGTGCGGTTTTCTCAAGATCATGAGCGGGGGAAAAACTAATTGTACGACCACCGACTGGTGATTCGATTTTTGGTGAACGAATGGTCTTGTTGGGGTCGGCTAGGCTTGGGGCTGACTGGAATGTTACCCCATCCGAAGCATGAGGATTCTCACCGTCTGGCAAAATGGATACAGTAAATTTAGACATGCCAGCACGTATCAGGTCGCCGGAGTTAAGCTTGCATTCGGTGATACGTTCATTGTTCAAGTACGTGCCGTTGGCGCTCCCTTCATCATGAATGCAAAACACTTTGTCGTGCGCATCCAATCGCAAGTGTCGCCTCGACAAATGGTTGTCCGCTGGAATAGAAAAATCAACGGACGAAAGTCTGCCGACTTCTACGCTTTGATTCCCTTTCAGCCAGATTCGTTGGCCTTTAGCTGGGCCTTCTATAACATCTATTACACATATCATGATAAAAACTTTTTGGTGCGGCTCCGAGATTGTGGATTTGCCCACTACTCTTATCGAGCCAAAAATGACTTGGTTGCGAAAATTTTCCGAATGTTCCGACGAAATAGGCAAGAATCACGGAGGATTAGCCCCTCCAATTTGGGCGTTAAGCTAAGTTGCGCATATATTGAGTGCTACGATACACCAGTTAAACACGCATCTAGAGTTCCCTCAAAAACATAGTTTTCGCTTTTGTGGAACCGACCTCATGTTGTCAATTACTCGCAAAATAGGCCAATCGTTTAGGACGTTTGCGCGGGGCTTGAAAAGAAAGCTGCTTAGAAGGGCTTTGCAGGAAACTCTCTCGCCAAGCTGCCGGCCTCTCGAATGCCGCCGAGTCCTTTCAGTCAATGCTGCCTTTGCAGCCGGTGTCTTGGATATTTCGATTTCGAACGGTGGCAATACGACGGCTGCACTCTTGGTCGACGGCGCCAATTTTTTTGTCGATGAGGACAACAACCAGGCATTTGATGCTGGCGAAGTAACTGATCAACTTACAAATCTCCTTCAAATCAACGTTGAAGGAAATAATGGATCAGGCACCTTTATTTGGCAGGGAAATTTTTCGGCCAGTAACCTGACTTCGGTTGCCATCACCAAGGTAGGGACAACTCAGCTTCTTGCTACAGCCACGTTGGCAAACAATTTCACGATTGAAGACAAAGCATCCACCGTCGAGTTTGGAGGGAATCTGACGATCGGTGGTGACCTAAAAATCGACGTAGATACACAGATTACCAACATCAACAATGCGAAATTATCAGTCGCAGGCCAAGCGGACTTGACCGCCCCGGCCATCACACTCGGAAATCAAGCGGGCGATACGATCAATTTTGGGACCTTGACCTTTGACTCGACCGGCGCTGTCACCATTCACGAAGATTCGAGTACCAAGCTGAGTGGCAGTATAACCGCCAACAGCCTAGCACTCACTTCCACGGGGACCATTGAGCTGGATTCGACAGCCACGATTTTGACTGCGACCACAATTCAAATCGAAGCTACCGGCGCAGATTCGGATCTCCAAATCAATGGTGATATTCAAACAACAAATGGAAGTGTGTCGCTCAAAGCTGCAGATAGCATTTTCTTAGGTGCGTCGGGGTTGATCGACGCTAATGGTGCTGGCAATATAACTTTGACCGCCAATGTCGACCTCCTGAATGGTAACAGCGACGATCAGATCCAGATGACGGACGGTTCATCGATCGAGGCAGACACCGGCACAATCCTCCTTAGCGCCGAAGGCGCCGATGGAGGCAACATCTCGCTAGCGAGCGTATCTACGAATAACAATTCAGCATTAGCCATCGAAGTTCGAACTAATAGCAGCATCTCAGACGCTTCGGCAGCCGAAACTGCCAACCTCGCCGCCACCAACGGAACAATTGCTCTCACAGCGACCGCTGGCGGCATCGGTGCTGGCGGTAATTCCGATATCGATATCAATTCGGTAAATCTTGTATTCTCTGCCGTAGCAGGTGCCGTACACATACAAGATCTCGGCGGTGGAATACGAGTTGCGAGCGCCTCACAGGCTGGAGCTGGCGGATCGTTAACAGCCAACAGCCCGCTGACAATCAGCGCCAACATCACAGTAGGCGCCTCCTTTACCTTTACTGCGGGTAACAGTGGCGCCGCTGGAGATGATTTGACCATCGATTCCGGCGCGGTTGTGAAGTTAAGTTCTGCTGTAGCGGGAATTCTTACGTTCGACGCAGGTGATGACATCGTATTTGATACCGGCAGTATCGAGACCACTGGAGGAGGAGTACATTCGGTGCTCCTGCGAGCTGACCGCGAGGACCTTGGCGCAGACGAAGGCAATACCGACGGCGATCGTGGTGGTATATCGCAAGATGGTGCCGTTGGCGTGGAAGTCACGACTGATAATCTTACGCTGTCAGCAGGTGACGGAATCAACCTCGATTCTAGTGTCGTATCGCTGACTGCCACCAATAAGTACGCTGGCAGCATCATCGTCCGAGAATCCAGCGCCATCACGCTTACTTCCGTCAGCAATGCCGCTGGACCAATCACGATTACCGCCGGTGGGGCAATTACTGCAAAAAGCGTCGTAACCACCGGAGGGACCGACACCGACGACATTAGTTTGTCGGGGACCACGATAGAAGTGGATGTTATCTCAGCCTCTGGGCTGGGTGATGTATCGTTGACAGGGACCACAGGCGCGATTACAGATGCCGACACGAACAGCGCGGTTACAGCCGACGTATTGACGATAAATGCGGCTGGTGCAATTGGTGGCGCAAACGCGATCAACACGACGGTGTCTAAATTAACCGCCAGCAGTACGGCAGCAGGTGACATCCGTATTGCAGAGACTAACGCAATCGAACTAACGAGCGTGACGAACACCAATGGTGCAATCATCATCACCGCAGGAGGTGCTGTCACAGCTCTGAGTGTCTCGACTGCAGGCACCAACGACGCTGACGATATCAGCATCACTGGCACTACGATTGAAGTTGGAACGTTCAATGCCGCAGGTGCCGCTGACGTAACGTTGACAGCGACTGCTGGAGCGATCAC
>CAZVBC010000030.1:0-14641 GCA_964625155.1 uncultured Pirellulaceae bacterium
TTGCGTTGCTCATCGCAACAGTTTCACAATTATCCGTCGCAGGTTGGCGGCTTATGAAATCTTCGACCCACGAGATTTCGTTTCGGCGGCGCATGCAAACCCAGAATCGCCGCACCGCTCAAATTGCCCGCTTGGAAAGTGAGATTGCGACTCCGGCCAGCCGCAGTGCAGTACCCTGGCGCATTATGGAGGTCCGCGAAATCGTTCAGGAATCAGCCGACTGCAAGTCCTTTTATCTTGTCGACCCACATGGTCAAGAGCTGCCTGGATACGACCCTGGTCAGTATTTGATGGTACGGCCCGCTTTGGCTTCAGGGAAACAAGTTACTCGATGTTATTCACTGTCGGATGCACCACGTCGAGACAGCTATCGGATTACGGTAAAACGGCAGCAACCCGGTGAAAACGTAGTGCCCGGAGCCGGAGGATTGAGTGCGTATCTGCATGATCGCATTCATCCTGGTGACTGTCTATTGATAGGAGGCCCTGCAGGGCAATTCTATTTAGCACCCGACATTAACACTCCGCTAGTACTTTTGGCTGCGGGAATTGGTATCACTCCAGTGGTTTCCATGGTGCGCTGGTCACTGGAGAATACACCCCATCGTCCAATTCTGGTGTTGTTTCAAGTCAAAGACACGGCTCATTGGCCCTTTGGCCGAATGCTGCATGACCTACAATCAGCTAACAGAAACTTGCGGGCAGTGAGTTATTTCAGCAACCCAGCTCAAACTGCTATAGTCGGCAACGGGGCGATGGTACGCAACGGCAAGTTTACCGCAAAAGACGTTACTCGATTTCTCAAGGAGCCCCAGTACTCCAACTATTACATGTGTGGTCCCGACGGCTGGATGTCCGGCATGCGTGAAGGACTGATCGCACTATCGGTACCGGCCAATCAAGTTCACTGGGAGTCCTTTGGTGGAGTGTCTCCAAAGAAATCGACTGCGACTCAAGCAGTCGCTGACGAAAAAGCATCGGCCGAGTTTGCAGTGAGTTTCTCGCTGAGTGGTCGCGAGGCAACGTGGTGCGATGCCGAACAATCACTTTGGGAATTGGCCAAGGAAAATGAAATTGAAATTGCCTCAGGCTGCCTAAGCGGCGCTTGTGGATCTTGCAAGTTGCGACTGCTCAAGGGGAATGTCAAGTATCCCACGCGCATCACCGCTGAACTAGCTGAAGGCGAATGTTTGCCGTGTGTCGCACGACCGGTGAGCGATGTAGTGCTCGAAGCGTAACGCGCTGAGCGGACAGCTACTTTTCCGAATGAAACGATGGTGCGTTTTATATCGGTCGACACAGGGTCGCGTGGCTCCTAATTGGCTGCGATTTCAATCGTGTCTCCCAATTGTAAGGTAACTTTGTTGCAGATTTTGAATCACACTCTCGATTGCCTGCTCAGAAATATGGAAAGTCAAGTAAATGCGCCTGTTTAGCTATGCAAAAAGCCATCGCCGTCGTTGGATTCCATTGCTTCTTGCCGCTGGCTGGTTGATTGTTGCCTCCGGGATGACGTTAAATGACCAAGGCACCGATCCCCGCGATGGAGAACTTGAAGTTCACCTCGACCCCACCAAAGTACTCGGTTCAGAGTCATGCGAAAAGTGCCATGCTGCTGAGGCAAGTATTTGGAAACAAACGCCGCATCATGAAACGTTTCAAACATTACACCGCAAGCCCGAAGCTCAGCAGATCGCCAGCAAACTGGGAATCACCTCCTTCAAACATGATTCCGCGTGTATCAAGTGCCATTACACAATGCAACAATCTGCATCCGGCCTGGATCCGATCTCGGGAGTCTCCTGCGAATCGTGTCACGGGGCTGCGAAAGACTGGATCGCCGTCCACAATGATTACGGTGGCCCAGGGGTCACGCGATTGCAGGAAACCCCTGAACATCGATTGCAACGACTCCGCGCAAGTATAGCAGGTGGCATGCGCAACCCGGCAAATGTCTATTTGGTTGCACAAAGTTGTTATCGATGCCATACAGTTCCAGACGAGAAACTGGTCAATGTTGGAGGACATAAAGCGGGAAGCCTTGACTTTGAAATCGTCGCCTGGTCGCAGGGTAAAGTGCGTCACAATTTTGTACATTCTGATGGCCATTCGAATGCAGTGTCTGATCCAGCTCGTTTGCGGTTGATGTTCGTTTGTGGCATGATCGCCGACCTCGAGTTCAGCTTGCGCGCCACGGCCAGCGCTACTGAGAAAGCTACCTTTGGCGTTACCTCGGCACAGCGCGCTGCACGCGCGGCCAAACGCTTGGAAGCGGCACAAGGTAAACTGCAACAACCATTACTTGACGAAGCCCTAGCCGTATTCAAGGCCGTCAAACTAAAACTGAATAACCGTGATCAACTGGAACAAGCAGCCGACAAGATTAATACTATCGGCATTCGCTTCGCCGCAACTGTGGATGGCAATTCGCTCGAAGCCATTCAGAAGTACATTCCGACCGCTGACCGTTGGAAGTAGGCCGCAGTCTCAAAGTATTTGCGAGCATGGCCGCACTCTATCCAGCTCCCCAGCCGCTGAAGGCTGGGGCAGGCGGCCACAATTCCAATGTTGCGCTTATCACAATTCCCAGGCACGACTCCAACACTTGCGAATCAACGAATTAGCGCAAGCATTTTTCCCCTGCAATTCTTCCTAACCAGCGAGAGCATTCATGTCTTCTGCTTCAAAGCCAAAACCAACAAGTGCGTTTGCTGATCTGGCAACCACACTCAAGACCTTGGCAACGATACTGGGAGTGGGCATTGGCCTGGCTTTCGTAGTGACCCTAGTTCAAGTTTGCCAACGAGTCGATGTGCGTAGTATTTATTTGGGCTTGGATGGGTTGCGCACGCCAATCGCCCTTGGTCTGACGGGATTTGTAGGCATGTTGTTGTGGGTCGTCTTGGCCAAACCAAGCTGGAAAACAATCGGCCTCACTGTCGCAGCAATCGCCATCTGCTCATTCGCGTTTAAGTCACTGATCCGAGTCGAGAGTTTTTATGGGAACATGGTCCCCAAGCTGACATGGCGCTGGACGCCAACTGCCGAGGATAAGTTTGCCGGTTACAAACAGAACGTTACCCTCGTTTCGCTGAGCCAAGATGAAATTGGCCTCGCGCCTTTGGTGGTCACTGATCAAGATTATCCTGGTTTTCTGGGGCAGAGGCGGGATGGAACTATCCTGGATGTGCGGCTGGATACGAATTGGTCCGCTCGTCCCCCCAAAGAACTTTGGCGACATCCGGTCGGAGTGAGTTGGGCGAGCTTTGCGGTGGTTGGCAATGCAGCAGTAACTATGGAGCAACGAGGCAATCATGAAGCCGTCGTTTGCTACAACAAACTCTCCGGTGTTGAGGTCTGGTCGCACGAATACCCAGCTCGATTTATTGATGAACATGGCGATGGCCCTCGGTCGACTCCGACTGTCGCAAACGGTCGAGTTTTCTGCATAGGAGCCACTGGCGTGTTGACTTGTTTAGATGGTGCCACCGGCACGCTCATCTGGCAACAAAAGACGCTCGTCGATCCCGATAAACAGAATCTATTGTGGGGCATGTCCGGCAGCCCATTGGTAAAGGACGGTCAGGTCGTTGTAATCCCAGGAGGAAGTTCCGATCGTTCAATTATGGCGTTTGATGCCGATACCGGAAACTTGAGTTGGTCCAGTGGCAGCGATGTCGCAGGTTATGCATCACCGATGATCGCACAAATTGCAGGTCAGCAGCAATGGATCAGCTTTAATGGGACGGGATTGCGAGGCTACGACAATGTCGGTCGGGAGTTGTGGTTGCATCCCTGGTTGACGCAAGGGGAAAAGCAGCGCGTGAATGTCGCACAGCCTGTAGTCGTTTCGCGCCAGGGAGTTGCACCCTCAGATTCCGGATTCGTCCTGGTATCGTCGGGTTATGATGTTGGTTGTGCACTATTAGAGATAAAGGCTGCTGCAAATCAGTGGCATGTTACAGAGGTTTGGAAGTCCAAACACCTAAAATCGAAAATGTCGAATTTCGTCGTACATGGACAGTACATTTATGGGCTTGATAATGGAATCCTAACCTGCCTTTCTCTACAAGACGGGTCTCGGATCTGGAAAAAAGGCCGTTACGGTCACGGCCAGCTCCTGTTAGTTAATGATGTGATTTTGATTCAATCGGAAACGGGAAAAATAGTGCTCGTTCAAGCCAAACCAACCGAACATCACGAACTTGCTCACATCGCTTCATTAGAAGGCAAAAGCTGGAACCACCCCGCCTTGGCCGGTAACATTCTCGTCGTCCGCAACGATCGCGAAGCCGTTGCTTACGAACTGCCAATCGTCAGTGACGTGCACTAAAAACCACGACTATGGCCACTTGATATTGTGTGAGCCAACAGACAGAACGACGGCTCGCCAGCGGCGAGTCTACTGCGCACCGTCGTTGACATCTTGCCACTATCCAACCAAGCTTTGCTCGCACACACAGCAAGTCTCATCATGCAAGCCGTTTGGGTTATGATAGAGGGCGAAATCTATCGAATTCATTCTGCGACCTGAGTCGAAATCGACGATGTGTTGTTATTTTTCGCAAGATCGCAGTGTCGTTTTATTTTGCGAGGGACACCGATAGTGAATTGTCTCACATCACGTCGGCAACTGATGAAACGGCTCGGCGACATGTCGTTGGGGCTGAGTAGTTTGGCGCTACTGGATTTAGTTGGAGCAGCATCATCCGCGCGAGAAGCTGATGCAGTTGATGCTCCAGCATTACCCAAGCTACATCATCCTGCCAAGGCTCAGCGGGTAATTCAGATCTTTTGCCCAGGTGCCGCCTCGCACGTTGATCTGTGGGATTATAAACCGCAACTGGAGAAGTATGACGGTACACCTTTGCCTGGTGAAGAAGGATTTGTCAGCTTTCAAGGCAAGAATGGAAACCTCATGAAATCTCCCTGGCCTTTCGTTAATTCCGGTCAATGTGGCAAAATGGTGACATCGATGTTGCCCAACTTGGCTAAGCATGTCGACGAGATGGCGTTCATACATTCGATGACTTCGAAAACCAACACGCATGGTCCAGGTTGCGTTTATATGAACTCGTGTTTTACGCGAGAAGGTTTTCCCACTGCGGGGGCGTGGGTCAGTCACGCACTAGGCAGCTTGAACGATAATCTGCCTACCTACATTGCTATTCAAGATATTCGCGGCGAACCGCCGAACGGCAAGGCTAATTGGAGCAATGGCTTTCTGCCCGCACGGCACCAGGCAGTGGCCATGTCGGCCCAACAAGCGCTCAGGAACATTTCGCGGCCGCATTCGATCGGCGTCGACGAAGAAAAAGCGACTCGCGATTATTTGCATACTATCAACCGCAGTTTCGCAGAGAAAATGTCTGGCGAATCCGAACTGCTAGCTCGGATCGCTGCATACGAATTGGCTGCTAAAATGCAAATCGCTGCACCGGAGGTCAGCAATTTGGAATCCGAGCCAGCTCACATACACCAGCTCTACGGTACGGACGACAAGAATCTACTGAAAGCCGCGTACGCTCGAAATTGCCTGCTGGCTCGCCGTTTTCTCGAAGCCGGAGTGCGATACGTAAGTCTATATTGTGCTTCCCGAGCCAGTGCTGTGGACGGGCTATTAAACTGGGATGCCCACAAGACCTTGAAGGCCGATTACCAGCGGCACTGTCCGGTCTTCGATCAACCAACTGCCGCACTGATTACGGATCTTAAACAACGCGGTTTGCTGAACGATACTCTGGTATTATGGGGAACTGAGTTTGGGCGCATGCCCACGCACCAGGACGGCACCCTGGGGCGAGATCATAACCCGGATGCTTTTACAACTTGGATGCTGGGGGCAGGTATCCAAGGTGGCGTATCTTATGGTGCAACCGACGATTTCGGCCGCCGTTCTGTAACCAATGTGTCGACCGTTTACGACTACTATGCAACGGTTTTACATCTGCTAGGCATCAACCATGAAAAACTTACCTACTACCACAACGGGACCAATCGCAGGTTGACTGATGTGCATGGGCAGGTGCTCCATGCCATTTGTAAATCCCCGGCGACTTAACCAAATAGAAACAGCAACGCTGCAACAATAAACTGTACCTAAAAGTTTTGCAAATTTTCGTTGCTCGGATGTTAGCAATACGATAGGCTATAAAACACCAATAAATTGTTAAGGTTTGGCAGTTCTTGGTAAACGCCACGTCTCGGTTGACGCAATTTCTCGATAAACGCACTCCACAAAATACTAGTTCCAAGGCTCTGCCGGCTCTGCCTTGCAATGTGCTGTACTTGAGGAACTGCGTCGTGAGTAACCAGAGGCCCCACGGCCAATTAGTTTTGGATCAGCAGGGGGTGCTGGTGGGACATCAGGTTATTTTGCGGTGTCCTCCGGCCGGATGGTGGCGTTTAGTGAGCGGTGTCTAATGTACTTCGCATTTGCGGCAGGGGTCTGTTATTAATGGGGCGCGGTGATGGCAAGCTCTAAGTCTGGTTTTACGTTAGTGGAATTACTGGTGGTGATCGCGATCATTGGAGTTCTGGTTGGACTGTTGTTGCCGGCAGTCCAGCAAGCTCGTGAAGCGGCTAGGCGTATGCAGTGCCAGAATAACTTAAAGCAGCTCGGATTGGCGATGCACAACTACGACTCAAGTTTCAAGCGATTCCCTTCGTCGGGCCAAGGCCTAACGGACGGACCTCCATTTTCACAATACTTTTATAAACACTCGACCTTTCTCGAGATGCTTCCGTTTATTGAGCAAGCAGCGATTTCGAATGCGTTTGATTACCGATTTGCCTACAACGAGATCGCCAATAATCGGACGATTACTCAGCACGTGGTGCCATTATTCTTGTGTCCATCCGCATCGCTGCGCGATGGCAACCGCGATGCGTTAGGTTACGGTGCGATCGATTACGGTGCGACTCTGCACACCAATATCAATCCGAACACAGGTCTTCCAGACGGGGCCTTTTTGGCTGCAGGTGGCTTGGCATGGAATCATATTCGCGCTTCCGATATCACCGATGGGTTGTCGAACACAATCGCGCTGGGCGAGGACGTGGGTAGGCACGATAAAATGAAGTCGTTGTACGATGATCCCTATGCTCCCGGATTCAAACGGTCGCACTGGAGATGGGCCGAGCCGGATAATGCTTACGGCGTTTCTTTCACTCCCAACTTTCATCGTCAACCCTGGGGTGGACCAGCGAGCTGTCCTTGGATCGAAATGAATTGTGGTCCCAATGACGAGCTGTTTAGTTTCCATGCTGACGGAGCCCACATTCTGCTGTGTGACGGCAGCGTTGCCTTGCTACACAACAACGTCGATTTTCGTGTACTACGTAACTTGGTAACTCGCAGTGGCGGTGAGGTTGTTGGAGAGTATTAAAGTATCGGTCCCGCACGATTGTGTTCGATCGTTGCTGAGTTCGACAATACTACCTCGTGCATCCAATTTGGCTCGAAGTCCTTGCTATGCTGATGCTGAACCACGTGAGCATCGCCCCTCGCTGACGCGGATCCGCAACAAAGCCTTAGTTCTTCCTACATTAATCGAACTCGTCGCTATCCACCAAGCTTTCGCCCAACACAGACCTGGGTAGTGTACTGAATTGAAATGCTTTGGCATAATAAGCGACTCGCGCACTACTATCTACTGCTCGCCACGAAAGTGCGTATTGCTGTCCACTTTTGGCTGACATCGATCCACGCATGCACGGTCACGACTTTTGAAAATGCAAGTGTTGGGTGATGGCGGCTAAGGTTTATCGTAAATCAAGAGTTTTAGCTTGCAACCTACACTCGCACGACACATCAAAGCAAAGCGCTAGGAGTTGAATATGATAAGCTGTTCTGTAAAGACAATCGTTCTGCAGTGTGCGAAAAGGCGAGGGTTACTCCTCGTCATCGCCGTATGCCTTGTGGCGGTTCCTGGTGCCGTCTCGGTCGGGCAAGAGCCAAGTTCAAAAATTGCTGAAATACGAGCGGGTGGACAGGGTATAGCTAGCGCGACTGAAGCTGCGCGGCAGTTGCAATCTAATAAGAATTTGAAGCTGGAAGATGTATTGAAGATGGCGGCAACTGCCAATCCAGTCGCGAAGAATTGGTATTTGGCAATCGCTCAAACAGTTGCTCAGCGGATCGGTAAAGGGGAAGCAACTCGGGTCCTTTCCAGTTACTTGGCTGACAAGACTGGCGATGCGCATGCACGTTACTGGGCGCTCGACTATTTGTCGGATGGAGACCAGAAGAAGCGCGAAGCAATGTTGGAGTCTATGCTCAATGATCCAAGTCTGGATATCCGTTATGAAGCAGTAGAACTAGCGTTGCGCAAGATCGATGAATCGAAATCGAGCGGAGCTGGCAACGAAAAACTGGTGCAGGGATATTCTGCTGCATTGGATGCAGCTCGGTTGCCAAGCCAAATTCAAGCAATCGCCAAGAAGTTGGAGGAACTCGGATCGAAAACCGACCTGCTCAAGCATTTTGGGTTCCTGCATCAGTGGCACTTGATTGCTCCATTTGATAATCGCAACCAAGCCGGGTTCAATGTCGTTTACGGACCTGAAAACGAATACTTGCAACGAGGTGGCCAAATCGACCTCAAAACAACCCATGAAGGCAAGACCGGAAAAATAACCTGGAATGAAAATTCAACCGCAGAAGCCAATGGCGCTTTGGACCTGAATCCCATTTTTAAGAACGAAAAGGGAGCGGTATGTTATGCGTATGCACAGTTCGAAATCCCTCAGGACCTTTCGTGCGACGTACGACTGGGATGCATTAACGGCAATAAAGTTTGGGTCAACGGACAACTCGCACTCAGCAACGAAATCTATCACGCTAGTACGCAAATCGATCAATACGTTGGGCAAGTGCAATTGAAAAAAGGGCTCAATACTGTCCTCCTGAAGGTTTGCCAGAATGAACAGACCGAGTCCTGGGCTCAGGACTGGAAGTTTCAGATTCGGTTTACGGACAGTACGGGAAAAACGATTAATTGGCTACCACAACTGGCTTCGAAATAGCCAACAAACAACTGTGCACTTCCAAATCATTTTCTAATATGGCAATAAACTGAATACGATGATGATCAACCGCTTCAATAAACTATCGTTACCTAACTGCTACGTTCCTTGTATTTGGTTGTGCACGGTGTTCGTCGCCATATCCTGTATGGCAGTTTGCGCTCGTGCAGACTGGCCGGGATTTCTCGGACCAACGGGCAATGGAGTAATGCCAAATGCCAAATTGCCCGATGAATTTGCTCCAGCAGCCAATGGCCAGCCAGCTAAGAATGTTGCTTGGCGGTTGCCCATCGAAGGGCGCAGCGTTGGCGGCCCAATTATCGTCGGCGATCGAGTCTATGCGTGCAGTGGTTCAGGCGTAGAACAAAGGTGGTTGTCGGTCACTTGTGTGAGCGCGGGCAATGGCGAAATATTGTGGACTCGAAAAATCAAAACCACTGGACGTCCCTATAGCCATCCAACCAGTGCCAACGCTGCTCCCACACCATGCTCAGATGGCCAACGAATATTTGCATTTTTTAGTTCAAACGACTTGGTATGCTACGATCTCGACGGAAATCTGCAATGGTATCGAGGTTTGGTGTTCGACCATCCCAAAGCCGGAAATGATGTCGGGATGAGTTCTTCGCCAGTTGTCGTGGATGGCGTCGTGGTGGTTCAAATCGAATGCCAAGGAGACTCGTTTGCTGCTGGTATCGATACCCAAACCGGTGAAACACGGTGGGAAGTTCCCAGGCCTCCTCGAGCCAATTGGGCATCGCCCAGCGTGGCTGTAGGGCGAGATGGGAGCAAGGTTGTCGTGTTGCAATGCGCCGATAATCTCGTTGCGATCGACCCACGTACGGGATCAGAAGCATGGCGCATCGACATTAAATGCTCGACAATTCCCACAGCGGTTTCTAATGGAGGGAAACTGTATGTGCCATCACAAGGTATCAAAGCCTTCGACCTTGCGAATGCCCTGGTAAAGCCGGAACAAAAGTGGGAATCTGCTCGCATCAATCCGAACAGCAGTTCAGTACTAGTTACAGAAAAAGCCGTCTATGGATTGAATCGTTCAGTACTGGTTTGCTGTGATCACACAGGTGAAATGAAGTGGCAAGCTCGTCTGCCAGCTAAGGGCTCGGTGTGGGCCACTCCAGTGATCGCTGGCGACCGACTCTTCTCAATCGACCAAGAAGGTAATTGCTGCACAGTCCAGCTCGGTGAAACGGAGGGCAAACTCCTGGCGACCAGCTCTTTGGGCACAGCGGTCCTGGGTTCGCCCGCATTGACGAATAATGCCATGTTCATTCGCTCAGTAGACGCATTGTGGAAGATCGCAGCAAATTGATTGTTCTATTTGCCATGGAGCCCCGAGCTGATTCTCCTAAACGGAATCTCTGGAAATCATGGCTTTAGGCGAGCGGCAGAAAAGAACTTTCAGCGCACCGGAGGGCTCGCGCACTTCCGTTAATGGATTTACCTGCTGCTAGTTGATCTAGCGGAATGGCGCATGCCGCCCGGAATTCACTGATAACTGCCGCCCGCCTTAAACCATTTGCCATTTGTGTTGACTTAGCAAACCATTCCTAACGAGCTGCCACGATGAGATTATTGGTCACTGGAGGAGCCGGATTCATCGGGTCAAACTTGATTCGGCAAGTTCTCGAACAGCCAGAAATCGAGATCTTGGTGAATCTCGATTGCCTAACTTACGCCGGACATTTGCAAAACCTGAAAGACATCGAGCACTCGGCCAAATACAAATTTGCAAAGGTGGACATACGGAGCAAGAACGACGTTTTAAATGTTGTTCAACAGTATCAAATTAGCCACGTCATGCATTTGGCGGCAGAATCACACGTTGATCGTTCTATCTCAGGTCCAGGGGATTTTATTCACACCAATTTCGTAGGTACGTTTCATTTATTAGAAGCCTGTCGTGAACTGTGGTCGCAACCGTACACTGAAAACCGCTTTCATCACGTCTCGACCGACGAAGTGTATGGCAGTTTGGGACCGACGGGATTTTTTACTGAGTCAACCCCTTATGCTCCAAACTCGCCTTATTCCGCCAGCAAGGCCAGCAGCGATTTATTAGTGCGAGCGTACTTCCATACTTATGGATTGCCAATTGTCATCACTAATTGTTCGAACAACTATGGACCATTCCAATTTCCCGAAAAATTAATACCCGTAGTTATTCAAAGCGTATTGGCTCGTCGATCGATTCCAGTGTACGGAGATGGGATGAATGTCCGTGATTGGCTGTATGTCCGCGATCATGCTGAGGCACTCTGGCAAGTTTTAATGCGTGGACGCCTAGGTGAGACTTACAATATTGGCGGCCATAACGAATGGGCCAATCTCAGAATTGTCGAGTTGATTTGCGATCTGTGTGACGAGCTAGCGCCTCAGTTGGGAGGCAACTCTCGCAGGTTAATTACATTTGTCAAGGATCGCCTTGGCCACGATCGGCGTTATGCAATCGATGCCAGCAAGATCGAACGCGAATTAGGCTGGCGTCCGCAATATACTTTCGAAAACGGCATTCGTGAGACCGTGGGTTGGTACTTGAATAATCAAGCTTGGGTAGAATCCGTTTCACGCAAGACTCAGGCTTAGCTTGGAGTGTTAAAAACTCTGTCTTGTAGGCGGTATTTGTTTGCGCAAGTTTTGTTTCGCGCATGGTCGCGGCGCGACCTTCTATATTGGACAGGAAGATCGCATCGTCGTCAAAACCAGATTTTTAACATTCCAAGCTTAGCTCCAGCATTGTTGGATCGCATGATTTTTGATCAATACCTTGGATAAACTGGGCTTCCCTGGCCAAATACCGCCGCTCAGCGATTATCCGAACAGGTCGCGCAGCAAATCGCGCAGTTTGTCTCCGCTGAGGAATAGCGCGACGCTGTCGGAACCGGCAAAGTAGCCGCCGTCAAGCGTCTGGCCAGTGATGGCGACTTGCGTTACCTGTGTCGTCGAGTCAAGGACACCATCCTCGTCGTGGTCGGCAATCAACAGCCCAACATACGTTTGATAGAGCGTGGTGTCTTGACGCCGGAATCGGAACTGCATGTCCAGTTGCCCGTCGTGATTGGCATCGACCCGGGTGCTCTGCCAAGCAACGGCGCCGGCGAAGCGAACTGTGTTGACGTCGATACGTGCCGCATTGAAATCGGCAGCACCAAAAACCACCACAGTGATGATTCCGTTGGAATCAACGTTGATGGACTCTTGTTGAATGTCGACCGACACCGGCTGGACGCCGGGTACCGTTACGACCGCGAGTGAAAACTCAGAAGTATTTCCCAGCGAATCCGTGGCGGTGCTGGAAATGAACTCGCCGACGCTCGAAGCAGCGAGATTCAGCTCATCGAAGGTGGCGTTGCCGCTAGCGTCTGTGGTGACAGTGGTGAATCCCAAGTAACGTTCCCCTTCGCCGTAGCCGGAAGGATCCACAGCCAAGTTTGCATAAAAGTCGATCCTAAAGGTGCCGTTGGGCGAGCTGTGCAAACTGCCTTGCACTCTCGTCGTGGCGGCTGACCATGCTGCCGTCAGCTCTGGGAAATTCTGAGATTCGTTGGAGCCAGCGTCGACGTCCAGGAGATCGTTGCGCGTGATGCCATCGCCATTGCCGAACGCTGTCGCGGCGATATCGATGCCAAGTCCGAGGTTGCTGAAAATGGAATTGCCCACAACCTGGTTTCTGGTCGAATAATAGTAGCCAGGAGTATCATCTCCTTGAACAACTACGCCCACGCTGTTGAACGCAATTGTATTTCCGGCGCCAGAATCGGTTCCGCCAATCACTTGATTGACAGTTCCGTAGCGAATGTCAACACCTGCTCTGTTATGCACAATTGTATTGCCTTCGATCCGATTCGCGCTTCCTGTAAGCCGCTCCAATGCAATACCTGAACTGTTTCCGGAAATCAGGTTTCCGGCGCCTGCCGTTCGGCCTCCGATCAAGTTGTCGCTGCTGCCAGCAACCAAGTAGATGCCCACATCGTTGCCGAAGCCATCAACGCCCGAAGGATCTGTACCGATGTAGTTTCCCTGAAACGTGCCTTGTCCATAGATTCCGACGTTGTTCCCCGAAATGATATTGCGGGCCTCAGGCGTCGTGCCACCGATTTGACTGTCGTTTGCACCTACGCCGAAGCCGGTGTTGCCAATCGTGCCGTTGCCCGTAGCGTTGAGTCCGATCCAATTGCCCTGGACGCGCCCGCCGGCGCTCACTGCCACGCCAAAATATGAGTTACCTGAGATCAGATTCTTTGCGCCCGGTTCGGTGCCTCCAATGAAAAGCCCACTTAGTACCCCATACACATTCGGAAGCGCAACCATTCCCGTGGGATCGGTCCCAATGTAGTTTCCCACGACGCGATTGGCACCGCTGTACACACCGACGCTGTTACCTGAAATGATGTTACGATCCTCTGGCGTGAAGCCACCAATTACGTTGCCATAATCCGTGTAACGGCTGTCGCCGTCAGTCGAGACACCATAGTTGTTTCCCAACGGGGCATCGCCGTTTACGTTGGTTCCGATGTAATTACCGACAATCTGAGTATGGTCGGCGGCGAAAATTTTAATGCCATTCCGGTTCCCGAAATTACATTTCGCTGCTGGGGCGCAGTTCCACCGATGACCGTAAAACTTGTTCCCTGCAAGTAGATTCCATCGTTCATGCTCGCTGGACTGTAGAAGTTCAATGATTCGGAAAACGCTACTGGGTGAACACTCATTCCCATCGAATCGGTGCCGACATAGTTGGCTTCGATTCGATTATTCGGACCAATGACGACGATTCCCGTAAAGAACCGATTGATCGTGAGTCCTCGAATCGTGGCGTCACCGAGGATCTTGAGAGCACCGACGTGATTGTCGCCGCTGCTAGTCCACGGAAGGTTTTCGCCACTCAACTCGATCGGGTGCAGGCCGTCTACGATGTAGCCGTCCTGTGTGGTGGCGTCGATGACCACATTCGAAGTTTCCGGCAATAACGACAAGGGGGCAATTTTGTGAGTGCCAGTGCCAGGAATGTTGAATTCAATGAGGTCCGGACCAGGGCTGGCGTTGGCATCGACAATTGCTTGACGCAATGTACCGGTGCCGGCAAACGGAAGCGGGTCAATTCCGAAGTTGTCGTCAGTGTTGATGACCGTAAACGTCGTCGAAAGGACGCGACGGTCTTCGAGTTGCTCCACGAACAGTCGGCGGCGTGAAGTCTCCGATCGACGTGAAGTTGCGAGTCTCCGGCTGGCATTTTTCCATTGCAGTTTGCGCAAGCGTGACATGGACATTGACCTTTATTGTCTTAGAGGAAATGACTTGGTGGGCTATCGTGTCGAAACTTCTGGCAGATGCATCGTCTGGCTGGCAGGCACTTGTCTTGCGAAACGAAATTGGCCGTCCGTGAGCGACTTCACTCACTGTTGAGGGCAATTACGCGGCTGGCTATCTGTAAGATGCCGAGTTGTGCGCTATCGCGCCGCCAATTCGACAAAAAATGTGATGAGCGAAGTATTAGGCTGAGTTCAGACCGCTGCGCAGAGTTGGTCAGGTATTAGCCGAATTACTCACTCGCCATTTGCGATTCAATCTTGGTTAGCGGTAATCCCACCGG
>CAZVBC010000030.1:14741-29454 GCA_964625155.1 uncultured Pirellulaceae bacterium
GCGGCGATTGGGGCGAGTGTAGCTTGGAACCTAACAATCCACCGGGCGAGCCGGTGGGATTACCACGGTGCGAAACGCGAGGCGGTGATTGGGGCGATTCGTAGCTTGAAACCTAACAATCCACCGGGCAAGCCGATGGGATTAGTGCGGTGCGAAACGCGAGGCGGCGATTGGGGCGAGTGTAGCTTGGAACCTAACAATCCACCGGGCGAGCCGGTGGGATTAGTGCTATGTGGCGAGAGTACTTTGAGAAAATTACTTGATCGACCTTACGCAGCGGTCAGTAAACGGCTACAGCTTTGTTGCCGCATCAATGCGGTGCGTGCCAGAATCGGATTTCGGCTTTTGTGCCGTCGGCAGCGTCTCCGACGGTTACCAGCGTCTGACCATCGGGAGTGAATGCCAGGTGGCGGATGATATCGGTGTGCCCTGCGAGGCTAAATAACTCTTGCTTTGTGGCCATGTCCCAGATCCTCACAAATCGATCCTGCCCGCCGCTGGCCAGAATTCTGCCGTCCGGTGAAAAGGCCAAACACTTGACGTCGTTGCGATGTCCACGGAGAGTCGCAAGCTCCCGAAACGTTCGCGTCTCCCATAACTTGATGTGCATATCATCAGAGCCGGTGGCCAATATTTGACCGTCGGGCGTAAAACTAAGGCAACGCACGTGATGGGAATGTCCTGTTCGCAAATCAATTAGCTTGTTTTGAGATACATCCCAGCACTTAACCTCATTTGCAGATTGAAATGCAAAGCACCGGACATCGGAAGAAACGGCCATCCGCTGATGTCCTGGATCGTGGTGCGCTATTGGCAACGAACGCAGCTCTTGGCCAGTGGTTGTGTCCCAGATTCGCACGAGGTTAACGCTTCCTCCAGCCAGCAAGCGTCCATCCCGTGAAAAAACCAAACCGCCAATCGATGGACCTGGGCCAGCTAAGTTGAGACTTTGTTTTGGATTTGACGGTTCAATCAACAGCACGCTCCCATCGGCTCTTGCGGCAGCCAGCTTGCGTCCGATGAGAGCAAACGATAAACACACTACGTCCGCAGGCACATCTTTCAATCGCTCCCGGTGAATAACACTCGAACGCAGATTCCAAAACCTGGGCTCGTGATTACGACTTGCGACCGCAAGCAACTCTCCGTCGCTTGACAGGCTGATCGATGAGATGGGTTCAGGCTGAACAGGTAGTGAATCCAACCTCGCCGGGCTTGAAATGTCCCAAAAGCGTACCTTTCCATTGTCCGCAGCAACGACCAAAGCTTTCCCATCGGGACTAAACCGCACACTCCAAACTCTTGCCCCGTTCTCATAGAAAGATCTTTTACGAAGACCAGTTTGTGCATCCCATGTTGATGCCGAACCAGTTTCTCTCGACTCTAGATATCCCAGGCCATTCTCATGTCGTCAGCATACTGATGTTGGCGCAACGATTTTTCTCGAACCAGCACGAGTTCGTGTTGTTCCTGCGCAATATTTCGTTGGCGAATGATTTCCGTTCGAGATTGCGAGATAACCCCCAGGCTGCCGGCAAGTCCACACGAGATGATGGCCATCACTAGCGCTGCGGTCCAAGCCAACGAGCGATGATGCCTCAGCCACCGGACAACTCTCTCCGGAGCCGTGGGTGGCTGAGTCAAGATGGGTTGGTCGTGTAAGAATCGCCGCAGATCGTCCGCCAAAGCCTGCGCGGTGGCGAAGCGCTCGCACGGTTCGCGCTGGATGCATTTGTGAATGATGGTCGAGAGAGCCACCGGGATGCGTTTGTCCAACTGCCTGGGCGTGGGTGGTAACTCGATGCCAATTTGCTTGATCAACTGTTCACGATTGCTGGCCTCGAACAGTGGTCGCAGCGTGGCCAGCTCGTAAAGCGTCGCCCCCAGAGAGTAAATGTCCGAGCGCTCGTCGACTTGCGTGGCCGTTCCCAAGAGTTGCTCGGGGCTCATGTAGCGCAACGTGCCAACCACGTCGCCACAACGAGTCAGCCGCAAGTCCGACTTGACTTGCGCCAGGCCAAAATCGGTCACCCACAATCCGCCGCGAGCATCGATCAGCAAATTGGCGGGCTTGATATCGCGATGCAAAACACCATTTTCATGCGCGTGCGCCAACCCTTCGGCAGCCTGCATGCCGATGCGCGCCACCGAACGATAATAGTCGCTCGAGTCGCTCGACAAATGGGTTGTGATAGCCGCTACGGTATCTCTATAAGTTGCTTGTGTGGACGGTGAATCACTGTCATGCTCTCCGCTTGAACCGTCCGATTGCTGCGAATTCGAACTGACACAATCGCGGTAAAGATCGAAGGTCGACAGATCCCCAGAGCGATTTTCTGGCCTGGAACGCTTCCTCAATTCGCGCAACACGTGATCTAGACTATGCCCTTCGATCAATCGCATCGCGTAGTAGTGGACCGATCTATCGACTCCGTATCCGTAGACGGAGACGATGTGTGGATGATCGAGCATCGCCATGGCTCGAACTTCATTTTGAAATCGCTTGAGTTGCCGTTGGTCGAGCAGCGAAATAGCAGATTATTTACCGCCCAGGCTAAGCGCTGCGGTTAGAGCGGCATCTCGCGCAACGACGCTGCTTTCTGTTGCAGAGCCTGGTTGTTAGGTTCGATCATTAACAGCATGTTGATATACCGACGAGCAGAGTCAACTAATTTAAATTTCTCGGCTAACTCGGCTGCCGCACGGAGTGCCTTTAGCTGAACATCTGTGGTTGGAGCGGGGACCCGGAACAAAGCCGCCCGTCGATACTCAGCTAGCGCCTCAGGAATCTTTTTCTGCTGCGCAAATAATTCCCCAAGCTGCAGGGCCGCGTCTGCGCGCAACTCAGGCGTGCTAATGGCTTGGCGAAAGACCTCAATCGCATCGTCAAATTTACCAAGCTCCCGTAGCGCCGTGCCGAGTGGCACCAACAGTTCGACTTGCTCAGGGTGACGAGCCAGTCGAGCTCGACAGACCTTTTCTCGTACCGCGTTTAGCTCCACTTTTGCTCGAGCCACGGCCTCTTGAGTCAATATCGTAGGTTCAGCTTGATATTCTTTCTCTGCTTCATGAACCAATTGCAGAGAACGAGCGAGCTGAGCATCCTCGCGCAGATGCTGAACTTCCTCTTCGTCTGCAAACTGTTCTGCTGCCCGATCGAGTATGCGTTTGGCATCGTTCCAACGTTGGTCCGCCAAATAGATACGTGACAATTCCAAGTAAGGCTGGGGGTTCGCAGGGTGATTGCGAAGAATTTGCTCGAGCTGCTGAAATCGCTCCAGACGGATCGGGCCAGTAGGTATCTGGGTCTCGTCCGCATCCCAACTTTTTTGGTCGACCGGAGTTTGGCGGTTGAGAATATCTTGCGATGACAATGGTCGCATTCGAAGAATCTCCAAATACGTTTAGGTTGTACGAGCACTTTAGTTGGACATTACCAAATTCAATAATCGTTTAACCCGTAGCCAAAGGCAAGGACTGGGTGAGTTTGGCATTATCACGGATTGGAATTAACACAATTGCGACAATTCAACCTAGTCCTCGCCTTTGGCTGCGGGTTAAACGATGTCGCTGCAATGACTTAGTTCTAACAACATAATCGCAAGGGGCGCTGTCCAGCTAGGTTCCACTCTTAACTTGGCCAAAGCGTTGGAAACTTTCTTCAGCATCGTCTAATTAATATCCATCTCACCTACAGCACGCCATTCGCGCAGCGGCATGCATGTTAATCAACTAACCTCGCAAACGTGGAGTGTTTTACCGGTCCGGCCAACCGTTGCTTCACATCGCCAGCCGAAAGCCCGTGAGATAGTTCTGCAAACACAAAATCCACGGCCGACAGGTAACGCACCACATGATGTTCTGCATGCGACCATGTCAGCGAACAACTGTTGCCGGCTAAGAAGCCTTGGTCGAGCATGCGTGTGGTAAACAGCGTTAGGAGCTCGGCATTCAAAGGATGTGAGAAAGAAAAATTACATGATGCGGGTCGACCGCTAACCACAATCGGCAGTCCATGTTTGTCCCCAATGGATTTCCAGCCTTGCATCACGAGTTGTCCCAGCCGTGCCAAATGCCCAGGAACATTGAAATGCTGCATTTTTTTGATGGCTGCTAAAGCGGCCGCTGGACCAATACCTTCGGTCCAAAATGTGCTGGAAATAAACGATTCTTGGCAAGCTTGCATAACTGCGGAACGACCAATAATGGCCGCCATTGCAAACCCATTACTCATGGCTTTGGCAAATACCGCCAGATCTGGATCGATACCGTACAAACGGTGAGCGCCACCCAAGCACAATCGCCAACCACTGGAAATCTCATCAAAAACTAAAGGGATTTTCAATTGATTTGCGCGCTGGCGTACTCCCTCAAGAAACCCCGGCGCTGGGTCAACACCCCGCGTCGGCTCCATAATAATTGCCGCCAGTTCTCCGCCGTTGGTTTCAATAATTCGATCGAGTTCGTCCAAGTGGTTGTACTTGAACGTCGCGACTGTTCCAGCTAACTCGCGCGGGACACCCTTGGGTTGCAACCCTGGGAGTAGGTGACCATCCAGTTGTCTACAAGCAGCTTCGACCGGATGAGGATGCTGATTTGATGCGCTCGCAGATTCCAAATTAGCGGACAGGTACCAATCGTGCCAACCGTGATAACCACAGACAGCTAGTTTAGATCGACCGGTATGCGCGCGCGCGATGCGTACAGCGACCGCCATGGCTTCACCACCAGAGCGACAAAACCGAGCTTGCTCTGCCCAAGGATGAATATCGATTAACAGCTTCGCCAACTCCACCTCGTCAGCAGTTTGCTGAGTCGCCATAGCCCCTAAATGAACTCGGCGAATTACAGCCGCATTTACGTCGGGATCTGCAAAACCAAGAATACAGGACAATATTCCGCAATGCGACATATCGATATAACGTCGACCGTCTGTATCCACCACTTCACAACCGATCGCCTGCTCGTAATATGCAGGCCATTGGTCGGGAGCAAACATCTCCGGCCGCTTTGACAGCAACTGGGTACCGCCAGGAATAATTGCCTTCGCATCGCGATACAGTTGCTGCACACCAGCAGTACCTCGCGACTTCAGCCCAGTTCCTTGATTGCTTTCAAGCATTTGCCGAGCATTGAGTCCAAAAATATTCTCGACATCGCGATCGACTAACTTCATCGTGCGACACGCTTGCTGTAAAGCGAGCAGCGATTCGATGCCGACAAGTTCCGGTTGAGCGTGTAGCCAGCCCTCCCATTGTGAATTGAAATCGTAGAGCCAATAGAATCCATCACCCACGGCAATCGCTCGCCCGCGCATCTCAGAGACTGGAAAGTCGCTGCCGTACATCAACCTTGTAGTACCAAATGTTTGCAGAATCGCTTCAAAGGCTGCTGCTTCACACACCGCTGAAGTGTCGAACCAAACGTTATCTAATCCCTTGAGCGAGTCGATCGAATCAACCGTATGTCGAGCGTTAAAACCACGCGCGGCGTGAGCCAAAATTAGTTTTGCATGCGGATATCGCAAACAATGCTCGCGAATGTAAATCTGGTTCTTCGGATCGGCTAACGCATGACTCAACACCATATGCATCATGATCGCCAATCCGCGTCGCTCTGCCATTTCCCAGGCCCATTCCGGTAGGAACTCGCCTTGCTCCGAATAGAAAGTATCTGCCCGCGCCGAAAAAACGTGGTAGACCTTAAATCCTACAAAGCCATGCCGATTCAGTTGGCTTTCAACAAGATCAGGGTCGTCAGTCGGGCGAATCACCATCAACCCTTTGCAGCCGGGGGCTCCTGCCAACGCTTTGCCCAAAAACTCATTCGCTGCAAAACAATCCAACTGGCGAACTGGAAAAGGAAAATACAGACCTTCGCGAACGACTGCATCACCCATCCACTGGCTCATCGCATGTACGAGCACACCATGATCAATCTCTGCCGACCCCTGAAAATCGCTCTCCTGCGCATGGCTACAAATATGCCGTAAGTCGTAGAGGTGCGCATGAGCATCAAATGACCTAGGAGGCACAAAGCCACGTAGAAATCGATTGAACAGCTCACGATCATGGTCACTGTATTTCACTCGTGCCACGTCCGCGCATCGCAAGACGGGAAAGCGTTGCACGGCATCCAAGCGACTCGGTTCTGTACTGCTCTGTGAACTCACAAAATTCTCCAAACTTAAACTGATGATTTAGCTTACACTACGTAAACGTTTGAAATGAGACAACGTCCGAAATGAGAACGAGTACATCTAGAGCCCTGATCTTGCTGGCCCACGAGATCATTCGCAATCGCAGCGACTGCCCGCAGGCAGTTCGCCTGCAGCTCTTCATGATCTAGTCTGGGTGTGACTGCCAAAGGGTCTCAGGCCCTTGCGCCAAGCGAGAATCACATCATTTGGCGTAAAGCTTGTCTCGCGGATTGGCAGCAGATAGCAAATAAGCGATTATGTCTTTGAGTTCCTCTTCGTTTAATGTGTCGAGCAAATTTGCTGGCATCTGCGATACTTTCGAAGGCTTCATCTCCTCGATTTGCCCCTTTTTCAGAACGATGGGCTTAGCATCGGCGTCAGGTGTATAAATGTGGACTTCATCTCCAATCTCAACGGCGCGCCCAATGATGACTTTGCCGTCAGCAGCGAGTACTTGATGGGAACCGTATTGATCGGCTATGACTTTGCTGGGGTCCAGCAACGCATCCATTAAATCTGGGAGCGGGAACTTCTTACCCGCTGTCGACAGATCAGGGCCAATTGCCCCTCCCTCCCCTCCCAGGCGATGGCATTTTGCACATGCTGTCGCGTGAAACAAATTGCGCCCCGCTTCGAAACTTCGATTAGCTAGCGGCTCGCGATTAAGCACTGCCAAGGCTTGGGGTGCGTCCCACTTGCGCCCAGGGCCTTTGGGAGGTGTGGCGGCTACAGGGGCAGTCAATAGCGAACGTCCGGCGAGTTCGCCGAGAACAATTTTCTCGGCGGACGTACAGGACTCTAATGCATCCTCGCGAAACTGCATCAAGAACTTGGCATAGCTATTGCCGCCTGGGTGTGCCGCAGCACGCAAGAAGAATTCAAAGTACTTTTTACGTAATTCGAGAGTCCAGCCGACTTTGGCGTTGCGCAGCACAAAGGCAAAATGAATTCCTCTCAACGGGGGCATGTTGGCCAAAAGCTTGCCCACTGTACTGCCGTAGCCTGCATTTCTTTGAACGAGGTATCCCCAATCGGGAACTGCCTCGGGCCCCAATTTTTCCATCAGTGTTAAAGTAGTACTGACTACCGATTCCGAACCAAGATAAACCAGCAATTGCACTAACTCTGCATTCTCATTATCTCCCTTTGCTGGATAAAGTCCTTCCAACCGCTTAAGCAGTTTAATGCGAGTCTCGCTGGCAGGTTGTCCGAGTCGTGTAAAAATCAACTGATGCGCCCGCAGCCAGGTCAGCCGCTCGGCATCATCCATGGACGCGTAATCCAAACGTGCTAGCGCGCCGAGCATCGCATCTTGATCGTCACGTTTTCCTTGGTGAGCTAGAGCGATCATCGCGTTCATGTGGGCTTGCGGATTGGATTCCGCGATCGCGCGCGAACGCCACTTTTCAGTTGGAATGAACTCGAGCGCGACTCGGGCTGCGTAGCGTATAAAACGATCTTCATGGGAAAGGTTTTTCCAAATCAGTTCCAAGTCACCACTGGGCGTACCATGAAACGCCTCTAGTCTCCTGCGGAGTGCACGCAAATCGGCTCCTTCGGCGTCATGTCCATTGATTGGCGAAGTCGCGGCGGTTCCTGTGTAGGTAACTCGATAAAGTGCAGACTGAGCACCTCGACCACCAACGGCGAAATACATCGCGCCATCGTGGCCAATGACTGCATCGGTTACCGGCAGTGGCGAACCAGTTACGAAGTCCTCTTTTTCACCAACATAGCTGGCCCCTTGAGGTTTCAAGTGTATCGCGTAAATCGTGCTGTAGGTCCAATCGAGAATGTACAAAGCCTTTTGGTACTTCGCTGGGAACTTTGCACCCGTTCCAAACACAACTCCGGTCGGCGAACCCGGCCCGATGTTGATCGCTGGAGGTAAGGAGTCTTCGTAGTAGACTGGCCACTTGCCCGTTCCGCTTCGCCAGCCAAATTCGCTGCCGCTGGTCGCATGACAAACTCGAGTCGGTCGGTACCATGGTGAACCTAAATCCCATTCCATGTCTGAATCGTAGGTGAACATTTCTCCGTCGGCGTTAAATGCCATATCGTATTGGTTTCGATAACCGATCGTGAAGACGCGCCACTGTTTACCAGAGGGATCAACTTCGCAAATCCACCCGCCCGGTGCTAAGATACCCGCAGCATGTCCATTGGCATCCCAGCGGCGAGGCAAAATGTGGTCTTCACTCCAGTTTTGAGGCAAGTAACTTCCAGCAATGGACTGAGGGAGTTTGGTGTGATTGCCAGAGGCGACGAATAGCGATTTACCGTCGGGACTGAGCGTAACACCGTGCGGTCCATGTTCGCCACCTCCGGGTACATGCATCAGTAACTCGGAACTATCAACTTTGCCATCGCCATCGGTATCCCGTGCACGGTGCAAGCCTGCTTCGGGTCCGCCATTGACCACGATGTATAAACTGTCAAAAGCCCACAACAGACCCTGGGCACTGCTGATTTTCAGAGGTAACTTTTCGACGATTGTCGGCTGGGATTCTCGACCAGGAGTAACCAAAAACAAACCGGCGTTCTGTTGGTCGCTGGCAATTAATCTCCCCTGCGGATCGACAGCCAACGAGACCCACGAACCCATCGTACGTGGCACCTGGTAGATCTGCTCAATCTTGAAGCCATTAGGAACTTGAGCGTGTTCAGCCAACCGAGGCAGGAATTCGCCGGTTCCGCTCGATGCGAGTGCATTTTTAACGTCTGCATTACTAATGGCAGTCGTCCAAGCCAAGGTTCGATCACCTAGCCGTCCGATCACTCTCGCTGGTTTCCAGTTCGCATCATCGAAGTTCGTGGTTCGCCACTCCCTTCCAGAATCCGTCGAAGCTCGCCATGTATTGCCCGTCGCGAATTGGTGATCTTTACCTGCATCGTCAGTAATATTTAATACCGCCATCAAGCCAGCGATGCCACCTTGGTTGCGAGCATCAATAGCAATGACGTTTTTCCCGGGTTTCAGAACATCGCTTACATCTGCAATCTCCAAAGATTCCCACGAATTGTCTCGCAGAATTCGCTGGTCGTTAATAAACACCGTGCACTCATTATCACATGTGACAATCAAGCGAGCGGACTTAATCGATTGCGGGGCATCAAAGCCATAGCGGACCTTGATTTGGTCGAATTGCCCAACATCCCCGTGCCAAATCCAACTTGCGTCTAGTGTACTCGCTTCTTGAGCCCAACTTTGACGCGATGGCGTCCATGCATACAGCGTCCATACGCAAACAGTTGTTGCAAATAAAACTTGGAGTAGGCGCACGCTCAAATCCTTCATATACAGGGTGGGATGTAAAAGTGTTCAGCGGCAGGAATTTCAAGCTCTCGACAGCGTGTTATGTACCCAGCAGGTACACCGAATTGCACAATTTTAGTGATAGTCTAATACAGCCGCCGCATTCAAAGAAGTAGCTTACTTCTCCCCTTCTTCCAGAGACAAATACACCCGCAGTGCGATCACCGACGATGGAGTCACAACCCTATGACCCAGCGTTAAAACTGTGGGCTACCGGTATGAGGGCGCTACACGACCTAGTACCACGATAAACATGGCAGTTGAAACCCGCATTTGACGTCATGCCCTGCCGACTATTTGTCACCTTTAGCCAAGCGTCGGAAATATCCTTCGATGACATCGCGATAATGAGATGGCAGCTCTTCCGTCATTCGCTGAAGTGCTTCTTGACGTTGAGCTGGCGGAAGATTTCCCCAAGCCGATTTGTTGTTCATATCCTTCTTATCGACATCACCTGGTCCTGTACCGCCTGCGATCTGACTTTGATCCAGGGGCTGGCCAGCCCCTGGTGATTTCTGCGGGCCCTTCCCTTGCTGCTGCTGGCTGTTTTGCCTTGCCTGCTGAAGCTGTTGCTCGATTTGGTTGATCATCTTGTCCAGCTTGTCGACAATATCTTTTTCTTCGTCTCGAACTCGTTTTCCTGCGCGTCCCAAATCGAGTCTCCGATGAACATCCGTCATCAATCTAGCGATTTCGTCGAGTGAGTCCGACTTGAGAGGTTCGATGTCGGCAATCATTAAATTTGCCACTTGTGCATAGCGGACCGGTAGTTCGCTTTCTCGCTCAAGCAAAAGTTTCAAGTTGGCTAGACATTCGGGCTTTTTGAGCAGATGGTGCTCGCAAACGGCACGATAGAAGATCAAGCTGCCGGGATCACAAACTTGCAGCAACTCCAATCCGCTTAAAGTTTCTAGCGCTTCGTCGTACAACCGCCTTTGAGCCAGCGACTTACCACAAGCCAATCGAATCGTATCTTGCAACCATCCAGGTACGTCGGTCGTCAACCAATCCAGTGAACCAAGGTTGACAGGGGGCAACGACAGATCGTTCAGTTGACCAATGAACTCTGAAACTCGAGGCTCAACAACGCCCGCAGTAATGAGAATTCGTTCCAGCAATTCTGGTCCACGCTGCCGGTTTTTTCCTTCCAACCAGACGTCAAGCACTTTCCCCCGTCGCTCCGGAGTCAGTTGCCGCTGTTCAATAAAACTGACCAAATGCTGTTCAAAGTTCGATACCGACGGCCACTGCCAAGTCGCTTGCTTAGCAAATTCTTGATTGCCTGACTCAGCCAGCGCGAGATTGCCCGTCGCGACCAAAGCGGCTAACAAACAGACTAGCCAAATGTTTCGTAGTCGTTCCAGTGGCGAGCTCCCTTTCGCACGTTGCATCTTGTGACCCCTTCAGGCACTTTACAATTGGCGATTCAATCCATCAAATTGGGTGGCGCAAAATACCGGAGTTTCTAAAGCCTCCATCTTCCTAGCACCTCAATTCTAGCAGAGCAACTTGACTCCAGCCAAGAATAGTTGTGAACTTCTGCGCCGTTTCATTCAATTTGTCGTCAAATTGCCAATCCCGGCGGCTCAATTGGCAGAGTCACCTAAGCACATTTTCAATTGCGCGTATTTCATTTCAACTGCGAGTATTCCACGCTGAACGTTTTCAATCGATCACCGAGTTATCAATGCATTTATTGCATTCATGAATTGTTCGACAACCCAAGTCGATGGTTCAGAACCACACGAAACGCGTACTGTCCCGTAAGTGATTCCCAGTTGTTCGCGTTCTTGTGTAGATAGTCCACGATGGCTGGTAGACGCTGGATGTGAAATCGTTGTTTGCACATCACCCAGCGAAGGACAAAAAGGAATGCTTTTGCTCAGCCTGTAGATCACCGAGTCCACTTCGACTTTTGTGCCAGATAAGTGGAAGGTCAGCATCCATCCATACACGCCACACAACTGCTGGCTGGCGAGTTCGTGTTGTGGGTGACTGGGCAATCCCGGGTAGTCGACGAGAGCCACCGAGCCACAATCTGAAAGAGCTTTAGCGAGCAACAAGGCGGTTTCACATCCACGCGTGACGCGCAGCCCCAAAGTTGCCAGACCTCGATGCGACAAATAGCAATCAAGTGGACTGCTGGCCATCCCAAACGTACTGACCGTCGCTGCGATCGATGCTATAAGCTTACTATCGCGACCACACACCATTCCCAGCATGCTGTCGCTGTGACCGCACACGATTTTACTGAGACTCTCCATAACCAAATCAGCCCCTTGCCGTAGTGGCTGACATAACAAGTGCGAAGCAAAGGTGTTATCCACTAATAACAGCGCACCGTTGGCATGCGCAAGATCTGCAATGCTCTCAATATTCGGTACACGCAATCTCGGGTTACTCAGCGTCTCAATTAACACCAAGGCAGGCCGAGCAGTTGCCAGACGTCCCAGATCTAGAGGATTCGATGGGTCAAAGACTTGGCACTCAAGCCCCCAGCGAGCGAGATCATTGCGAAACAATCGATGTGACTTTCCATATAGTTCGTTGGCGATCCAGACACTGCGTCCCGGGCTCAAGACTGTTAATGCAGTCGCCGCAATGGCACTCATTCCCTGAGCAGTCAGGATGCAACCTTCCCCGCTGTGCAAGCTTGCAAGATGTTCGGACAACAGCCGATCGTTGGGATGACCGTCACGCCTATAGACATAACGCGCGGACGAACCTCGCAGTGCCTCATCAGCCACTTCAGGTGACTCCATGCGCCAAACGCTGGCCAAGTGAAGCGGTTCCACTTGCGGCCAATCCACTCCTTCAGCTCGGTGTGGACCGATGGCAACCGTAGCAGCCTCTAATTCTTCTAACCATGGACCACTAGCTTTTCTTTCCGACTCGTTCATTTCATAGTACTTCATTGTTGACACCTAGCTGGCTTGACGGTGGCAGCCTATCATTTGAACGAGATACTGCACAGCGGTAGCTTTATAGAAATTCTGAAGGCGAGTCTTGCAAATCCGATGACATGGAGCGGATTGTGTCAGCGATCATTTTGGATGGAAAGGCGACGGCCGAGACGATTCGTCACGAAGTCGCCAGTGACTTGAGGACCTTTGTTGAATCAACTGGCCAGCCGGTTTGTCTATCAGCGGTATTGGTGGGCGACGATCCGGCCAGTCAAGTGTACGTGCGAAATAAGGAGCGGGCCTGTCAAAATGCCGGATTCTCCAGCCGCATCGTGCGCTTGCCGGGATCAACGTCGCCAGCGCAGCTTGAAGACGTGATCCAGCAACTTAACGCCGATTCAGCAGTTCATGGAATTCTGGTCCAGCTTCCGCTACCTGTGGGACTAGATACACAACGCATTTTGGATTTGGTTCATCCAGAGAAGGACGTTGATTGTTTTTCTCCTGAGAATGTGGGCTTGCTAATCCAAGGCAGGCCCCGCTTTTTGCCATGTACACCCCATGGATGTGCACAGTTGCTCAAACGCTACGATATACCAGTCGCTGGTAAACACGTCGTGGTGGTCGGGCGGAGCGAAATAGTAGGCAAACCCATTGCGAATATGTTCTTACAAAGAGATTATGGCCTAGGGCCCGATTGGGCGAACGCCAGCGTGACCATCGTTCACAGTCGCAGTCGAGATATCGGCCAATTTACTCGACAAGCCGACATTTTGGTGGTCGCTGCCGGCAAACCACAATTGGTACATGCTGACATGATTCGTCCTGGTGCCATCGTTCTTGATGTCGGCATCAATCGTGTTGGCGATTCTCTGGTAGGCGATGTAGATTTCAAATCGGCCAGTCAAGTCGCCGGTGCGATTACGCCAGTACCCGGCGGAATTGGTCCGTTGACCATCGCCATGTTATTATGCAACACCCTTACCGCCGCCCGCCTTCAAATGCATAGAAGCTGACTAGCAATCACTATATCGCGCCCAGGTGTGGGAAATTGAGAAAAATGTACTGAGCAGTTTCTAAAAATCGTGCACCACTTCGCCATCGTGGCGATTGCCAAGCCTACTCCAAATTTGACCGTCGATGTTGGCTGTGATGAACTGAACGTGACCGTCACAGAACAAAGCATAAACGCCATGAGCGTGCCGGCTGCGTGCGGCGGTGTTATGCGAGAGGCGACTCCACCAGTAAAAATTGCGCTGACTGTGTGGCAGTCCACCGCGGCAATCTACATGGATGTCGTTTGGCGTGCGAAGATGATTGTACATCGTATGGCCTGGAGCGCCGTAAAGCAGCCTGTTTCCTCGCGTAAGCTGAAAGCGATTTCCTGTGATGCAATCCTGAGGATAGTTTACTAGCTCAGGTCCGTTATTCACATTGTTGTTCCCAGTCGTGAGAATAAAACCGGATGTGGGGAACAGCCCGTTCCACAGGCCATTATTGTTAGCTTTGTCGCTGGGATCAGATAGCGTTTGTTCGGATATGCAAACTGTGTGACTGGTACCGTCGATGATGTCGGCAAACCTTATTCGAGAGTTTTCGAAAAAGACTCCATTGACCGCAATACCGCGTGGATTCTTAGGCGAAACAGCAAGCGTTGCACCAGTGTTCAGCGCATAATTCGAAACACCGACAAATCCACTCCCTTGTGGTAATGCACGAATTGAGGTGTCAGACGGACAGAGAAATACGGATGGTTGTTGGATACTCATATCATTGTTGGCGGCCGTGTCAGGTCCGAAGCTGAAATTTACTTGGTTGAAAACCGTGGCTAATTCGAGTTGGGGAAGAAGGAATGCAAAGGCGGAAAAGCAAGTACCGTTGCCCGTCGTGGCATTCGAGTTGGCAGATGGAGCATGGGTGTCCGATGGCGAAACCACAACCAATCTTCCCGGCGGGAAACTGTTCAGAACGCTGGCATAGCTATGAATGGCCAAGCCGAATTGCTTAACGTTATTTGAACACTGTATGCGACGGGCCGATTCGCGAGCAGATTGTACGGCTGGAACCAACAGACCCAGTAAAGCCAATACAATTGAAATGACAACCAGCAATTCTACTAGACTCAATCCTTTGGACCGCGCATAGCGTGTGTTAAGTAGCTGAGTCAGCATGTAAGAACCGCGTCATCGTACGTAGAGTAATTCCTCAGAAACATAGTCGCGTGACAAGTTCAATCCTAGGTAACCGTTCACGGCCTTCGGCCTTGAACGGTTACTTTCATAGCTCAAATCGCTT
>CAZVBC010000031.1:0-29217 GCA_964625155.1 uncultured Pirellulaceae bacterium
AAGTAATGATCGCTGGTTTTGATGGAAAGAAAATTCCAATGTTCGGACAAGGCAAGCAAATTTTCAATCCAATCGAACAGCAACTGAAAGTGACCGAAGGCACCAATACTCAGGATTTCACGATTCCAGAATCTGCCGGCGAGAACGTCCGCATCCAACCTACTGCCGATTCCTAACATTGGCATGTAAGCGACACCGACAATTCGATGGAAAAAAGTGGACGCGCTGTCAACTCGCTCGCGCACCGCAGTGAAAGGTTACTTCGACTGAGTTCAAAATCGAATGAAGTTTTGTCAGCCGATACGTTGCCTGTCAGCATTGATTCGGAGTGAAATTCTTGCGTAAGCGCCTCCTTGCGGTCATCGGGCTAACGCGTGCCGGCTAATTGCTAATAGAGCAATCTTACAGTGATTCTAACAAGTAAATCGTTGCCGCTTCGATCTATTTGCCTCGGTTACCCTCGATGCGATTGCATACCGAATTGAATTGAGAAGTGTCCAGCGACTCAGCTATACGCCCGCACGGCCAACATCTAGCCCCTTTCGGCCAATGGTTCTTTTTGAAATGCGTTCGCTCGCAAGGTGACGTGTGCACGCTAGAAGGAGCTGTTTGACTGCTTGATGCCGCTGGCTTTATCGGGGAGGAGAACTAATTGAATTGGCCGACAGCCAAAGTAACGTTTTGTCCGCCGAATCCAAAAGAATTATTTAAAGCAACACGCACCTTCGCTTGCCGAGCGACGTTTGGTACATAATCAAGATCACATTCCGGGTCGGGGTTCTCGAGGTTGATGGTTGGTGGCAGAATGCCGTCTCGAATCGCTAGTAAACAAACGATCATTTCGGTCGCCCCAGCGGCGGCGATCAGGTGCCCCATCATGCTTTTGGTACTGGAAACGGGTACTTGACGCGCGCGATCACCAAATACTGCTTTGCACGCCACCGTTTCCACTTTGTCGTTCACTGAGGTACTGGTCCCGTGTGCATTCACGTAATCGACATCGCTGGCGTTCAGTCCACCATCTGCCAAGGCCGCTTGCATGCACCCGATCGCTCCTCGACCTTCGGGATGTATGTCCGTAATTCGGTAGGCATCCGCAGTACAGCCATATCCGAGAACTTCACCGTGAATGTGAGCGCCGCGACGTTTGGCGTGTTCGAGTTCCTCTAGAACGACGACGGACGATCCTTCACCAAGTACGAAACCATCTCGCAAGCGGTCAAATGGGCGAGAAGCTCGTTGGGGCGCTTCGTTATTGGTCGACAGGGCTGTGAGGAGACTAAAGCCTGTCAAACCAAACGGATGAATCATACTATGAGCTCCTCCGGCCAGCATGGCGTCGACTCGTCCGCGACGAATGAGCTCTGTGGCTTCGCCGATCGCCTGACTGCTAGCCGCGCAAGCCGTAAGGCAATTGATGTTTGGCCCCTGTATGTTGAACATGCTCGCCAAATGCGCGGCAGGCATATTGGGCTCTTGTTCCAGTTCGGATTCTGGATCAAGGATCTCCAGCCCCTTACGCATAAATGCATCTAGGTCAAAGCCCTGACCAGAACCGATGCCGGCCGCCAACATGCGCGTAAAATTAAAAAAGTCTTGATTGCCTTCACCAGCTCCAAAATAGATGCCGATCCGCGAACGATCGGAGATGCTCTCCATGATGCCGGAGTCGTCGACGGCTTGCCGAGCAGCGCCAGCAGCGAATTTGGCGTGTCGGCCACGTTTCTTCCACTTCTCGGGCGATTCGACACTTGATACCACATCCCAATTGCGAATTTCGGCCGCAATGCGAGTAGGATAGTTCGAAGCATCAAATATGCTGATGTAACCAACTCCGCTTTGGCTCCGGCAAAGTGCATCCCAAACCGTAGGCACATCGTTGCCCAGGGGATTAATCATCCCCATACCAGTCACCACTACACGTCGACGCATTGCCACGGTGCTCCGATTTGATACCAATACTAACTCGCCACACCCAGTGCTCTGTGCAGGCTACAAGTTGCTGTGCAGGCTAAAAGGTTGGGACACGAAGAGAAAGGGGCGCGAGATTCCCACTGAGCGTATTTTTCAAGTAGCTCAGTAATAGCTTCTAAGAATTTGTTACCACATCCAATTGGTTGTTGGGTACTCCATCTTCTTCGATTTCTTCGTCCAACATATGCTGAGGCACTCGGAGCGGATTTCCTGACGCGTCAACTCCTACTTCGAATAGTCTCAATACTCGCAACATTCTCAATAACTTTGCGGGAGGAAAGAACGGTTGGTCTCCATACGATTCGTCCAAGATCGCAAATGTCATTTCAATATCTGCTTGTTTTTCCCCACACACCTCCGCTGTACCGTGCACAATTGCACCATCGGCCTGCAAACTTCGTAACGACGCAATCAAACGCAATTGATCGCCTGGAAATACCGGGCGAAAAAATTCGGCGCGCGAGACTTTAGCAAGCACTACTCGCTGTTGGAACTGCTGGACTTCTGCCAGCAGCAACCCGCCGGTCTGCGCCATCCCTTCGATTATCAGTGTGTGCGGATAATGAGGCAATCCCGGAAGATAATCATCCAATGGTTCTTCCGAGAAGGTTACGTTTTTTCGTGCTGTCGCTTCTTTGCCCGAAACAAATTTCTCGAAGCAATCAATCCAAAACCATCTCATTTTTGCAAACAGGCTCTACAGTTTCGTTTCCACATAACGGCACAGATCTGCGACCGTCAGAATATTACCAAAATCCTGGACTCGGGGGTTTTGTGCGAACTTGCTCAGGTCGGCCCAAGGTAATCGCTTGCGCAGTTCTGCAATGCCACCCTCGGTCACTTTTCCGTCCTTAACAAAGCTGGCGTTGGTCAACACGTCGTCGGGAAATAATTCTTCGCGAGGAATCGAAATTCCGAAGGCCTTTTCCAGCTTGAAGACGATGTCTAAAAAATCAATTGACTCGGCCCCCAAATCGCCGACCATCGTCGCATTTGGAGTTACTTCGTCTTCTTCGACACCCAGCGCGTCTACCAATGCCCCTTGGACTTTCTGAAAAATCTCTTCTGCCGTTTGAACCATAGTTCATAATCCCTTCTTAAAAGTTACTCCGGCCCTGATGCAACCTATTCGTCTGACGCATTCTCAACTCGCGACCGGCACGCGCTGAAGTCGTTCGACCAAATCCCTAAAAAATTTACCTGCATGATTGTCCGCTGGACATAATCCGATACCACCGTTGATTGGCGCACGCACGACCAGCAAACGCCCCGACACAGCTACGTTACCTTTGTTTGTACCCGATGCTTTTAGCAATGTCGAATCCGCATCCTGCTTGATTATCTCGCAGACAATGTTCAATGTCTCGCCGGGCTGTACAAAGCTCGCAAACTTGACGTTTTTTGCTTCGCGATGCAATACCAAACCATGCCGGTAATCGTCGGTGGCACGCACCAGCAACGCGGATGCTTGATATAACGCTTCCAACATCAGCACGCCTGGCATGACGGGAAACCGCGGAAAATGATCTATGAGATAATCCTCGTGCGCAGATAAATGCCTTACCGCTTCAATCCGCGAGCCCGGTTCCAACAACGTAATCTGGCTTAATTGACAAAATCGCATGACCTACCAATTCCGTGGCGACGGTTCACGGCCTCAGAAAATACCGACTGCAAAGCGCAATAGGATAAGCAACTTACCCGGTTTTGCTCAACCACACGCTCCGCGTATTCTCGAAAGTCCACCATAATGGCGAAATGTCGCACCATTTTGGACTGGAGGTAAGTGGCACAAATTGTGGAATCAAGTTGGTTCTGGTAGATTCGCTCAATTATGCGAAAAGGAATTGCCGTTTCTCCCGGCGTAACAATTGGCACAGCGTACTGCATCCACGAAGTGTTCGTCGATCCGGACAAACGGTCGTTGCATGCCCACCAAATTCCCGCTGAATTGGCTCGGTTTGAGCAAGCTCGCAAGCGTTCGATTAGTGATTTGCGAGCATTACAAACCAAAGTCGAACATCAAGTTGGTAAAGATGCCGCAGCAGTCTTTGCGGTGCATGAGTCGATTTTGCAGGATTTGGCATTTGTCCGAAAAATTCGTGAGTGGATTCAAGCGGATCATTTGTCTGCCCCAGCGGCCTTGGACAACTTAATTGAATTCTATCGTGCCAAGCTGGATAATTCTGGCGATGAGTATCTGCGCGAGCGGATGGCGGATATTCGGGACGTCGTGACTCGTTTGACAAGCTACTTAAGCGATGCGTTGCGAGAAGACTCCGGCGCTTTGAAAGGCCCCATCATCGTCATTGCAGACGAACTTCTTCCCAGTCAGGTGGTCATGTTAGGGAACAAGCCGGTGCATGGAATTGTCACTCAGGCCGGCAGTCAGACTAGTCATGCAGCCATCATTGCACGTAGTCGAGGTATTCCGGCGGTCAGTGGAGTGGTTGGGATTCTGCGACAAACAAAGACGGGTGATACCGTCGTCGTCGACGGTCGAGACGGGCATGTGCTCATCAATCCTGAAGCCGAAATCCTCTCGGCGTATCGCAAGTTGGAGCGTGAGTTTTTCAATCTGCGAAATCAGTTAGCGCATAATCGAGACCAGCCAGCTCGTACGGCGGATGGTTTCACGCTCGAGTTACTCGCCAACATCAATAATGTGCTGGATGCGCAAGCGGCACATGCCATGGGGGCATCCGGCGTCGGTCTATACCGAACTGAGTACTTGTACTTGACCCACACCAGTGTCCCGGACGAGCAAGAACAATTCGAAGTTTATCGCGAAATCATCGATACCAGTCCACAGCATGTGGTTACCATTCGCACGTTAGATATCGGTGGTGACAAAACAGTTCCCTTTCTCGGCCGTACGCAACATGAAGCCAATCCGTTTTTGGGCTGGCGGAGCATCCGCATCTCGTTTGAGCATCCAGATTTTTTCATGACACAAATCCGGGCCATACTCCGTGCCGCTGGGTCGAAGAATGGCAAGAGCGGACGAGTACAGATGATGTTTCCGATGATTACCAATCTGGAGGAAGTGAGACGCTTGCAAGCGTTTGTCAAACGGGGCACGGATCAATTGCGTAAAGAACGCAAAGCGTTTGGCAAGATCGCCTTTGGCATGATGCTGGAGGTCCCTGCGGCGGCGATTATGATCGATCAATTGTTGAATGCAGTTGATTTCGTCTCCATCGGCTCAAATGACTTGATTCAATACCTCATGGCGGCCGATCGTGACAATCCCAAGGTCAGCCATCTATGCCAGCCTCTAGCGCCTGCGGTACTGAGGGTCTTAAATTCTGTAGTGACGACTTGCAATCAAGCGGGCCGACCGGTCACGTTGTGCGGTGAAATGGCAGGCCAGCCGCAAGCTTTTGTCTTATTGCTGGGTATGGGACTAACTCGTTTCAGCATGAGCCCGGCCCTGATTCCAACGATCAAGGAACTGGCTTCGCACGTTACCGTGCCAATGGCACAGGCATTATTGAAAGATGCGATGAAGTTAAAGACAACTCAAAAGATCAAAAAACTGCTCAACCAGGAACTGATGCGCATCGCACCCAATCTCGAACCTATTTTGACTCAACAGTAACGGGAATGCTCAATACCACTCGCCAGTTTGTTGAGCAAGAATTATTCTAAGTCTCGGCGATATTTGTAACCTACCAAGATTATCCAACATCCATGTGAGGAACGACCCATGGCTGCTCAATTTAGACAACTCAACCCAACCGAACGAGTCCTCATGGGCCCCGGGCCAAGCCACGTGCCTCAGCGAGTTCTAAAAGCGTTGGCCGCGCCAACGTTGGGGCATTTGGACCCAGAGTACTTGGCCATCATGGATGATACACGGCAGATGCTGCGACAGGTCTTTCAAACGAACAATGAAATGACGATGGCCGTCTCGGGTACCGGCAGCGCCGGCATGGAGACTTGCGTCTGCAATCTGATCGAACCGGGCGATGAGATGATTGTCTGTGTAAACGGTGTTTTTGGTGGCCGCATGAAAGACGTTGCTCAACGTTACGGTGCCACGGTACACACCGTCGAAGCCGCTTGGGGAACCTCGATTACACCCGAACAAATCGAATCCACGCTGAAAGCGCATCCTCGCACTAAAGCTGTGGGCATTGTCCATGCCGAAACAAGCACGGGTGAACACCAGCCGCTGGACGAAATCGCAGAGATCATACATCGGCACGGTGCACTATTTGTTGTGGATGCCGTTACCAGTTTGGGCGGCATCGATATTCCCATCGATCGCCTGAAAATCGATGCTTGTTATTCGGGTACGCAAAAGTGTTTGAGTTGTCCACCGGGATTGGCGCCAGTGACTTTTTCACCGCGCGCTATGGAAACGCTTGATAAACGCAAGTCCAAGGTTACCAGTTGGTACCTCGATGTTTCAATGCTACGCAATTACTGGGGAAGTGACCGAGTTTATCACCACACAGCCCCCATCAACATGACTTACGCATTGCGAGAATCGTTGCAAATCGTACTCGAAGAAGGTTTGCACCAGCGCATTGCACGACATCAAAAACACCATCGCATGTTGCGAGCCGGGCTAGAAGCGATGGGGTTGAACTTCATCCCGCAGCATTCGCTGACAACGCTCAATGCAGTGCGCGTACCTGAGGGAGTTGACGATGCAGCCGTGAGAAAGCGATTACTGGCAGAGTACAATATTGAAATTGGCGCGGGACTTGGGCCATTTAAGGGACAAGCATGGCGTATCGGTTTAATGGGTGCCAGCAGCACAGTTTCCAACGTGACTCTCGTTTTGTCTGCGCTCGAAACGATCCTGCGTGATTTGAATTGCCGAATTGAACCGGGCGCGGCCCTCGCGGCTGCTGCTCATCCCGAATCGCTTGCCTGTACGTAAGATTCCTTTTGTCGCGAGGAGATCATGTCCGATTTACTTAGTGAACTGCGTGAATTTCTGCCAAGCTCCTGTTTGCTGACCAGCGATTCGGCGCTGGCGGCTTTTCAGAGCGATGGTTTGACCGCGTTCGCCGTTCGTCCACTTGCGATCGCAATCCCTAAGTCCGAAGAAGAAGTTGTGCGCATCGTTCGGCTTTGTCACGCTCGCCAAGTACCGTTTGTAGCGCGTGGTAACGGCACTAGTTTATCGGGTGGTTCATTGCCACACGCCGATGGCATCGTCATCGCTTTGAATCAAATGGATCGGATATTGCGAGTCGATATTCCGGGCAGGGTCGCGGTAGTGCAACCGGGCGTCATTAACTCCAAGCTATCGCAAGCCGTTTCCAGCTCGGGGTTGTACTATGCCCCCGATCCTAGTAGCCAGCAGGTATGTACGATCGGTGGAAACGTAGCGTTCAATTCAGGTGGCGCACATTGTTTGAAGTATGGAATGACTAGCAATCATGTTTTAGCAATGAAATTCCTATTGGCAGACGGCGAACTGGTTCAGGTAGGTGCCGAAGGAGGCGAACAGATTGGACCGGATTTGGCTGGAATGTTGGTAGGCTGCGAAGGATTGTTGGGAATCGCGCTCGAAATAACGGTTCGCCTGTTACCCAAACCGGAACGATTTCACACGGTGTTGGCCGGATATAGGTCGCTTCAAGCGGCTGGGGAGGCCGTTGCCAAAATCATTGCTAGCGGCCTATTACCTGGTGCTATCGAAATCATGGATCGTTTGAGTATGAAAGCTGCTTCCGCTGCGGTGGGCGCTAAGTACCCGCCAAACGTCGAGGCAGTATTGATCGTAGAGTTGGACGGAACTGCTGAAGCGGTGGCTACGGAACGAACGAAACTGGATGCATTGATCGCAGCCAGCAATGCCAGCGAAGTTTGGGTTGCTGCGGACACCGACGAACGCTTGAAAATATGGAAAGGACGTAAGAGTGTGTTCTCGGCGGTCGGTCGACTATACCCTGACTTCATAGTCCAAGACGGTGTTGTTCCGCGTGGAAAACTGGGCTTCGCGTTACAGCGTATCGAGCAATTGTCACGCGAGGCGAAAATCGAAGTCGCCAATGTCTTTCATGCTGGTGATGGAAATCTGCACCCCTTGATCATGTTTGACGGTCGCGAGGAAGGTGCGCTGCATCGCGCCGAGGAATTGGCTGCAAGGATCGTCAATCTTTGTATCGAATTGGGTGGTTCGATTACTGGTGAACATGGAGTTGGTATGGAAAAACGACAGTTCTTGCCAGGCATGTTCTCGCAGGACTCCATCGATTTGATGCAGCGTGTTCGCCGCGAGTGTGATCCTTGTGAAATCGCCAATCGGGGAAAAATGTTCCCCAGCAGCGAGGCTCCGTCGTTGAGCCTCTATGGTGCACACCCGTTAGAAACCGCAGGAATCGCCAGTCGCATGTAGCGACCTACTGCTGCTATAGTTTGTCGAGTTCGATGACGGTATAAACGATACTGGCATATGCGTTTTTCTCGCCAGTTGGCCCAGCTTCGAAAACGATGCCGACTTGGTTTGGGTTCAATCGCGCCATATCACTGTAAGCGGCTGGGCCAACGTGTAATAATGGACCATCTTGCCAGGTCTGGGCCTCATCGATTGAGTATCGAATCCGCATGTCGCTACGTCCTTTACCACTGGGACCGTTATCATCTGGACCTGAAAATAGAATCAAGTCGCGTTTGTCCCCATCCAATTTCGACAATGCTCGCACCAATGCACTTTGAACTACTGGTGGGTCGATGATCGCGGGCGCTGGACGAAAATTCTTCCAACCGGTATCGCCTGTCAACGAAAATGTCGACCCTCCGTCGCCGCTCCAACCTTCACCACGCGAACCACGGGCTGTGCCGTTTTGATCGCGAGTGCTGAAGTACAACCGACCGTCGTTTAATTCAACGACAGTCGTTTCGTTAGCGTTCAACGGATCATCGTAAGTGTCATCGATGGCACCCAGTCGCCATGACTGGCCGTGATCGTCACTAAGGATTGTATGCGCACCCAATTTGCCAGCGTCCCGTCCAGCTTCGCCGATACGATGATCGCATGGGATAACCAAGCGTCCTTTATGAGGACCGCGCGCTATTTGAATCGAGTGAACCGGACCGGTCGCATACCAACCCCAGCCGGGTTGTTTGACTGAGGAAGTTATCTCACGTCGAGTCGACCAAGTGCGTCCATGATCGTCACTGAAAACTACAAACACGCGATCATTTTCTAAAGTGAAAGGCATCCAGATCCGGCCAGGATGTTGTGGATCAAGGAGATCGACGACTGGAGCCGGGTTGCCTACAGTTATTGGTGGTGGCGGGCCGGTGAACTCCTGGCGAAACGTCTCACTTTCCTGGATGACTTGTAACGGTCCCCAGGTGCGTCCCTGGTCGCTGGAACTTTTCATGACTAGATCGATTTCGCTTGCGTCTCCACCCTGCCGAGCTTCACAGAACGCCAGCAAATTGCCGTTTGCGGCACGTACCAAGGCCGGAATTCGAAATACCGCATAGCCGTTTTGGTTTTGTTCAAAAACGGTAGTCAGCTTATATTCGTCCGCCCATGAAGTTGCCGTTTGTGGTAATTCACTAAGGCACATTGCGAAAACTGAAATTGCAAATCGCCAAGTTGACGAAGAACTTTTGAGCATGATCTTAACCTTAGACGTTCGTTACCATGATGTTCCAATATCACTACGAAACCGACATTGTAGTCTTGAAAACTTGGCTTGCGCAAGCCATCTCTACCAGCGTGGAACTTGACGCGCCTATCAATTACACTGTGGACATCGTCAAGTTCGTTTAAATGTCCGCTTTGCTTTCAAGGTTTGCAACTATGAAGACTTTCTTCCGTTGGTGTGCGCAAGCGATGGTGGCTGTGGTGATGCCAGCCAGCTTGGTGTGTGCAGAAATTAAACTGCCGAATGTTTTTAGTGACCACATGGTCCTGCAACAGGGGCAGAGCAATGCCGTCTGGGGCTCAGCCAATCCCGGTGAAGTAGTATCGGTAACGATCGGCAAACAGGGGTTTACCAATGGCCAAAACCTGGTGACCTTTGCAGGAAGTGATGGGAAATGGAGCGTCAAATTGGCTCCTTTGCCCGTCGGCGGTCCTTACGAATTGAACGTAAAAGGTTCCAGCCAAGTCAAAATTTCGGACATCTTGGTAGGCGAAGTTTGGATTTGTTCAGGACAATCCAATATGCAGTGGTCGGTCAATGCGGGTAACGATCCGGACCTAGAAAAACTTGCTGCAAACTATCCCAATTTGCGCATGATCAATTTCCCTCAGACAGGCAGCCAAGAACCGATTTGGACTCATGATCGCCAATGGATGCTGTGTAATCCGGAGAATGTGGGTTCGTTCTCAGCCGTAGGGTTTTATTTCGCGCGCCAATTACACCAAACCTTGGGTGTCCCGGTGGGTATGATCAACAATGCATGGGGTGGCTCTGCCTGCGAAGCATGGATCAACCGCGATATCTTGCGAGTGGACGGCAAATATGCTGAACTCCTTGCACGTTGGGAAAAAGACGAAGCTGATTTCAAAGCTCTGACTGAAAAGGCCAGCCTTACAACTGAAGAAGACGCTCGTATTCGTGCTTTGACCGGTCGTATGCGCGGCAATGCGCGTCCTGGAAACATCTATAATGGTGTGCTCAAATCGCACTTGGGCTACGGAATCAAGGGTGCCATCTGGTATCAAGGAGAATCCAATGCAGCACGGGCTTACCAATATCGAGATTTGTTCCCGTTGATGATTCAAAGCTGGCGCAGCGAATGGGCGCAGGGAGATTTTCCCTTCTATTGGGTCCAGTTGGCGGACTTTAAGGCGGAAGTCGCTGAACCAGGCGAAAGTGATTGGGCAGAGCTGCGAGAAGCTCAAACGATGACCATGGACAAACTCGCCAACACCGGCGAGGCAGTGATCATCGATATTGGCGAAGGCAAAGACATTCACCCCAAGAACAAGGTCGACGTAGGTCGTCGTTTAGCTCGCTGGGCATTAGCGAAGAATTATGGAATTGATATCGCACACCACAGCCCGCGTTTTAAACGGATGACCAAAGACGGTAGCAAGATTGTACTGGAATTCGATCACGTCGGCAGCGGTTGGCGGCCCTTTGATGTCAACGAGCCCGTCGGTTTTGCAATTGCTGGCGAAGACAAAAAGTGGTTTGCTGCCAAGGGAGCAATTATGAAGGACGGACGCATCGAAGTATCATGTGAAGCGGTCGCTGCGCCGATCGCCGTACGGTATGCTTGGGCCGACAATCCTGTTTGTAATATGTTCAATCAAGCAGGATTACCACTGACACCGTTCCGCACTGACGATTGGCCGGGCGTTACAGCAAGTAACAAATAAGCCGCCGATCGACACTAGTCTTCAAAGTTTCTTCTGCGCTCCCATCCCTGAATTCATGAATCCAGCGATGGGAGCTATGTGGTACTAAAAACTAGATGGCTTGCAACACTTCCATCTCTCTTGCCAATCGCTTTCGTGCTACGTGCAGCCTGCGTTTGATTGTTCCGACAGGTGCTTCAAAGCTCTCTGCCATCTCGATCAAGGATTGGCCACCAATATAGAAAGCCTCCAAGGTTGCACGATCCATTGTTCCCAGTTTGTTGAGCCCAGCTTGAACCTGTTGACGTTGCTCGCTGTCAAGTACGTTGTCCAGAGGCGAGTTTTCCATCCCGTGAACGGCTTCGAGCGTCTCTTGCTCAATGCTGACCGCAAGACGCCGACGCGTCGCACGATTGATGGCCATCCGCCGAACGATTTGACGCAACCATCCACCAAACGCTTCAGGTACGCGCAACTGTCCGATGCGTTCAAAGGCATGAATAAAAACGTCCTGGACCAGTTCCTCGGCTTCGTCCCAATTTCCTAATTGCCGATACGCGAGGGCTACCGTCGCGGCATGGTACCGTTGGTACAACATCGACTGGGCATCTCGATTTTGGGCTTGCGCAGCTTGAACCAATTGGTTAAGGGTTAGATTCTCGAAAGTTAAGGTGTTATTCTCGTACATAGCTGCCAGTCTCTCTGGCCACCTTCGTCGCCACACTTTCGCAATGAGCGAATGTGTGACTTCACAAGGAGGTGGCAATAAATCTGAATAAGGGTTGCGGGTTCGCTGCGCCGGACACGCGATTTTGAAGAAACTGAACAGCTTTGTGGCTTTACCCAGCTTATCCCCGCAACAATGCAGGTGATGCTGCTCATGATTTCTCAAGTGAGGCGATTAGGCTTGGCATTTCCAACCTGTTGGTCGCCGGCTCAATGATTTCGAGCGAGTGCTAACAGGTGGTGGCAGTTCGCGGGCATTTAGCCGCGTGAACTGGCTCTTACTGCAAGTGCCCTATAGGCCGGATAGACAGCAAGAGCCGATATCCCCCGGGGGCATTTACTTCCCGGATTAGGATTCACCAAAGCGAATCCGATTGTTGGATAACGTTCTTGCCAATGGCCCCATGGATCTCGCATATTCGTGAGGTCCAGGAAACTGCGCAGTGCCAAGCCAGCGACCGACACGTTACCCGCCACGCGGGAAATCACGGTGGAGATCGAGCTGACGATGACTGACTTACGCATGGTTTCCTCCCTCACGCAGTTTCAGTGCGTGACCCGAGAGAGACAAAGTTACTAGATAGTTACATCAAAGGACTATACGGTTGTTAAAATCTTCTACACCCCTGAATTGGAAAATTCACCTGAATCCGGCTGAGAGTTTTCACTCCAATCGCATTTGGAGTCTCAAGTGAGTTCTTTTCCGCGCTAAGGTGCCACTACAATACTAAGCTATCGACACGAAAATGACAAATACGTCGACCATTCTCGGTGAAATCTCAGTTGGTGTTTAGACAGGGGTGCGAAAGAATGGTTCGCGCGAAAAGGGAAAAAATTTGTGCGCGATACTTAGTTTTTCTCAGGCTGAAGCTTATCCGCTCCTTTTGGACGTTCTTTCGATTTCGCATTTTTTTGCTTGTCGGCCGGTTTCTTGGCGTCTTGTACACCCTGTTTGCCGTCCAAGGGTTGTAATTGGTTCGGCTGAGCCAACGGAGTTGATGGCGAGCCCGAGCGGATTTGATAATTACGTACCGGGCCACCTCCTACGAACAAGAGAGGACCAGATTGCGGACGTGCACTCCCCTCTGCGGTTCTGTCCCAGGGGACGGAGTAAGCTGCGAAATTCCCGCTCCCAGTATCAGTAACATATACCAAGCTGTTACCAGGCTTAGCTCCGCCGATCCCCGCCCGCCCCGAAGTCGCCACTCCGGTTACCAGCAGATACTGTGAGTTCTTTCCAGCGCCCGGCAACTGGCTTAATACATTCGTATAAAAGCGAGCTCCAAATGCTCCTGTGCGCGGATAATAAACTAAGCACTGTAAATCTCCAGTGAGGAAATCTAGAAAAAAGATACCTTCCGCTTCATCGCTGACCGATCCGGTGGCCACGGCCATGTTCGCACCTGTTGCCGACGTCGCAGCTTGCAAGGTTTCTATTTGTGAGTGACCCCAGCCAGATAGGCCAAGGACATATCCCGACACGAGCGATCCCCCAATTATTGCTGTACAGATAGTACCTGATAGAAATGCCAGCATTGAAATTCTCAGGGTATTTGCGGCAGAACTAGCTGTGGATCGGTTCATGCTGACCAACCTCCAAGTTTGTTGTTGTCAAGCAACCCATGTTTATATGGAAGAATCATACAGTAACGATTGTCTGGCTTAGGAATCAACATCGAATGTCTTCTCAGCGGAGGTGACTGCCAACATTGGGATAGATGTGGTAGAACATCGGCAGAATTTCGCACTCTACGGCGGCGTTTTCGCAATTCGGGGGACACCAAGATGACCAATGGACCACTTAATCGTAAGCTTCGCATGGGTTTGGTAGGGGGAGGACAGGGAGCGTTTATTGGCAAAGTGCACTCCATTGCCGCTTGCCTAGATAATCGGGCCATCGTCGTGGCGGGAGCATTGTCGAGCAATCCTGAAAAGGCTAAAGCTTCGGCGCCAGACTATGACATTCCAGCATCCCGCGCGTACGGATCGTATCAAGAGCTGATACAAAGCGAGTTAGCTTTACCCAATGACCAACGGGTAGATTTTGTAAGCGTAACGACTCCTAATCACACGCACTTTGAAATTGCCAAAGCCGCCGTCGAAGCTGGATTGAACGTTGTCTGTGACAAACCGATGACCTTTGATTTGCAACAGGCTGAACAGTTGGCTGCAGCGGTGGAAAGATCGAAAGTCGTATTCGCCTTAACACACAACTACACCGGATATCCGTTGGTACGACAGGCACGCGAGATGATCTTGGCTGGAGAATTGGGTGAGATCCAGGCTGTCCGCTCGTTTTATATTCAAGGATGGCTTAGGACCCGCTTGGAGTCGTCTGATCAAAAGCAAGCGGCCTGGCGGACTGACCCGGCGCGCAGCGGTGCTGCGGGCTGCTTCGGCGATATTGCTACGCATGCTTATAATTTGGCCAGATACATGACCGGATTGACGCCAGCCGAGATCTCCTGTCACCTGAAAACCTTTGAAACTGGTCGCCGACTGGACGACTACGGTACTGCGGTGGTCCGATTCGAAAACGGTGGTCTCGGGACAGTGACCGCATCGCAGATCAGCCACGGTCGCGAGAACGACTTGTTCATAGAAGTTGACGGAACGAAGGGGGCTCTTCAATGGCGTCAAGAAGAACCCAATGTCATGATATTAAGACAAAACGGCCAGCCTCATCGTTTGTATACACGCGATCCAAACGCTCCACATATGACCAGCATGGGGCGTGCGGCCTGCCGATTGCCGAGCGGTCATCCCGAGGCGTTTTTTGAAGCCTTCGCTAACATTTATGCGTCCGCCTACGATTCGATGATCGATCGCAGCCAAGGAAAGTCGTTCGAAACCAAGAACACAATTTATCCCAACGTTCATGATGGGGTTGAAGGAATGCTATTCATCCAGCAGTGTGTTGCCAGTAGCCAACAGAATGGAAGTTGGTTGCCGATGAGACACGCAACCATAAGAAAATAGCTTGCCGTTGTGTTAGGGTTTATGCGACGCCATTATTGGTCTACGAATATTGATCGACGGATATGGCACCTTTCAATCAAGTTGTAATTGTGGGAGTTGGGCTGCTGGGCGGGTCGATTGGCATGGCCCTGCGCAGTCGCGGGTTGGCTAAGAATATTGTTGGCGTGGGACGTCCAGGCCGAATGCCGGAGGAGGCTATCGAGATCGGGGCGGTCGATCGCCTCGCGACAGATATCAGGAGTGCAGCCACCAATGCGGATCTCGTGGTTGTTTGTACTCCGGTTGCTCAAGTGGCTGACGCGGTAGCAGAATGCATCCATGTGATGAACCAGCATGGATTGGTTACGGATGTTGGAAGTACGAAAGCTACCATCGTGGACGCAGTTGAATCGGCGGGAAACGGTAAGCTGTTTTGCGGTTCACATCCGATGGCTGGAAGCCATAAGAGTGGTGCGCGTTATAGCAGACCGGACCTCTTTGAGAATCAGCTTGTGGTGATCACACCGACAGAAAACACCGTCGCCTCGGTGGCCGATCGTATCGAAGAATTCTGGCAAACCTTCGGAGCAAGAACCCGGCGCATGCCGCCGGTCGAACACGATGAAGCGGTCGCGCGGACTAGTCATGTACCGCATGTGGTCGCTTCAGCGTTGGCGGCAGTGACGCCAGTAGAACTGTTGCATTTGGTCGGTAAAGGTTGGCTTGATACCACACGGATCGCCGAAGGGAATGCAGTCCTGTGGAGGCAGATTTTGCAAGAAAATCGCGTGCCCGTTCAACATGCCTTGGAACAGTTTTCGGACTCGATCCATTTATGGCTTGACGCACTGCGCTGTGATGACGGTGCACAATTGGAAAAACTCTTGGACTTGGGAAAGGCCACTCGTGACGCTTTGGGAAGTTGATGTCATTGCGGCTGACGGCCAGCCGGACACATTAAGCGAGAACTTGTCGTTAGAAGCACGCGATCTTGGGCTCAGCCCAAACCTGCGAATCGCAACTGCCAAAGCCTTTTTATTGCAGGGCGAACTGAATGAAAAGCATGTGCTTCGCGCTGCTTCAGAACTGCTGGCAGACTCGATCACCGAAAAGACGATTATTGGGCGAGTCGGCGACCAAACGCTAGCCCAATCGTACTTGGGCTTGTGCCAATTAGTGCATGTATTGCCCAAGCCAGGTGTTATGGACCCGGTCGCGCAAAGTACATTAGGTGCCCTGCGCGATATTGGCTTACCGACCACTCAAGTACGAACCATGCGCAAGTATTGGGTCGAAGAGCTAGCGCAAACCGAGCTGGATAAACTGGCTCAAAAATTGTTGGCGAATGACTCCATTGAACAAGTCATTGTCGGGCCCCTAAGTATCGAAAGGATTGACGTTGGGTCGAAGTATCAATTCGGCCTGGTGCGCATTCCGATAACTACTTTGACCGACGAACAACTAATGCAACTCAGCCGACAAGGACAGCTTTACCTGTCGTTGCCGGAAATGCAGACCATTCAATCTCATTTTCGTCAGCAGAATCGTGAACCCAGCGACATCGAACTGGAAACAATTGCTCAAACTTGGAGCGAACATTGCAGTCACAAAACGCTGGCCGGGCGAATTGCATACCGAGATGAGACCGGAACTCGCCAGTTTCAGAACATGCTCAAGGAGACCATTTTTGCCGCCACTGAACAGATTCGCGCTGCCCTGGGCAAGAACGATTGGTGTGTCAAAGTATTCAAAGACAACGCGGGAATCGTCAAGTTTGATAATGAATTCAATGTTGTTTTCAAAGTAGAAACACATAATCATCCGAGCGCGATTGAGCCTTACGGTGGCGCCAATACGGGGATTGGTGGAGTTATTCGTGACCCGATGGGAACCGGGTTAGGCGCAAAACCATTTTGTAATACCGATGTCTTTTGCTTCGCCCCACCTGACACGGATTCGGCGACTCTTCCACCGGGCGTCTTGCATCCACGACGAGTAATGAAGGGAGTTGTGGCTGGCGTGCGCGATTACGGTAACCGTATGGGAATTCCAACAGTTAACGGGGCGGTCTATTTTGATCGACGTTACCTTGGCAACCCGTTGGTCTTTTGTGGCAATGCAGGTCTACTGCCGGTAGACAAATCGGACAAATGTCCCAAGCCAGGTGATTGGATTGTAACGCTCGGTGGTCGCACCGGTCGCGATGGGATTCATGGGGCGACGTTTAGCAGCGCAGAATTGACCAGCCAAAGCGAATCGATCTCGGGCGGTGCCGTGCAAATTGGGAATGCAGTCACCGAAAAAATGGTGCTCGATGTACTTCTAAAAGGACGTGATGAAGGACTGTTCACCGCCGTAACGGACTGTGGGGCTGGCGGGTTCTCGAGCGCTGTAGGTGAAATGGGAGAATCCATCGGTGCCGAAGTCTGGCTGGAACGAGCGCCACTCAAATACGAAGGGCTCAGTTATACAGAGATTTGGATCAGCGAAGCCCAAGAGCGTATGGTCATGTCGGTTCCGCCACAATCGCTGGGTCGTTTGCAAGAAATATGTTCCGGAGAAGGGGTCGAAGCCACGGTTATTGGTCAGTTTGTTCCTACTGGCCAATTGAAACTGATGTACGACGGACATGATGTTGGCCTGTTGTCGATGGAGTTTCTGCATAATGGACGACCACCCGTCGTTCGTGCAGCCAACTACGCTCCTCCACCGCCGGTCTCGACAGACACACCTGGACTAAACCGACCACAGACCGAATCGGTACTCAAGCAGCTACTTGGCACACTGAACGTTGCCAGCAAGCACTGGATCATTCGACAATACGACCACGAGGTACAAGCAGGCAGCGTCGTCAAGCCGTTGGTCGGACCTGGTTCCAGCGGTCCCAGCGACGCGGCTGTAGTTCGTCCCCGTTTGTCCAGTCGCCGTGGAGTCGTCATTAGTTGCGGCATGAATCCAAATTATGGCGATTTCGATACTTATCATATGGCAACCAGCGCGATCGACGAAGCGCTACGCAACGCAGTCTGTGTGGGAGCCGATCCGAATCGCATTGCCATCCTCGATAACTTTTGCTGGGGCAACACTGATCGCCCCGAGACGCTCGGTTCGCTCGTCCGCGCAGCCTTGGCGTGTTACGATTTGGCCATTGCCTGGCGCACGCCCTTCATTAGCGGCAAAGATAGTTTGAACAACGAGTTCACCTGGGTCGACGAAGATGGGCAAAAACAATCTCTAGCCATACCACCATCGCTGTTAATCAGCGCGCTGGGCCAGGTAAAGGATGTCGCCAAATGTGTCACGATGGACTTCAAAGAAGGAGGGAATGACCTCTACTTAATTGGAAACACGTTCGACGAACTGGGAGGATCTCAGCTTTTCCACGTGCTGGGCCTATCAGGCGGACATGTTCCTAAAGTTCAACCCGCTCTGGCTAAGGAACTTTTCTCTGCTGTCCATCGGGCTATTGAGCGGGGATGTGCTCGAGCTTGCCACGACCTCAGCGAAGGTGGCCTTGCGGTTGCTCTATCCGAAATGGCCTTTGGTGGTGAATTAGGAGTTCAAATTAACCTTGCTAAAGTCTGTGAGCGAGATCAACTGTCGCCAACTCAAATTCTATTTTCCGAATCCAACTCTCGTTTCTTGATTGAAGTGCCACCCGAAAAACGCGAGCAGATGGAAGTGATTTTTGATAATTTGCCCTGTCTGTGCATCGGTAGTGTCAATTCCACACCCTTTGTATCGGTGAACTGTGGTACCGACGATCTTATCCACATGCCCTGGGTCAATTTGCGAGACGCGTGGCTCAAGCCGCTCAGTTGGACTTGATCTGGCGATGCGCAAACGCTTAATCTAGTCGCCAAACGCGGCGCGATCTCAATTTGGCTGCTGGGCAATGCGTTGGTCTTCCAACGGAAGAATAACATGATAAAGGCACGGCAGACGCACAATCGAGAGGCTGGATCCGCAGCGCAAACACAAATCAGCGACCTGGTAGAAGTGAGCGTATATCGTCATTGCCTGCTGCCGAGTATGGTTAGTGCGCTTGCATTGTGGATTGCATTTCCACCATGTTCACTGAGTTGGCTGGCATTCTTAGCGCCAATTGGCTGGATTTCCGTAATTTGCGCGCCAGCTTCACCTGGCCCACGTGGCTATGCCGCGATTTGGTTTTCGGGATGCGCATTTTGGTTGCTTGCTTTGCAGGGCATTCGGTTAGCCTTTTGGCCATTAACGTTCGGCTGGATTGCACTGTCGCTGTACTTAGCCGTATATGTACCGCTGTTTGTCGTTACCGCTAGAGTAATTATCAATCGCTGGCGAATGCCATTAGTAATTGCCGTTCCCTTCGCGTGGGTTGGCATGGAACTGGTGCGAGGTTATTTAGTCACAGGTTTTTCCGCTTGCCTGCTCGCACATACTCAGGTCCGCTACCCGATGTTTTTGCAAATTGCCGATCAACTAGGAGGCTACGCCGTTAGCTTTGTCGTAATGATGATTGCGGCGGGATTGTTTTTGCTGTGGAGTAATCTGGCAAAGAACGAATGCCGAATTGGATGGCTAGCGCCAAAACTTCAACTCGCGATCGTGATGGCTGTTACGATGCTGACACTGGCGTACGGTTGGTGGCGCATCATCGACACTGATCAATTGGCTGACCGATCATCGCCGCTGCTGCGCGTAGCTTTGATTCAGGAGAATGCACCGAGCATCTTTGATAACCCCTCAGAAGATCGCGATATCCGATCTTGGAATAGTTACCTCGAAGCAACGCGCGTGGCTGGCAGTCGTGACAAAGAACTTGATCTCGTTATCTGGCCCGAGTCAATTTTTTCGCTCGATCGCAACGTTTGGTTGGAAAGCAAAATCGGCGAACAACTTCCCGTGCGACATAGGCAATCAGGTTACACCGGCGATGAAATTCGCGAGTTTGAGCTTAGGTCTAAGCAGCGTTTTGCGTTTAAGTTGGCACAAGTACTTTCTGCCAGCCACGATGGGGAACTGATGAACCCCGAACAGATTTCTCAGCTCACTAGGCCGCACCTGCTGGTTGGTTGTACGACGTATATTGTGGATGCGACCCAAGACAAACATCTGAACTCAGCCTTATTGTTCAGTCCGGCGGCACAACTGGTCGGACGCTATGACAAAATCCATTTGGTGATGTTCGGAGAATATTTGCCGCTGACACCCTGGTTGGACTTTTTGGGAAACATGTTTGGTTTTTTGCCCACCGAAGCAGGTCGTGCTCCAGCCTGTTTCAATCTAGCAGGCATCAATTTGGCACCAAGTATTTGCTTTGAAAGCGTGTTGCCTCACTTCTTGTCATGGCAGATTGGGGCTTTAAAAGCCGAAACGAAATCACCTGATATCCTCGTCAATATGACCAACGACAGTTGGTTTCGTGGCTCGGCGATTCTCGATCACCACTTGTCGTGCGGTATCGTGGCCAGCATCGAGCAGCGGCGACCGCTTTTGATTGCCGCCAATTGCGGCTTGTCCGCTTGGATTGACGGGGCAGGGCGCGTACAAGCCAAAAGTCCGCGTTTGAGCCGTGACGTAATATTAGCGACTCCTTACCGAGACAATCGATGGGGATTGTTTCAAGCAATCGGCGATTGGCCCGCGCGATTGATCGCTCTGGTCTGTGGCTGGAGCCTGATTTCAGCGTTTCGAGCCCGAAAGCAAAATCGATCTCCTTCCGCCGCATCTTAGGCGACTCTAGATCGAGCTGAACTCAGCAATATTCGCTCAGCTTGAGGAACGCGAACTCCGTAGGCATCTGAAGTGCGATTCTCGCGACAAAGGTGGTTTCTTTTGCCGGTCAGTCCAGCATTGAGCATTGGTGTGCCCCGGCCTTGCCTCACCGTCGCTCGACAAAGTGGCTTCCGAGACTTATCTGAGCACTACGGAATTATTGTTTATGCGAATTGTGCCGGAAATGCCGTACCGCTCTTTAACGCGAATCTTAGTTGTTAAAAAAGTCTGCATATTCACAGTGACCAACAATTACAATTAAATCAACGTCTGTCATGTATCGGTCAAAACGATTCCCAAGCACGTGTGTAGCGTATTCAAATTGCAATTGTCTCAGGTCTTTATGACACGCATCAAGTTCATGTACCAATGAACACAGCAAATAACATCCATCAAGGACTATTCTCACTAACCAGCGTATACTTGCTGGCCTGTGCTGGTGTGGTGAGTTGTGTTGGGTGGACCATACCGCCAGTCTGGTTACAGCCGACGGCAGTTGGAGTTGCTCTAGGATTGTTGTTTGCAACTGGATTGTTTCTGGGAACAAGCGGACAAGCAAACGCAAAGTGTGCAGCATACAGCTTCGTCGTAGCGTTGATGGTCTGCCATTCTTTAAGGGACTTGACGGATCTGTCGCTCGGAGCAGCTCGCCTGTTTGCGACTGTGTTGGTAGGAATCGGTTGGGTGTCGACTAAGCTGTTTGGGAGAAGTTGCTGGTCCTTGATTGATCAACGTCCGAAGCAACCTTCAATTTGGGACATACTACTACTCACGACGATAATCGGCTTCGCGATTGCCGATTTGCCCAACATATCTCCCCATCCTGCACTGTTAAGAGAATTGTTGTTTGTGGTCGCTGGCGGCACGATTGCTTGCTGGTTTGTGATCCACTGGATCGACTGTGGCCACTGGACATGGTTACGGTTGCTAAGATGCGGACTGTTGTTCGGCCTATTCTGGTCGATTCAGCTCATGTTGCCCAGCGACGGACATGCAGGAGGAATGTTCACTGGTCCGATGGCTGTCATATGGGCTCAAATGACAACAGTACTATTAACGCTGGCCGTCATTCGCACCGATTATTTAGTGAAAACTAGAACGTATTGCAGTGTAAACGCGAATTTAGAATTCCAGAGATAACGCAGCCAAACGCTTTTCGGTTTCAGCCATCAACGCATCTTCTGCTGCTTCATCATCTGCCAAATAGGTAACCGAGAAACGGAGGAAGGGGCCTGCATCGTCCCATGGAACCGTGACGATTGATTTTTCTGTGATCAGATATTGGCTTGCCTGTTCTGCATTGGCGAAGCGCACACCACCCACAACACCTTTGGGTGCTGGCGCGTAGAGGAAATAGGTGCCGCCGGGCATATCGCATTGAAACCCGCATTTTTCGAGCGTGGCGACCAACTTCTGCAATCTCCGTCGATACTTATCACGGATGCGCAAGGGAATGTTCACGTTGTCCAGCGCAGTGACCGCTGCATGTTGGATTGCCGCGAACTGACCGCTGTCACAATTATCTTTGACGTCCGCAAACGCTTGCACCAATTTGGCATTTCCACAAACCCATCCAATGCGCCAACCAATCATATCGAAGCCTTTGCTGAGGGAATGAACCTCAACTCCAACATCTTTAGCGCCTGGCACCGAAAGAAAACTCAGCGGTTGATTGTCATAGCTGAGCAGGACGTGAGCGGCATCTTGAACAACGATGAATTGGTGTCGGTGTGCCAACTCGATGACTTGGCGATAGAATTGCTCGTTAGCGACTCGGCCCGTTGGGCTGTTCGGATAGTTCAGCACCACCATTTTCGTGCGTGCCCATACATCATCGGAAACACTGGCCCAATCAGGAAAGAAATCATGCTCCTTTTTCAGCGGCAGCCGGTAAACTGAACCACCGTAGTATTTGGTGTGAGTCCCTGCCACAGGATAGCCTGGGACAGTCATCATGGTGACATCACCGGGGTTGATAAAGCAGGCCGGTAAGATTGCTAACGCAGTCTTGCTGCCAATGCAATGATTAATCTCGGTGAGTGGGTTCAGCGAGACCCCAAACTGACGTTCCATGAACCGCGCGACGGCTTGTTTGAATTCGGCAATGCCGTTATCTGCATAGCCTCGATTTTCGATCTTGTTAATTTCGTTCGACATCTGCTGCCGGACGGTGGCGTCAGCCATATTGTCGTTTTCACCGATGCCAAAATCGACAAGCGGGCGATTGGGATAGTCGGCTAATGCCTTTCGCTTCGCTCGCTTTATTTTCTCGAACTTGTAGATTTCGGTGTCCTTACCGTAATTTGCACCACCAATTCGTTCTGCAAACAACTGTTGGAAGTAGGGCTCGGCGGAAGTTGCGTTGGTCATCTTGTTCGGTCGCAAATAAAATAATGGTGAGAATGATTCCGGAGGGGCTGTAAGCTAATCCAAGTCGCGTTCTTCGACAACGAGACTACCGCATTCGGGACGCTTTATTCTGATTCTTGAGTTCTTTGAGTGCTGCCAGGACCTCCGCATCGTGGCCGTCGACTTGAACGCGCTTCCATACTTTGGCGATCTTTCCTTTGCGATCAATTAGAAACGTGCTGCGTTGGACCCCCATCGACTTCTTGCCATACATGTTCTTCTCTCGCCAAGCACCAAACTTCTCAGCCACTTGGTGACCAACATCCGCTAAGAGAGGAAAATTCAGACTGAATTTATCGCGGAATTTCTGGTGTGAAGTAACATCGTCAGGACTGATGCCTAATACCATGGCATCCAGATTCGAGATCTCCTGTTGCTGGTCCCGAAACGCACAAGCTTCTTTGGTACATCCGGGTGTATCATCCTTAGGGTAAAAGTACAGCACGACCAGCTTGCCTTGAAAATCGGCGAGTTTGACTTTTCGTCCGCTGTCGTCTAACAAAGTAAAACTGGGTGCCTTTGCTCCAGGTTCTAACCAATCGCTCATCAGTCACTCCAAAACTACGAGATTGACGGTACAATTCTTCAAAGACTGTCGGTCCAACGGATTCAGCAGTGCGGGAACGAGGCCCCCATTTTTTTTGCGAGATTGTAGAGATTATTCATGTTTGTGCAGAGATCGTTCTACTAACGCCCTCGTTCGGCACAAAACGGTCGAGATGCATAAATTGTCGAGATGCAAGCGAACCCGTCAACGGGTTTTAGCCGTCCCTAGGTTACCTGTTTGTACCGCTTGTTCGGCAAAGCTTTGGATCTAAGACGTCGACAGGGATGTCAGAGCAAGCAGACGCGTGTTTATAATAGTAGAGCGTCGAAAACTGGTTAATCTTCATTGTATGAGTCAAGTACATGCCTAATGCGCCTGCTGATTTTCCTTCGGAACCTAATTCGCTCAGCGTCGTCCCGCAAGAACAGTTGGCGCACTCGCGAACCATGGCCTTGGCGGCAGTTAAAGCTGCCGCTGAAAACCGTGGTCAAGATATCGTGGTACTGGACCTGACCAATCAGACCAGTATGTTTGATTTCTTTGTCATCGTCACCGGTTCCAGTCGCAGGCAACTTCATGCCATTGCCGCTGAAATAGATTTGGCTTTACGCAAACAAATGGGGGAAAAGCGACTGAGCGTCTCTGGCTACGAAGATAGCCGATGGATCGTACTGGATTATGGTAGCATCGTCATTCACCTATTTGACGAAGAAACTCGTGGCTTCTATGATCTTGAGTCACTATGGGGGGACGGCCAGCCGGTTGAAATCAGTGAAATTGTTGCGGCAGCTTCCGCGCACATGGCTCGCGTCTCTGAGTGAGCCAATCGGATTGAACGGATACTATGAAGATTCTCGAAACTCTCCGTGCTCGATTCGAGCAAGCTCTCGATGGATTAGTTGACAACCCAGCCGCGTTTGCAGCTCGTATCTCACCAGCTCGCGATTCGCGGTTTGGCGATTACCAAGCAAACATTGCGATGCCGTTGGCCAAAGTCCTTGGCCAGCCCCCTATGGCCATAGCTCAAACCGTCGTTGGACGATTAAACCTCTCCGACCTGTGCGATTCCGTGGACATAGCTGCGCCGGGTTTCATAAATCTGAAACTTCGGACGCAATACCTAGAGTCGAACCTCGCAGCGGCAGCCGGCGATCCCGACTTGAGTATCACACAGGCAGAAAACTCCAAGACATTTGTGGTCGATTATTCAGCTCCCAATGTCGCTAAACCAATGCACGTGGGCCACATCCGCTCAACCGTAATTGGTGATGCGCTATGCAAGATTTTGAGTTGCCTTGGGCATAAGGTGATTTCCGATAATCACCTTGGCGATTGGGGCACGCAATTCGGCATGATCATTTACGGCTACAAACACTTCGTAGACGCAGCGAACTTTACTCGCGCTCCAGTTGAAGAGCTCAGCCGTTTGTATCGGCTAGTGCAGCAGATCATTGCCTACCAGGCGGCCCAATTGCAAGTCGGCAAGTTACGCGAACAACTGCGCACAGCCGAACAGCGATTGCATGATATTTCGGCTACTTCGCCGTCGGGTGACAAGAAATTAGCGAAAGAAATTAAAGCTGCCGAGCGAGATTTAGCCAATTTGCATGAAACATTGCGAGCAATAGATCAACAAATTGCTGCAGTGGACACCGATCCGCTGTTGCACCAGCGTGCTCAGCAGCATTCCGCATTGGATCAGCGCGCTCAAGAAGAGACCGCAAAATTGCACAGTGGCGACGCTGAGAATATTGCCCTGTGGAATAAATTTCTCCCGGTCTGCCTGGAGGAAATCGACAAGATATATCAACGATTGGGCGTCCGATTCGATTTGCAGTTGGGTGAAAGTTTCTATCATCCTATGCTGGCCGAGCTCGTCGATCGGCTGCTGTCCAGTGGTTTGGCGCGACACAGTGAGGGAGCTACTTGCATTTTCATGGAAGGCTACGATGCTCCCATGATTATTCGCAAACAGGACGGTGCGTTCCTCTATGCCACTTCGGACTTGGCGACCATTGAATATCGTCTCAAGCAGTTTTCACCTGATGTAATTTTATACGTTGTAGATCATCGCCAAAGCGAACATTTTGGCAAATTATTTACGGCTGCCAGATCACTGGGATTCACGCAGGTCGAATTGACACACGTTAGCTTTGGAACTGTGCTAGGCCCAGACGGAAAGCCGTTCAAGACGCGTTCGGGAACCGTTATCGGGTTGGATTATTTGCTTGACGAAGCGGTTGAACGAGCCTATCAAGTGGTTTGTAATCCTGAACGATTGCAAAAAGCCAATCTGCGCATGACAGAACAAGAACAGCGTGAGGTCGCCGAAGCGGTTGGATTAGGTGCGATTAAATACGCTGACTTGTGTCACAATCGTACAAGCGATTACGAATTTAATATCGATCAAATGGTTCAATTAGATGGCAACACGTCCGCCTATATCCAGTACAGTTTTGCACGCGCATCCAGCATTTTACGGAACTCTGGAATTGACCTTGATCATCAAAATATTGAGACACTGCCAATAACATTGAGCGAGCCTGCAGAACGCAACCTAGCTCTGCAACTTTTGCAATTCGAAGACATACTTAATCAATGCTTAGAGGATTACATGCCGAGCATTTTGGCGGGATATCTATACGGACTCGCAAAACAATACGCGATCTTTTTCGACCAATGCCCCGTCCTCAAGGCCACGAACGAATCCACCAAATTAAGCCGCTTGCGGATATGCGATGTAACCTGTAAGACGCTCAGCAAAGGATTGGAATTATTAGGTATTTCGACGGTTCCGCGCATGTGATCACTTCATTTTTCATTCTCTATAGAATCTGTTACCGATCGCTGGAGATACCTAATCGCTACTAACTAGGTATATTGCAGAATCCTATCCTCGAAATCATACTTAAGCCCATTAGTCTACAAACAGATAATTAGATAGGACCATGAACATCTAGCTATCATGTTTAGTAGTCCCTTACGGCTCGTGCCGAAAAAATGTTGAATATCTTTTAAAAGTAGGTGGAGTGCCCAATGGCAAACAAAGGTGATAGGACAGAGAAAAAGGTCAGCAAATCTGAGCTAATTCGCAGTACAAAGGCGAGTCATCCAGACGCTGGCCCAACTGAGCTTTCGGCCATACTTAAATCGACATACGGTGTCGATGTCAAGCCTGCAATGATCAGTACTGTCTTGTCTCAGGATCGAGTTCGTGGTGACGAGCCAGCCAGGAGAGGTCGCCCGCCTAAAGATGCAGCAAAGAAAGCTGAAGTTGCAGCAATGCGTCCTGCTAATACTGCTGGCTCGATCAAAATTGAAAACCTTGTTCAAGCAAAAATCTTGGCCGAGAAAATGGGTGGAATTGGAGAAGCCAAAGCCGCACTGGATGCGCTGAGCAAGATATTGAGCTAGAGAAGCGTCCTCAAAGGGACAAAATGTCGTAGTAGTGTACAGCCCATGTTTTGCCTACGAGCCTGACTGCATGAGCCGGCAAGTGCAGTTCGGTCAGGCTTAATGCTAAGAAGGCTAAGAATTTGGGTTTGACCTGAGTTTTTGATGCGCAGTTGTTTCGTTCCGTCGGGGTTTAGAGTTTCGGAATAGGGCGTTTGGGAGCTTGAGGCGCGAGCATCTTGGCTTTTTCGTCTTGTGCCGCGCGTGGGATGTTCGCTGCGTTGTTTCCACGTGGCCCAGGTCGGGAAGGAGTCAAGTCGGTGAAATCTTCGGTCCACTTCCAACCCAATGGGATCTTTAACTCACGAGTTGCCAGCATACCCCAAGGGGTGCCTCGATGACCATTAGCGACTTGTTCTAGCAACAACCTTGCCGTTTCGCCCTCTTTTTCAAGTTTACTACCAGATGTGATTTCATCATCGGGCGCCAAAATCCAAGTATTGTTTTTAGGCGAAGCGAACGCCATCCCACGCTTTGCTTTAGCTAACATTGCGTTATAACCATCTGCCCGAACCTTGTGAGCCATTACCACGCCGATCGCTAAATCAAATCCTGCCAGCCAACGAGGTGAGGTTTCGCTATTGCGGTGTGCTGCTCCGTTTTGCAACACCGTGGCTAAACTATCGAGTTGCGGAACCAATCGGGCCGCTTGCTGCTGGGCGGTAGTTAATGAATTGGTCAACGAGGCTTCATCTCGCTTGACGAAACGAGTCGTGGGCTGACTCAATGTTTCAGCCGCAGTTAACCTAGCGGCAGCCACCAAGGCTTGGCGCAACGGGCTGCCTTTAACTTTTTTCGAGTAGTCATCGACCGAGACATAATCTGGTCGATAGCGTGTCATGACTTCAGGATCAAAGAAGTAAGCTAAGTCGGAAGAAAATGGAGCGATCTCGTTTCGACTTATTCGCCGAGCAAATTGGCGGTTGGGGTGAACCATAAAATAAATTCCACCCGTTTCGTAACACAAGCGTGAGAGTGCATACGGGCCGAACCCTGAATCCAATACGGGTTCGTCGTAGTAGTTATCTTTAAAGCCGATCTTTACTCGTTCCGGGAATAGGGACTCAGGTCCTTGATCCACTTGAGCCCACTGTGGCGATTGGTCGAATTTCGGATCGGGATCGACATATTTGACGTAGGTAAACTCACGCCCAAATGGAGCAGGCACTCCGATCACGTAGACTGGAATCGCCGACTTGCGACACAGGTCAATCGTTTTTTCCATTCCTTCAATGTCGTCACCTCGTTCATCGGTTACCGCAATGAACAAAACGTTGCGTTCAGGCCCATGCCCTGACGAGGCGCTGCGATACGATTTGAACTTATCCAGCGCTAAATAGATTGCGGAAAAGACACGCTCAATCCCAGATTGATCCAATTGCACTGCGTCAATGGCCGCGCGAATCTCATCTATGTCTGCCGTCGGTTTCTTTGTCAGTAAATTTACTTTCGCTCCAAACGAAATTACGGCAGTCAACAGATGATCTGCTGCCGCTGGCGATTCGGCATGCTGGCTTTGTTCCTTCTGAATAATCCCAAGTTCCTCGTAAATGCGATCAAAACGATCACGTATCTCCTGGCGCCGCCGCTGTAGGCTGCCGGATTGGTCGAACAGCCACACCACCAAAGTCGGTCGCTGTTCGATCGCTCGCAGGATCTCGGCCGTAATGCGATCAACGGCTCCAGCAGTCCCTGTCGTACCGACGCCGGTCATGCCACGTACTACGCTTTCGCTTCGCGTCAAACCGACTGGCTCCTTGATTTGATTATTCAGGTCATATGTCGCATCCAGCATCGGTATTTCAATTGACGGCGCCGGAACCTCCGCAATCTCAGCTAATACAGGTGCCATACTTAAAGCCGTATCAGCATTGGAATCGCTGTTCGCGCCAATTTCTGTTGGCAGTTCTTCTGTCGGAGCGATCTCTTCCGTTACCGTGAATTCCTCTTCAACTTTCGGCGTTATTGCATCGAAAGCGATTTCTTCTGGACGTGATTGCGAAACGCATGGCGTTATGGCTAACCCCAAAACCAACAACAGGTGGAACGCAAAACTCACGGCGAATGCTTGGGAATTCCCGTCCAACCACCAAACAGACGTTGG